>DATECU010000185.1:0-4283 GCA_035286745.1 Vicinamibacteria bacterium | reverse complement strand
CATCTCGATCTCGACGGTGGGCCCCTACCTCCATGCTCAGGCCGACCTCTCCCCGGCCTACGCGCCATCCGGGGGGCGCGTGACCTCCTGGCAACGCCGATTCGACTTCGATCGACTCGGCCTCTGGGTTCGCGACACCTTCACGACCGCTGGCGGCGTGGCGGCGATCTTCCAGGTGAACACGCCGGTCATGCCGATGATCTCCGGCCGCACCGCCACCGCGGGCGGCCTACGGATCCGGGTGGAGGAGCCGGCGAATGCCACCCTCAGCATCATGGACTGGCGCACCGCCGATCCCAGCGAGTTCCTGAGCGGATGGAAGCTGGAGGTGCGCGGCGGCACCAACGCCACCGGCTATCGGGTCCGACTGGAACTCGTCGACGCCATCTTCACCGACGGCTTCGAGATGCCGTGAACTCAAGGCCCTGTCTGGCATCTGTTCCGCTTCTCAGCCCCGCCGGCGATCCCGAGTCGCGGGGCCGCGACCCGCCCCCCGGTTGGTGCCAGAAGCGCTAACGTGCCCACAGCGAGGAGTCATGGGAGGACCACCACCGTTATGCGAGCTGGCCCGCCGGATTCTACGCTGACCCCTGAGGTCCGGCCCGCGAGCGCCGAGGAGGACGAGTGGCCAGCTATCGCCCGCGCAGTCTGGATCGTGCTGGCGTGCATCTCGTGCGGGTCCCCCGGAACGGCACCGTCTCCTCAAACGAGCCCGAAGGGTTCTCGCGGCCTCGGCGTGTACGAGCGACAACCCTAGGCGCCGCCCTGGGGACACCCGGACCTGGAACGGACCTGGCTTCAGCGCTTGACAGCAGGCGGAACTCGTGTAAACTCGTCAGGTTGCCTTGTTGACGGCTTCCCCGCGTTGGGACGGCCGCTTCGTTTCGGAGGTCTCTTGCCCACGGTCAGTCAGCTGGTCCGGGTTGGTCGCGCCAACATCAAGACGAAGACCGACAGCCCGGCTCTTCAGGGATCGCCCCAGAAGCGGGGCGTGTGCGTGCGCGTCTTCACCTCGACTCCCAAGAAGCCGAACTCGGCCCTGCGCAAGGTGGCCCGGGTGCGGCTCACCAACGGGATCGAAGTGACGGCCTATATCCCCGGTGTGGGGCACAACCTGCAGGAGCACTCGATCGTGCTGATCCGCGGGGGCCGCGTGAAGGATCTGCCCGGAGTGCGCTACCACATCATCCGGGGGACCTTGGACGCGGTGGGTGTCCAGGGGCGGAAGCGAAGCCGCAGCAAGTACGGAGCCAAACGGCCCAAGGCGTAGGCAACTTGGTCTTGGGGACCCGCGGGTGGGTCCCTTGAGGAGTAGGATCATTCGCTAGCTGCCGGCCGGGGGTCGGCGAGACACTGTCGGGGAAATCGGGTCTTCCGAAGCAGTCGTTCAGGTCCGGGGGGCCAGGATCTTCGAGGCGGGGCGGTCGTAGAGCCCAGACGGCGTGAGGGCCAGGGCCACAGGGTCCCGGCCAAACTCACGACGTCTGTTTGTTTTTTCCGGGGAGTCGAGGGAAAGAGGATGCCACGTCGCGGAAACGTACCCAAGAGGGAGGTCCTGCCGGATCCTCTCTACAACAGCGCGCTGGTCACCAAGTTCATCAACTCGATGATGTTCGGTGGGAAGCGCTCCACCTCCCAGGCCATCGTGTACGGCGCCCTGAGCACGGTGCAGGCCAAGACCCAAGAGGACCCGCTCAAGGTCTTCAAGAAGGCCGTGGACAACGTCAAGCCTTCACTCGAGGTGAAGAGCCGGCGGGTGGGCGGTTCCAACTACCAGGTCCCGGTCGAGGTGCTTCCCGGGCGGCGCACCTCCCTCGCCATCCGCTGGCTGATCGGCTTTGCCCGCAAGCGCGCCGAACGGACCATGACGGCGAAGCTGGCTAGCGAGTTCATGGACGCGGCCAACTCGCGCGGCGGGGCCGTGAAGAAGAAGGAAGACACCCACAAGATGGCCGAGGCCAACAAGGCCTTCGCCCACTACCGCTGGTAGACGGTCAGGAACACTAGTGCCGAGACAGACACCCCTCGAACGGACCCGCAACATCGGGATTGCCGCGCACATCGATGCCGGCAAGACGACCACCACCGAGCGCGTCCTCTACTACACCGGGGTCAGCTACAAGCTGGGCGAGGTCCACGAGGGCACCGCCGTCATGGACTGGATGGAGCAGGAGCAGGAGCGGGGGATCACCATCACCTCCGCCGCCACCACCTGCTTCTGGAAGGACCATCGGATCAACATCATCGACACCCCGGGCCACGTGGACTTCACGGCCGAGGTGGAGCGGTCCCTCCGGGTCCTCGATGGCGCAGTAGCGGTCTTCGACGCCGTCGCCGGCGTGCAGCCCCAGTCGGAGACGGTGTGGCGCCAGGCCGATAAGTACAAGGTCCCCCGCATCGCCTTCATCAACAAGATGGACCGCGTCGGGGCCAACTTCCTCCACGCCGTGGAGACCATGCACGATCGGCTGAACGCCAAGTCGGCGGTGCCCATCCAACTGCCCCTGGGGCAGGAGGATCAGCACGCCGGCGTGATCGACCTGGTCGAGATGAAGGCCTACCTCTATCAGGACGAGGCGCTGGGGGCCAAGTACCAGGTGATCGACATCCCCGCGGTGCATCAGGACGACGCCGCGCACTGGCGCGAGGTGATGATCGAGAAGGTGGCCGAGGCGGCCCATGAAGCCGGTGACGACACCCTGTTCGAGAAGTACGTGGGCGGCGAGACGCCCAGCATCGCCGAGATCAAGGCCGCCATCCGCAAGGCCACCATCAAGATGACGCTGTTCCCGGTGGTGTGCGGGAGCGCCTTCAAGAACAAGGGCGTGCAGCCGATGCTGGACGCGGTGGTCGACTACCTGCCCTCGCCACTGGACATCCCGGCCACCCTGGCCAACGACCCCAAGACGGGGGAGCTGGTGCCGCGCCCGCCCAGCGACGACGCGCCTTTCAGCGCCCTCGTCTTCAAGATCATGACCGACCCCTTCGTGGGCCAACTGGCCTTCATCCGCGTCTACTCGGGCTGCATGAAGACCGGCGACACCGTGCTCAACACCACCAAGGGCCAGCGCGAGCGAATCGGTCGTCTCCTCAAGATGCACGCCAACAAGCGGGAGGAGATCAAGGAGGTCTACGCCGGGGACATCGCGGCGGCGGTGGGGCTCAAGAACGTGACCACCGGCGACACCGTCTGCGATTCCGGCCAGCCCGTGGTGCTGGAGTCGATCAGCTTCCCGGCGCCGGTCATCGCGCTCGCCGTCGAGCCGAAGACCAAGAGCGACCAGGAGAAGCTGGGGAGCGGTCTGGCCAAGCTGATGCAGGAGGACCCCACCTTCAAGGTCGAGACCGACCAGGACACCGGCCAGACCAAGATCTCGGGGATGGGGGAGTTGCACCTCGAGATCCTGGTGGATCGGCTGAAGCGGGAGTTCGGCGTCGAGGCACATGTGGGCAAGCCGCAGGTGGCCTACAAGGAGACCATCCGCAAGACCGCGAACGGCCTGGGCCGCCACATCAAGCAGAGCGGCGGTCACGGCCAGTATGGCGTCTGCAACATCGAGATCTCGCCGGCTCGGGGCGAGGGTTTCGTGTTCGAGAACGACATCAAGGGCGGCGCCATCCCCAAGGAGTTCATCAAGCCCATCGAGGCTGGGGTCCGCGAAGCGCTGGAGCGTGGCACCTTGGCCGGTTATCCCATGGTCGACGTGAGGGTGCGGCTTTACGACGGCAGCTACCACGACGTGGACTCCTCGGAGATGGCGTTCAAGATCGCCGGCTCTCTGGCCCTCCAGGACGCGGCCAAGAAGGCTCAGCCGGTGCTCTTGGAGCCGGTGATGAAGGTCGAGGTGGTGACGCCTGACGACTACACGGGGGCGGTCACCGGCGACCTCAGCAGCCGGCGCGGGCACATGGAGGGTCAGGTCTCGCGGGGCGGCACCCAGATCATCACCGCCATGGTCCCGCTGTCGACCATGTTCGGCTATTCCACGGACCTGCGCTCCCGTACCCAGGGCCGGGCCACCTACACCATGCACTTCGAGCGCTACGAAGAGGCCCCCCGGAGCGTGAGCGAGGAAGTCGTCGCCAAGGTGATGGGCAGAGTCGGCAAGGACTAGCTTTCTTGAAGCGCGACCGGAGGCACTAGGCATGGCGAAGGAGAAGTTCGACAGGAACAAGCCGCACGTGAACATCGGGACCATCGGTCACGTGGACCATGGGAAGACGTCGCTGACGGCGGCGATCACCAAGGTTCTGGCGGCGACCAACCCGAAGGTGCAGTTCCG
>DATECU010000184.1:0-28152 GCA_035286745.1 Vicinamibacteria bacterium | reverse complement strand
ATCAAGCGGGGCTCCCGCCCCCCGAACCCCCGGACACGAAACGCGGCGCCCGACGTCAATCCGTTGGCCGCTATCAGGCGGGGCTCCCGCCCCCCGAGCCCCCGGACACGAAACGCGGCGCCCCGACAACGTCGCAGGGCTGCGTCGCGACTCTGCGAGACGCGGCGTTCCCAATCCACTCCGCGCACCCCCGTTCCCTGGCGCCGCGCCCACCAGCGGTCGCAGGACTCGGAATCCCTGCTGGCATGCCACCTGCAGGGCGCCAACTGCCTGGCGTCGAGGGTACGACTGAGGAGGTTTGCCATGAGAGGGCTCACGGTTCGAACCGCGCTGGCCGCAATCCCACTCGCCGCCATGGCCTGCGGGTCGCCGGAAGGCGGCACCGCCCCCTCGGCCGTCCCCCGAACCTACCTGCTGGGGACCCACGACACCGGCGTTCGGTTGTTCGATCTGGGTCAGGATGGCCGCCTGACGGCCGCCTCCCTGGGGGACGTGATCCTCCCGGTCACCCAAACGCCGACTGGGCCGTTCGTGGATCCGGAGCGCCGGCTGGTGTACCTGTTCGACGCCGGAGGCGGGTTCTTGAACGCCTACCGGATCGACTCGTCGACTGGCGCCCTGATACTGTGGGGCCGGGCCGAGGTTCCCCTCGACAAGGCCCGAGCCGTGGTGGATCCGAGCGGGCGCTTTCTCTATGCCGTTTCCGGCCTCAGCGCCTTGGGTTTCCGGATCGACACCCAGGCGGGCCTTGCGCTTCTACCCCTTCCGATGTCTCCCATCACCGCACCCGAGGAGGACGGCTACCCGCGCTTGGGGAGCTTCGAGTTCTCCCCCTCGGGGCGATTCGTTTGGCTCAATGGAAAGCAGCGTACGGGTCCTTGGGGATACCCCCGGACCAGCAGGGAATTGCTGTTGAGCTTTCGCGTGCTCGACACCGGCGAACTCGAGCCAACCGGGAGCCGCCACGTCGGAGTTTGGGATGGGGACCGCTCGAACCTCGTCACCACCCCGGGAGAGCAGTTCGCCTTCCTCGGGCGGCGCGAGAGCCTTGGGGTCGACCCCGGCGTGACACGGTACAGGGTCGATCCGGTGAGCGGCACGTTGACCGAGGAGGGCAACCTGCGGGGGACCTACTGCGGCTTTCTGCACGTAACGCCATCGGGGCGTTGGCTCCTGGCCGGCCCGGATCAGCTTCAGGTCTTCGAGAACCAAGCCGAGGGTCTTGTCCACCGGCACACGGTGGATCTGCCCGTTGCGGAGGGGCCGAGACCCCTGGTACAGCACGGGGCCTACGTGTACGTGAACACGAGCTGGCGCACGTCGGAGGGCTACACCCTCGGAACGCGACTGGCGGTCCTGCGGTTTGACGAGGGGTCGGGTGCGCTGGCGCCGATCCAGGAGCTGCAAGTTCCCGGCGTGCGTCTGGCCTCCCTCGCCATTGCGAGCCTGACCCCGTAGCTCAGCCCTCTCGTCCCCCCGGCCACTCCGCGACGCTCGCCAAGGGCGGCTGCCTGCCCCCATAATCGTGCGGTGGCGTGGGCCCAACCCTCTAACACGCGGGCTTCCGGCGCAATGAGGTGAGCATGAGACGACTTGCGGTGGCGCTTCTGGTCTTGGGGGCTCTCGCAAAGCCCGTGCTGTCGTTGGACCTCCCCGAGATCAGGCAGCGGGGGAAGCTGCTGGTGCTGGTTGCAGGCGACCCAACGGCACCGCCGGTCGCGCCATCGCGCTTTCTGGCCAGGCAGGGCAACAGCCTGGTCGGCATCGAGGGCGAGATCCTGGCCGGCTTTGCCCGCCAGCAGAAGCTCGAGCTCGAGCCCGTCTACGTCCCCAGCTGGGAGATGCTCATCCCATCGCTCGTGAACAAGAAGGGCGATCTGATCGCGGGCGGCATGACCAGAACCGAGGAGCGCCGCAAGCTGATCGAGTTTTCGGTCGAGACCTTTCCCACCCGCGACGTCGTGGTCACCCGAAAGCCGCATCGAGTGATCCAAACTCTCGAGCAGTTGCGGGAGGAGCAGGTTGGGGTCGCCATCGGAACCTCGTATGTCGAGACGGTGAGAGCAGCGGGGGTGCCGTCGAAGAACCTCAAGATCATCGGTAGCGCCTCCTCCCTCGCCGAACTCATGCGCTCCGGCGCGATAACCGCTACGGTTGAAGGCGTCGAGATCGCGCTGGCGCCGCAAGAAGAGGATCCGAGCGTGCAGCTCGGCATGTTCCTGGGCCCGCCGCAGTCGATCGCGTTGGGCGTGCGCAAGGAAGACCAGCAACTGCTGGCCGCCTTGAACGACTACATCGGCAACGTCCGCAAGACGCCGACCTGGAACCGGCTCGTCATCAAGTACTTCGGAGACCGAGCCATCGACGTGCTGCGCCGGGCCCGCGGAGAGTAGCTAGGCGGCGAGGAGCCGGCGGCGCGGCCGGCCGGCCTCAGGAAACCGGCAGCGTCACCGCCCGGCGCTGTTCGGCCATGCCGCCGTCCGTGCCGTGAGCCTGGATCACGATCTCCTGCTCGGTCTGCGCCAGCAGGATGACGAACTCGTTGAAGGAGCCGTCGGCTTGGACCTCCGCCTTCTGGCCGTTGATGATCACTCGGGCGAAGGGCTCGGTCCGCCCCTTCACCTGCGCGATGCGACCCCGAACCTCGACCGAGTCCAGCCAGAGCGGCGGGGCCTTGAGCTGGGCGCCGGGGCGGCCCCGGATCACATGCAGGCGGGAGTACTCGGAGAACGCCCCCTCCAGGTCGTCGCGACCCAGGGCCGCCACCCGCCAGTAGTAGCGGCCCGGATCCAGACCCCTGAGCTCGATGGCGCTCTCCTTGATGCCCTTGCGGTCGACCAGCGGCCAGGCGAAAGCCGCGTTGTGGTCGACCATTACGCGGTAGGCGACAGCCGAGGGCTCGGGCCGCCAGGCCAGCCGGGCAGTGGCGCCCGACGCCTCGGATCTCACCACCCCCTCCTGCTCGGTCGGCCTGAGCACCGGGGGCGAAGGCAGCGCGACCTTGGCGGTCAGTTGTCCCTCGGCCGAGACGCGAAGGGCCTGGGCCGCTCCCAGCTCCACTTGCTGTCCGGTCTTGGTGGTAACCCGGCCGGCACCTTCGAACATCCGAAACTCGCTGGCCCCCGTCTCCGCCACCCGGACCGCCGCCAAGGAGGAGCCCCCGACGCGCCCCTCAGCGGTCGGTGTCGACACCTCGGTCGAGCGATCGGGCGCGTCGCCGGGACCGGTCTTGAGCTGGACCTCGCCGGAGGTGATGTGCCAGGCCACGCGACGGCGGCTCGCGGAATCCTCGCCGGTCTCCTCGATGCTCACCAGGCTGTCGGGACGAAGCAGCACCAGCGTACCGTCGAAGAAGGCGATCTCGGCGGCGGCGCCGGGTAGGGTCCGGACCAGATCGTGCCGGGCCAGCGCCAGTTCGGCCGAGGCCATCACCCAGTCGGCCGCTCCCGCGGCCTTGACCTTCACCACGCCCTCGAACCAACTGAAGCGGGCCCGGGTGGGGGCTCGCAACAGGAACCCGGAGGCGGGTCGGTCCTTGAAGTAGAGGTAGGCTCCACCCGCTCCAGCCAACAGGAGCAGGCCCCCGACCACGCTCAGAATGCTGGCGTAGCTGATGGTGAACCAGTCGAGGATGTCGTCTTCGGCTCGGAAGATCCTGGGCTTTCGGCGAAACATGAGATCTCTCGGCACCTCGAGGGGGCCCCGGGGACCTGGCAAGACACAGTAGAGGGAGCCCTCCGATTATAGGCGACTTGGCCTCACCACGGGAGACCGAAGCCGTGGTAGCCTTCTGCCTCCCTCGGGGCTCCGGTGACCTATGGTTGAGTCGAACCGCGGAGCGGTGCTGGAAGCGATCATCGAAGTGATCGCCCCCTATCTGGGCCAGGGCATGGCCCGTTCGGCCGTCACCGCCCACGCCCAGAACCTCGGCTTCGACGGCGCCCACCTCAGGGCAGACCAGATCGAGATCCTGATGACCAAGATCGGGGCCGGGCTCAACATCTTCGTGGGCCGCGAGAAGAGCGCAACCATTCTCGCCGAGGTGAAGCAGGTGCTGGCCGGGGCGGTGGGCGCATGACCGCCATCTCGAACCGCCGCGGCGAGGTCGCCTGCGTTGCTGCCGTGGGCTTCATGGCCCTGCTGTTCCTGGCCCAGGCCGCGCTTCCCGGGCTCTTCGCCGGGATGGGGCGCGGGACCTTCATGGTCGTGGGTTGTCTGACCAAGCTGGTCCTGGAGGGCCTGGGTGCCTTGCTGGCCCACCGCGCGGCCGGCGGCTTCGATCCCGGCACACACGTCAGGCGGGCGTGGCGGCTGCTCTCGCTGGGGCTCTTGGGCTTCTTCCTGGCCCAGTTGGCGCTCTCCCGTTACCAGATCGCGCGGGGCGTCCAGAGCCCCTTTCCCTCGCTGGCCGATGTCTTCTTCGTGGCCGCCTACCCGCTGCTGATCGCCGCCCTGGTCTCCTTCGTGAAGGCCTACCAGGAGGCGGGCTTTCCCATGGGCAGCGCTTCCGAACGCTGGACGCTGATGGGCCTGGTGTTGGCCCTGTGCCTGGGCCTTGGCTACCCCATGCTGGCGCCGGTCGCCGGCACCGCGGCACCGCCCCTGGAGAAGCTCTTGAACCTCGCCTATCCGCTGCTGGACTTGGCGCTCCTGGTCCCCACCGCCTTCCTGCTGCGGGTAACCCTTCGCCTCCAGGGCGGCAACGTGCAGCGGGTATGGGTGGCCCTGCTGGTCGGGGTGCTGGCCCTGGCCGGGGGCGACATTGCTTTCGCCTACTTCTCGACCCTGGACATGGCCCGTCTGGAGCCGGTGGTGGACGCCCTGTTCATCGCGAGCTACGGCAGCTTCGCCTGGGGTTCCCTGGCGCAACGCAACCTGCTCTCCCGCTAGGCGTCAGCCGACCCAGAGCACCCGGTTCTCGCAGAAGTCGGAACCGGAGAGGCAACAGCGCGTCTCCGTGACCTCCACCCTCAGCCCGGGGGTTGACAAAAGGCCCTCCCAGGCACCCGACCGGCGGTCGCACAGGGCACGGCTGGCCGGGAAGTCGAAGACCCGCGCCATCCCCTCGCGGGGGCCCAGGATCTCCACCTCCAGCCGGCCGGCATCGAAGAACGACCGCCAAACGACCGGGCCCATGCGCATGGCGGTGGAAGGGTCGGCCACCATGACCTCGAAGCCCTGGGAGGCGCGCTCGAGCTGACCGGAGAAGCGGCCCACTCGGCGGAAGAAGAGCGGGTCGGCGGGGGCCAGGAGTCGCTGCGCGGTTTCCAGGTAGGCAATCAGGTCTTCAACCGGCTTCCAGGACGCCTCACGAATGGGACCCAGGAAGGTGGCGCGATGCGGCTCGGAAAGGGCCTTCACCACCGCCTGGTGGGGGTTTGGCCCAAAACTCTCCCGCACATAGCGGATGGCGTTGAGGACGGCCACTCCCCGGACGCTTGCCATGGTCAGAGCTGCCATTCCTATGGTAGCGCCGCAAGCCGGTCGTCTCCAGCGGCTGGCGGCGTCGTGGCATACTCCAAGGCGGCCAGGGCGGACCGCTGGGCCCTTGCGGAGGAAGATGAGGGGGACGAACACACAACGAATCGGCACCGGCCTCCGGCGGCTTGGGATCCTGCTGGCCGCGCTGCTCGGTCCTGCCGCTTGCGGCCCCCCGCACTACCGCTTCCCGCCGCCGTTGGCCCCGGCCTCCGGCTACGTCGAGGAAGGGACGGCCTCCTGGTACGGTCCCGGCTATCAGGGCAAGAGGACCTCGTCGGGCGAGGCCTTCGAACAGGACGACCTGACGGCCGCTCACCCCAGCTTCGCGTTTGGGACGCGACTCAAGGTGACGCTCGTGTCCACCGGAAAGAGCGTGGTGGTGCGAGTCAACGACCGGTTTCCCGCCCACAAGGGGCGAATCATCGACCTCTCGCGAGGGGCGGCCCGCGCCATCGGTCTGATTGGGCCCGGGACCGGCCGGGTTCGGGTCGAGGTGGTGGGGTAAGACGCCGGCGATCAGCCTTCGGCAGTCAGCGCTCAGCTACGGATGTGGTCCCGAGGTTGGAGGAGCGGGAGGCCCGACCGCCCCCAGCCTCGTGTCCTGCCGTAGCTGAGTGCTGTCCGCTGATCTACTACTTCCGAAAATCGTTGCGGCGCGCGAAGTAGTCCGTCGTTTCTCGACTCTCAACTCTCGACTCTCAACTCGCGGCTTCGCCGCTTTCGGTTGCGGCGAAGCCGCGCTAGGAGCTGACCTAGTCGAGATCCAGCCGGGCCTTGGTGATGCGGCCGTCCTCGACCCTGACCACCTCGGAGGCGCGCCGCCCGCTGGCCAGCACCACCCGCACCGTGTGCCGGCCTTCGCGCAGCGTCCGGGTGCAGTCGCCGCGACCCTGGTAGCGCCCATCGATGTAGACCTTGGCGCGCTCCGGATCCACGTTGACGTGGAGCTTGCCGTACCCGGGTCTGACGTTGACTCGCTCGCCCACGTACACGTGAATCCGGGCGGCCAGCAGCGACACCGAAAGCGGGGCGCTCTGGACCGCCGGAACCACCCGGAGCGCCAGCGAACCCGCCACCACCGCCACAGCGGCAAACCTCATTCTCATCTGCCCCTCCATCCGTCGTTAGGCCAACACGACCCGCGCGTCCAGGAATGCAAGGCCCGGGCCTACCGGTGCGCCGCCCGCAAGTGTCGCCTGCGCAGGTGCTTGCCGTCAGAGCGCCGAAGGCCCAGGGGCCGGAGACTGTCCACCGGAGAATACAAGATGTCCTGCCGGGCCGGGCGCGGCAGCGTCAGCGAGGCGCCACGGCCAAGGCCGCGCCGAGGCTCAGTCCCCAACCGCCGTCGGCGCGGGTCAAGCCCCGGCGCAGAGCCAGATCGCCGGTGACGCGAGCGCGCCTCAGGCGAAGGCCGAGTCGGGCCTCCGAGTGGGCTTCCACACCGGGCACGCTCTGGCCCAGCAGCCCGGCCACCTCGGCCACCACACCCAGGCCCCCTCGAAGCGGCCGGCTGGCGGCCAGCCCGTAGGCCAGGAAGTCCTGCTGCGCGGGCGGAGAGTCGATCTCGTCGTGGATGGCCAGGCCCGCGTTGGCGTGCAGGGACGTCGACCCGATCCGGGAGGACGCCAGCATCTGTGCCGACATCCGCAGGGTGTTGGGGCCCAAGCCCTGCTCGGAGCCGGTCTCGGGCAGGGTGACCCCGAAGCGCGCCCCCAGCGTGAAACCGCGGTCGAGGCGCGACAGCAGGCGGACCTTGGCCCGAAGCGCCACGTCACCGGCGTCGGAGACGTTGCCGAAGTCGGGATCGCCGCGCACGCCGACCCGTGCCGTCCACTCCAGGTCCATCTCGACGTTGTGCGACGGGGAAAAGACCGCGCGCACAACGGGACCGTCGTAGCGGTCCCGAAGCCGGCCTGTCAAGAAGTTAGGCTCGCCTTTGATGGCGTCCAGGCCGACCTCGAGCACGACGGTACCGGCCGGCGCGGTCAGCGCCTCCTCCGTCAGCAGGGGGCGGGTCTGCGCGAACACCGGAAGCACGAGGCCGAACGAAAGAGCCGTGAAGCCGAGCAGGCGAGACACGCGCAGAAGGTAGAGGCAGCCCGCCTTGCTGTCAAACCTGGGCCGGGCCGCGCTTACCAGACAAGCGGGTTCCGACGGCTATAATCCCCTGTGGCCACGCTCCCCAGACGCCCTTTGCCCCCTGTCTCACGCGGCCACATCTACTCGGCCCGGCGTTTCAAGATGGTGGTGACCTTGCTCACCCTGGTCACTCTCCCCGCGGTGGTCGGCTCGGCCGTCCTTATCTACTACTACATGAAGTCGGCGGTGATGGTGGACCGGCGCCTGCACGGGGAGCGCTGGATGGTGCCGGCCAAGCTCTACGCCCGTCCCCTGGTCCTGCGCAAGGATCTGCCGCTCTCGCTCCCGGGTCTGGTCAAGGTGTTGAACGGGCTCAAGTACGAAGAGACCAAGGACGCGCCCACCGGGCCCGGTCAGTTCTCGGTGGGCAGCAAGAGCGTCGTGCTCTGGCCGCGAGCAGTCCCCCAGGCGCCGCAGGAGTTGGTGGTGGTGGGCTTCGACAAGAACGCCATCAAGGAGATGCGTCAGGTCAAAGGCAAGAAGGCCTTCGCCAGCGTACCCCTGGAGCCGGAGCTGATCACCTACCTCTTCGACGAGACCCGAGAGAAGCGCCGGGTTATCAAGTACGACGAGTTGCCGGAGCACCTGATCAAGGCGGTCCTGGCCATCGAGGACCGGCGGTTCTTCAGCCATCCCGGCCTCGACCCCTTCCGCATCGTGGGCGCCGCCCTCCGCAACCTGAAAGCCGACACCTACCTGCAAGGCGGCAGCACCATCACCCAGCAACTGGTCAAGAACTTCTTCCTCACTCCCGAGCGGACCGTCAAACGCAAGCTGCACGAAGCGCTGCTGGCCTTCGTGCTGGAGCGCCGGGCCAACAAGAAGGAGATCCTGGAGCTGTACCTGAACGAGATCTACCTGGGCCAGGTGGGGTCCTTCAGCATCCAGGGCATGGGCGAGGCCGCCCGCATGTACTTCCACAAGGACGTGGGCAACCTCACGGTGTCGGAAGCGGCCCTGCTGGCGGGGATGATCCAATCACCTAACCCATACAACCCTTACCGTCACGCCAAGAAGGCCCAGGACCGCCGTAACCTGGTGCTCAGAGCCATGGTGGAGGCGGCGTTCCTGGAGGCTCCCGTCGCCGAGAAGCTGATGACCGAGCCGGTAGCCGTCGACCGCCCGCAGGTGGACTCGGTGGAGGCACCCTACTTCGTCGACCTAGTGAAGGACCAGCTCACCAAACGATACGACCAGAAGGACCTGAACACCCAGAGCCTCGCCATCTACACCACCATCGACCTCCACCTCCAGTCCCTGGCCCAGGAGGTCCTGGGCCGCGGCCTGGACAGCGTGGAGAAGATGATGAGGAAGAAGGCGGGCAGGCCCCCGGTGCAGGGAGCGCTGATCGCCATCGAGCCGCGGACGGGTGCGGTCCTGGCCCTGGCCGGCGGACGCTTCTACGGCAGCAGCCAGTACAACAGGGTGACCCTCGCCAAACGCCAGCCGGGCTCGACCTTCAAGCCTTTCGTCTACCTGACCGCCATCGAGGCCACCTTCGACGCCCCCGAGCTGCCCCCGCTCACCCCGGCCACGGTGGTCGAGGACGAGCCCTCGGTCTTCTTCTTCGAGGACAAGGAGTACACGCCGCAGAACTACGAGGGGAAGTACTTCGGCCGGGTGACGCTGCGCAAGGCGCTGGCCCACAGCCTGAACGTGGCCACCGTCAAGGTGGCCGAGATGGTGGGCTACGCCCGGGTGGCCGATCTGTGGAACAAGAAGCTGGCCATGAGCGCGAAGGTGCAACCCTACCCGGCCATCGCGCTAGGCTCATTCGAGGCCACCCCGCTGGAGATGGCGACGGCATACAACATCCTGGCCAACGGCGGCCTCAAGATGGAACCGGTGACCGTGCTCGCGGTCGCCGACGAAAAGGGACGAACCCTGGAGCAGCATGCCCAGGATCCCCAGCGGGTGGTGCGGCCGGAGTCGGCCTTCCTGGTCACCCACATGCTGCGCAGCGTGCTCAACAGCGGCACCGCCGCCGGCGCGCGGGCCATGGGCTTCCAAGCCGATGCCGCCGGCAAGACCGGAACCACCAACGACATGCGCGACGCCTGGTTCGCCGGCTACACCCCCGACCTGCTGTGCGTGGTCTGGGTGGGCTTCGACGACAACACGCCGGTCAACCTCTCGGGTGCTCGGGCCGCCCTCCCCATCTGGGTCGAGTTCATGAAGGGAGCCCTGGCCGGCACCAAACCCGCCTCCTTTCCGGTGCCGCCGGACGCCATCATCTTCCTGGACATCGACCCCGTGACCGGCCGCCTGGCCACCGCCTCTTGTCCCAAGACCTTCTCCGAGGCGTTCATTGCCGGGACCGAGCCGCAGGAGTACTGCCACGCCCACGACGCTCCCTTCGACGCTGCCGACCCGCCACCTTTCCCGCGGCCGTAGGTGGCGGAGGCTGCTGGCGAGTTCGGCGTCACGGTAGGTTTGCACGGAAGAGACCTGATGAAGCGCCCTTGGTTCGCCGTCCCCCTGCTCCTGGCCTTGGTTCCCACCGCTGCGCGAGCTCAAGCCCCGGCTGCGGATTCAGCGGACAAGCCGGCAGAGAAACCCGCCGAGAAGCCGGCGGAGAAGCCCGGCAAATGGTCCGGGTACGTGATGGGTGATTTCTACTACTACGCCGCCGACCACGACAAGGCCTTCGAGAAGCAGAGCGGCCTCTGGTTTCGGCGCATCTACCTGGGCTACGACCGCGAGATTGGGGGCAACTGGGGCGTCCGCATCCGGATGGAGGCCGGCAGCAAGGGCTTCAACGAGACCGCCGACAAGCTGACCCCCTTCCTCAAAGACGCCTACCTCAAGTGGGTGAATGGGCGACACGGTGCCTTCATCGGCCTGTCCCCCTCACCCACCTGGGAGGTGCCGGAGACGATCTGGGGCTATCGTTCGGTGGAGAAGACGCCGCTCGACCTCTACAAGTGGGGAGGGTCCCGCGACCTGGGCCTCGCCTTCAAGGGCAGCTTCGACGCCCAGAAGAAGTTCGGCTACCACGCGTTCTTCGGCACCGGCACCGACACCAAGTCCGAGACCGACAAGGACAAGAAGCTCTACCTCGCGCTGCAGGCCAGGCCGGCCACTGGATGGACCCTCGAAGGCTACCTGGACTGGGAGAGCAGGAAGGGCGACAAGGATGTCTCCACCGCCCAGATCTTCGGCGCCTACGAGCACAAGAAGGGACGGGCGGGGGTTCAGTACGCCCATCAAACGCGAAAGCAGGGAGTGGACAAACCCGCTCTCGAGCTCGACGTGTTCTCCGCCTTCGCGGCCGCTCGACTCAAGGACAAGGCCTGGATCTACGGCCGCTTCGATCGGATGCTGGATCCCAACCCCGACGGCGCCAAGATCGCCTACATCACCTTCGACCCCACGGCGAAGTACAACTACGTCATTCTGGGCCTAGACCTGATCCCAACGCCGAGCGTCCACTTCCAGCCGAACCTCAAGCTCGTGACGTATGACGAGGTCGCCGGGAAGAAGCCGGACTCCGACGTGATCCTGAGCCTGACGTTCTTCTACGTCTTCTGACTAGACGCACGAAGGCCGGCGGCCCGGGAGCGGCAGCGTGCCGCTCCGGAACCGCCGGCCGTAAGAGACCTCAGTTCTGGAAGCCGTCCTTGAAGATGAGGTCGGAGAAGCAGCTCGAGCCGGCGAACAGGCGGACGTCGTCGACCCACCAGCCCGCCGCACCCACCGAGCTGTCGCTCCCGAACCGCCATCGGAAGCGTGCGCTCTGCCCGGCGAAGTCGGCCAAGTTGGCCTCCACACGCCGGAAGTCGGCGGCCCCTCCGATCGTCCCCTGCCAAGCCGCGCGACCACCTAGCGGGTTCCCAGACGAGTTGAGCGCCCCGGTGTAGGGCCCGACCGCGAGACGGGCAGGGTTGGCGGGAATGGTGCCGCCGTTTCCGGCCAGGATGTCGAACCAGTTGGTGCCGTCGGTCGAATACTCGAGCACGCCGCCGTCCCAGCTCGATTCGCTGGCCAGCCGATGCCAGAACTCCAGCCTGGGGCCGCCGGAAGCGGGCACCGCCACCGCACTGGTCAGGGCCAGCGTGCGGTCGCTGACCGCGGTCGGATCGGTCACCCACCAGGATGTCACCGGGGAGTGAGCGTCGGTCGTCACCAGCGCGAAGTTGGCTCCCGCTCCGGTACCGCCTACCGTCCAGTTGCCGGCTCCGCCTTCCATGTTGTCGAGGAAGGTGTTGGTGTCCGGTCCGGCAGCCGTGGCCGAGCGCCGGATCAGGTTGGCGTCCGCGTTGCCGTTGGCGCAAGCCCCGCCGCCGTTGCCGCTGTCGTCCTCCGCCCGCACCACGTAGTAGTACGCGGTACCGGAAGCAACGGTGTTGTCGGTGTGGTTGGTCGAGGCGAGACAGCTCGCCAGCAGGTTGGTCGAGGCAGGGGTGAAGCTCGCGTTGGTGGAACGGTAGACGTTGTAGACGACGTTGCTGCCGCAGTTCTGGGTGGCCGCGGACCAGTTGAGGGTGATGCCGCAACCCGACGTCCCAGCCGAGATGGCGCTGGTGAGGCCGGCGAAGGTGGGAGCCATGGTGCAGGTGCCGGTGGCGGCGGCGTCGTCGCAGCCGCTCTGGGGTCCGGCGCAGGCTTCGGCGTCCAGGTAGCCGGCCACCTGGTAGCTGTAGGTGGTTCCTCCGGAGACCGTGAGGTCGGAGTAGTTGGTGGCGGTGATGCCGGTCGCGATCACCGCGAAGCCCGCGCCGGGGCAGGCCCCGACCGCCCGATAGACGACGTAGCTGGTGGCGCCGGCCGCCGCCGTCCAAGAGAGGTCGATTCGGTTGTTTCCGTTGGGCGTAGCCGTGAGCCCGGTGGGGGCCACGGTGAGCGAGCACTGGTTGCGGCCGTCCAAGGTCGTCCCCGAGGTGCTCAGTGGGTCGAGCCAGTCCTTGGCCTGGGTGGCCGCGGTGCCCCCGGCATCCCAGGAAGTGGCGAAACGGCCGTACATGTCGGAGAGGTTGTCTCCGACCTGACCGCAGGCGGATGGTCCACCGTGCAACTGGCCCACGAAGCGGTGGTCGGCGTTGTAGAGCGGCGATCCGGACGAACCGGGCTCGGTGACGCCCGGAGGCGACGGGAAGAAGGGTGGCGATGGGGACCAGTGCACCCACACATGGGTTCCATCACCCGGCTGAGGGGGCGGCGCGCTGCCGTTGTTGTAGCTCGAAACCACGATCGCCTGTTCCGAGAAGGTGATTCGCTTCTCGTCCGTGGCCGGGTGATGGATGGCCGCGCAGTAGCTGCTGGTGGAGCAAGGGTAGTTCCCCGTGGACCGATCCCACCCCGCCCAGTACAGGTTGAAGCTCGGCGTCGCCGGGTCGTCCATCTCCACCAGCGTGAAGTCGGATTGGCTGCGGGCCGCGCGGAAGAACGACCCGGTGTTGAACTGGGTCAGCACACCGTCTCCGGCGCCGCCGCTGGCAGGGCTACCCGGGGTCCGACAAGTCGAGTTCTGGTAGTTCCAGTAGACGACCAGGGAGGCGGCGTTGCCTGCGTTGATCCCGCAGTGGTTGGCCGTCATGAAGTACATCTTCAGGTCCTGGGCTACGTCGTTTAGCAGCGAGCCCGAGCAGAAGGTGCTGCCCCCGGTGGAGATGACGCCCACCGCCCTCACCTGGTCGCGCCAGGGGTTGCCTTGCGGCAGGCACTCTACGTCCATGTTGCAGGACCCCGAAAGCGGGCTCTTATCGCCAAAGCCACGGTAGCCGTAATTGATGGTGCCGAGGGCCAGCTCCACCTGTTCGAGCTCCGCAGCAGGGACCGTCAACTCGACGGTGATATCGTCCGCGAGTACCACCGGCGTCCACAGCTCGCCGTGATCCTCGTTGTCGGCGGCCGTGAAAGGCCGCACCATCTGGCGACCATCGCTGGAGTGGACGACCAGTTGTCCGTTCGGGGACATGCGATAACGGGAAAAGCCGAGGTTGAGAGAGCGGGCGCCGCGGCCGATGACGCGCAGCCGCCACAGCATCCGGCCATCGGGGAGCCGTTCCCAGGTGCCGCGCTCAGAGGGGTTGAGGCTCACCGCGTTGGGAACGGCGAAGCGGGGTGCGAGGTCCATGGCCTCCGCTACGGCGTCTTCGGACTCCAGCTGCGCCAGATCCGGCGCCGCGACCTCCACGTAGTCAATGGCCTCCAGGGGCGCCACCGGCTGGCTCTTGGCCGTGGGCTCCTGAGGCGATTGCGCGAAAAGCGGCGTGGTCGCGAGAAAGACCACAGCGAGGGTTCGCTTCATCAAACCTCCCCTTGTCAATTGTCCAGGGCTTGTTTGCAGGACGCCGTGAAGCCTACCCGGTTCTGACCTTCAACTCAATGGACCCGAGGGCTCAGGGGCTCAGGGCCCCAGAGGCCGGCCTGGACAGTCAGGGTCCGGACCAACGTCCGGGATGAGCGAATCGGGGCCACCGCCGTGCTCGTCACGCTCACGGGCTCATCCGCCCTTGACCGCCCTTACGGCGTGGGAGTAGCGTGTGAGGCAGTGAGCCTGCTGCCCCCCAACTCGCGGTTTCAACACATCGACGAACCCTCTACGACAACGCGGGCAACCAGACGCGTGATGCATCGAGCCGGGTCTTCACGTACGACGGGGAGAACCGGTTGGCGTCCGCGGCGGGCGCAACGAGCTACGTCTACGACGGTTCCGGGCGCCGGGTGAAGAAGGTCCAGGGCGCCAGCACCACGACCTACGTGTACGATGCCTTCGGGAGACTGGTCGCGGAGTACTGCTCGCCGGCGAGCGCCTGTGGGGCCATGACCGGGATCCGCTACGTCACCACGGATCATCTGGGCAGCACGCGGGTGGTCAGTGACGAGGCGGCGCAGGTGGTGGCACGGCACGACTACCTCCCGTTTGGCGAGGAGGTCCCGGTTTCGTTCGGCGGGCGCTCCTCGATCGGTGGCTACGGATCCGAATCCGGAGTGAGGCAGAAGTTCACCGGCAAGGAGCGGGACCTGGAGACCGGACTCGACTACTTCGGAGCGAGATACTTCTCGGGAGCGCAGGGGCGGTTCACCATCCCGGATGTGCCTTTCGCGGACCAGAGTGTGGGAGACCCGCAAAGCTGGAACCTGTATGCCTACGTGCGGAGCAACCCCCTGCGATTCGTCGACCCCAATGGGAGGGCCTGCTTTGACCATAGCGGCACTGCCAGCTGTGCCCAGTACCTCCTCGGCACAGCCAAGGCTGTTGGCAACATTCCGAGCGACATCTTCAATCTTCCGAACCACCTCACGAACCTGGCTATCAGCCCGTTCACCGATTTCCGTTTTCCGGACCTCATTCCCCAGACCTTCCCGGCGACCAACGTAGACCAGCAGGAAGGTATGTTCGCGGCGGCTGTCGTGATGGCCATAGCACCGGTTGCCAAGGTCGGACTCGGTCCAGCGCCGGGTTTGCGTGCCCCAAGTAGTGCAGCCACGGGCGGCAAGACGGTCCTCGGTCACAACCCGGCGTACGTGCAACTCGCCGAAGAGCTCGGTGCGCGAAGGCTGAATGTACCGACGGACGTATGGCAGAAGATGACGCCCGCCGAGCAATGGGCGGCCAATCAGCGGTTCCTCGACCGCGCAATCCGGCGCGGGGACGACATCGTTCTCGCGACACCGGCAAGACAGGCAAGGCCCGGCAGCTTCTTTGCGCGCGAGCTCGAATACCTGGCGAGTAAGGGCTACACCGTAAGTCCCGACGGCCTTCGCCTGGTGCCGCCAGCCAAGTGAGGAGAGGAGCCATGGATTCTTCCTCCCTACGCGAGAAGGCTGAGAACGAGTTGAGCGCCGCCGGGCTCGGGCCCGCAAAGCTCGCGCGAGAGAGGCGCGACGAAGAGCACTCTCGGAATGCTGAAGTGGTCTTCAGCATTGGCACCCTTCGGCTGCGTTTCGTGCGCGACCGCGGCCAGGAGTTTCTAGACCTGGCCTCCTCCGCGGAGCCGGAGCGATTCTTCCTGTTCGACGACGTCGAGCTTGCGATGGGCTGGAGGACCATCGACGCCGTCGTCACGAAGCAGAACCCCGCGGACCTGCGGAATGTGCTCGCCCGGATCAAGGAGCGGCAGGACGAACTCGACCACGCGTTCTCAACGACACATTGGACGCATACGGCTGGAAGGCTGGAGAGCGCTGCGAAGCTGCGCGGCGACGCTTTTCTTCGTCGGCTCCAACAACTGGCGAAGCCAAGCTGACCCGGCAGACTCCGATGCTGGAAGGCGAGCACTCAATCGCAGTCCCGCTGACCTCATGCCCCAAGCAGTGGAGAGGTCCTGTTTGGCCAGAAGTCGGTGGGCCGCACGTTCACCAGCGCGGAAGAGGGAAGTACGTTCAAGCACGCTGGCGAGTCTATAGCCGATGTGGCGAAGGGACTCAGGGGCGGAAAAATCCCTCCGGACGCGCTCCCAATAGAGTACGTCGCTCTCGGGTGAATGCGGATGCGCGTTCACGCGCCTTGCTGTCTTGGCCGCATCGAGCCCGGCGCGCGCCCGCGCGCCGAGTCTACTTACGACTCAGCCGTCGGCATCCCGGCGGTTCTTGACCACCGCTCACAGGTCGGCGCTCCAACTAGGCACGTGCTCACGGCCGGCGAGGTCGACCAGGTGATGAACGGCGCCGGCGGCGGCGATGCCCTCGGCCTGCGCGACCGCGCCATCCTGGAGACGCTCTACTCGACCGGCATAAGGCGCATGGAGCTGGTCAACCTCAAGCTCTACGACCTCGACGTCGAGCGTGGCACGCTCGACGTGCGCTAGGGCAAGGGCAAGAAGGGCCGCATGGTCCCGATCGGCGAGCGGGCGCTCGCCTGGATCGACCGCTACGTCATCGAGGTCCGGCCGTCGCTCCTCGTCGAGCCGGACGAGGGCTATCTCTTCCTCACGCACCTGGGCGAGAGCTTCACGCCGAACCGCTTGACGCAGCTCGTCCGCGAGTACGTGGACAAGGCCGCGATCGGCAAGCGCGGCGCGTGTCATCTCTTCCGCCACACCATGGCCACGCTCATGCTCGAAGGTGGCGCCGACGTGCGCTTCATCCAGGAGATGCTCGGCGACGCACCCGGCCGCGCGGCCCGCGCGCGTGAGGGCCGCACCGGCGACGTCGCCCGCGGCCAGCTCGACCGAGGACCTAAACGGCGAGATGTCGGTGCCGACCGAGTCCGGCGGGAGGAACTGTCTCCGCTTTGGCCGCCGAAGCGGCTGAGGAAGAGGAGGGCTGAGGTCCTCGCTGCAACCACGGACGAGGCAGACCCAGCGCTGACGCCACAATGTAATACACTTATCCCGTGCGCTGCGTATGGGACGGGCGCAAGGCCGAGCTGAACGCACGGAAGCATGGGGTCACCTTCGAGGAGGCCGCCACGGTCTTCTCCGATCCGCTGGCCGTGATCCTCGAGGACGAGAGCCACCCCGAGAACGCCCGCATCATCGGCGAGTCGATCGCTGCGCGCATCCTGCTCGTGGTCTTCGTCGAGCGGGATCGTGACGTGCTGCGGCTGATCAGCGCCCGGCGAGCTACGCGGCACGAGCGGAGGCGTTATGAAGAAGGCGAATAGGATGGCGCAGCGAGAGCCGTCGAAGCGGTCTCTGCGGGAGATCCCGGAAGTGGACTTCCGCAAGGTGCGCGTGAAGCGCAACCCCTACGCGCGGCGGATCGCCGCGGAAGGCCTCGTCGTCCAGGTCGGACGCGGCCGGCCGAAGCGACTTCTCGAGTCAGGCGGAACCACGCCACGCTCGGTGCGGTTTCCGGACGAGATCTGGGCGCTCCTCGAACGGCGCGCCAAGGCCAAGGGACTCACGCTCCATGCCGCGTTGCGAGAAGCCATTCTCGAGTGGGCGCGGCACGCGGCCTGATCTCCTGCGACCCCGTCCGCTCAAGTACAGAGTGTACCGACGGCCATATGCAGGCAAAGGCAAGAAGGACCGCATGGTCCCGATCGGCGAGCGGGCGCTCGCCTGGATCGACCGCTACGTCATCGAGGTCCGGCCGTCGCTCGTCGTCGCGCCGGACGAGGGCTATCCCTTCCTCACGCACCTGGGCGAGAGCTTCATGCCGAACCGCTTGACGCAGCTCGTCCGCGAGTACGTGGACGAGGCGCAGATCGGCAAGCGCGGGGCGTGCCACCTCTTCCGGCCCACCATGGCCACGCTCATGCTCGAAGGCGGCGCGGACGTCCGCTTCATCCAGGAGATGCTCGGCCACGCACCCGGCCGCGCGGCTCGCGCGCGTGAAGGCCACGCCGGCGACGTCGTCCGGCGGCCGGCTCGACCGAGGACCTGGACGGCGAGATGTCGGTGCCGACCGAGTCCGTGCGGGAGGAACTGTCTCCGCTTTGGCCGCCGAAGCGGCCGAGGAAGACGGCGACGAAGCAGGAGCCGTGCGGCGGCTGCCGTCGCGCGGTCCGAGGGCGGCGGGTTCGTCGAGCTGACCCCACCCCGGCTCGCGCTCCTCGCCGGAATAGCTCCGAGCGCCGCGGGGACGCGCGGCGTGAGCGGATGCCGAACGACGATGGCCGGGACGTTGAGCGTGGTGACCGCGGCGCCCGGGCCGGCCTTGGTCGAGGCCGTGTGCCGGTCGCACCGGGCACATTCGGGGATTGCTCGCGCGCGCACCTCCCTCGGCGATCTGGAGGTGTCGCCGACAGGGGTGCAACGGACGCGGCTGCGGCACGGTGAGGACTCAGCCGTCGGAATCCCGGCGGTTCTGGACCACCTCTCACCGGTCGACGCTCCGTCCGCGGGATTAGGGGTCCGTCCGTCTAGAGCACTAGACGGACACGGCCCGGCTGTGGTACGGTCACCGGTGGGTGACCGGTAAGGATGTCCTCAGGCAGCTTCGGGGCGTCGGGTGCCGCGAGGTCCGCAAGCGCGGGTCTCACGTCCGTGTCGAGTGCGGGGAATGCACGACGACGGTACCCGTCCACGCGGGGCAGGATCTGCCGCCCGGCACGCTCCGGGCCATTGAACGTGACTTGGAGCCCTGCCTCGGGAAGGGATGGCTGAAGCGGTGAAGAGCTACCGGGTCGTGTATGAGCTGGACGAGTTGGGGCACTGGATCGTGACTGTGCCCCGCGTCAAGGGGTGCCACACCTACGGCCGCTCGCTGTCCGAGGCACGGGCGCGGGTCCGTGAGGCGCTCGGCCTGTTCGTGGACAATGCGGCACACGCTAGGCTTGCGGACGAGATCCACCTCCCGGCGGACATGCGGCGCCTGGTGGTCAGCTTCCGGGCGGCGCGGGAGCGGGCCGAGCGCGAGCGGAAGCAGGCGGACGGCGCTGCGCGCCGGCTCGCGGTGCGTCTGAGCCGCCGCGACACCGCGGAGTTGCTCAACATCTCGCACCAGCGCGTGCAGCAGATCGCCGAGCGCGCCTGGACCGCGGCCGGAGACCGGGGGCAGTCGGGGGCCCGCAGGTTCCTCCCGCGGCGCGAGATGGCGCTCCTGGCCGGTGAGATCAAGAAGCGCGACGCCAACCGCTAAGGACGCTCGCGTTGGCGCGTCAGTACCAGCAGGAAGTGCTGCGCCGCCGGCAAGGGAAGCGGGGATGACCATGGCGAAGAAGACGGCGTTCATGGACTGGATCGACGGTCAGCTCGAAGCCGACCCGAAGCTCGCGCGTGATGTCGACGAGCTGCTGAGCGAGATGAGGATCGAGCAAGAGCTTGTGGCCCTGCGCGAGAGGCGCGGGCTCTCGCAGCGCGACTTCGCGAAGCTCCTGGGGACGAGTCAGCCCTACGTGGCCAAGCTGGAGTCGGGCCGTATCAAGAACCTCGGCGTGCGCACGCTCCTCAAGTGCGCCACCGCACTCGGTGGCCGGGTGACGCTGCGCATCGAGCCGCAGCGCGAGGCGAAGGTCGCACGCTCGCGAGCCCGCGTGCACAGACGCGTGGCGTGACCGTTTCGGCCGCCGCTGGTAGGAGACGACGCAGATCTACACCCAGGTCCGATCGAGAGCGCGGCCGGGACGTTGAGCGTGGTGACCGCGGTGCCGGGGCCGGCCTTGTCCCCGTGCCTGTCCGAATAGGAGCGGAGTACTGGGCACGAAGACCGCGATGATCCGTGGCCAGCCGGGCGTCCTCCGAAGGGCGGCCCGCACGATCAGCGAGGTAATCATCGGACTAACGATGGTCCGGTGGATTCTGTCACTGCCTTTGCTCGTGGTGAGCTACCTGGCTCACGGTTGCATGGGGGTTCGCGGGCGGCTTCTCCATTGGGCCGCAATGTCTCGCGGGACCTTGACTGCCAGCATGGCAGACGTGCTGGAAGGCGAGGGCCTCGCCCTTGGCCTCTTCGTAGTGGCCGTTCTTGTTCGATGGCGGCTGCCAGCAGGGCGAGTGGGGTCTCCAGCCAGAATAGGCCCAGAGGCCAAGCGATGACGACCGCAGTCAAGGCCATCTACGAGCACGGCGTCTTCAGGCCGAAGGAGCGCGTCCAGCTCGAGGAGCGGACCGAAGTCGAGGTCCTGATCCCGCTGCCCGTGGACGAGGGCGACCCCACCGGCTGGAAGGCCGCCGACCGACTGATCGGGATTGCTGACGATCCAGGCGGGCCAACCGACGTCTCCGAGAACCACGACGAGTACCTGTACGGCAACAAGCGCCCTCGGTGATCTTTCTCGACAGCGGCTTCATCTTCGCGCTCGTCTGCCGGTGCGCGCGGTCATGGACGAGTATCGCGGCCGTGACCTTCGAAGGCTCGTCCTCACCACGAACCACGTCGTCGAGGAGACCCACTGGGACCTCCCTCCATCCCTCCCGATCTAGCTTGACCAGTCCTGCCGACTGGGAGTAGCTTGTGCTGCCCTTGGCAGGGGACTCCGGCCGCTTGGGTCTCCTGCGACTCAGGGGGGACGTTGCCAGCCGCCTGGTGGCTTCCTGACCCCACGGCAAGGCCCGCCCGCCTGGTTCCTGCGCAACCGAAGCCAGCACAAGTTCGTTAGGTGGCTGGCGACAAGGAGTATGGCATGATCTCTCGCCTCGGGTTCCTCTTCCTGTGCGGGGCCAGCCTCTGGTTCACGCTCAGCGGCCTCAAGCAGCGCTTCCCTCTCGCCGGACTGGCGGGGCGCCGGGCCGACCTCCCGCTCGATGACCTCGGCCGGCGGCTGTGGCGGGTGGTCTCCGAGGTCCTGTTCCAGAGCAAGGTGCTGGCCACCCGGCCGGTCGTCGGCTTCTTGCATGCGGTGGTGATGTGGGGCTTCCTCGCCTTCGCCGGCATCACCCCTCATCACCTGTGGCTGGGCATCGCCGGCTTCGACAACGCAGGCGCCACCGCTGGCGGCTGGTACGACGCCTTCGTGGCGGTGTGGGCTGCCGGCGTTCTGGTCGCCATCGGCGGCCTGGCTTTCCGCCGTTTCGTGCTCCGTCCCCAGGCACTGGGCAAGCTGTCGCCGACGTCGGCGCTGGTGTCGGCGCTGATCGCGGTGCTGATGATCACATACCTGTTGGCCTGGGCGGGGGTCTATCCGCCGGCATCAAACGGATGGTTGGCGAACTGGTGGCTGCACACGCTCGCCCTTCTGGTCTTCCCCCCGATCATTGTTCTATCAAAGCACCTGCATCTGGCGCTGGCCCCGGTCGCCATCTTCTTCCGCTCCGAAAACACCAGCCGCATGCGCCCCCTGGATCTGGAGAACGAGGATCTGGGGCTCATCGACTTCTCGAGCCTGCCGCTCAACGACATCATCAACGTCAACGCCTGCGTGGAGTGTGGACGCTGCACCGACGCCTGCCCCGCCAACCGCTCGGGGGGCACGCTGAGCCCCAAAGAGGTGATCCTGCAGATGCAGCGGGGGTTCAGCGCCGGAGGCACCCTGATCGCGGGGTCGGCCAGCGAGGTGGCCGAGGGCAAGGCGTGGGTGTCCGAGGAAGACCTCATGCAGTGCTACGCCTGCGGGGCCTGCGAGCAGGCCTGCCCGGTGGGTGTCGAGCACGTGGGCCGGAAGATCCTGGACCTGCGGCGGGGCCTGGTCAGCGAGGACCGGATCGGCAGCGCCCGAGTCTCCAAGTCGTTTGGCGTGATGGGCAAGGCGCCGCACAACCCCTGGGGTTTCTCCCAGGACTTCCGGCGCACCTTCGTGAGCGAGGCGAAGCTCCCCCGCTTCGGCAAGGACTCGGAATGGCTGTTCTGGCTGGGCTGCGGCAACAGCTACGATCCCCACGGGCAGACGGTGGCCAAGGCCATGCGGACCATCCTCGATGCGTCAGGCGTGTCCTGGGGCGTCTTGGAGGAGGAGACCTGCTGCGGAGAGCCGGCGCGCCGGATCGGCAACGAGGCCCTGTTCCTGGAGCTGTCCGGGAAGCTGGTCGAAACCTTCCGCCGGCAGGGCGTGCGCAAGATCGTCACCTGCTGCCCCCATTGCACCAGCATGCTGGACGGGGACTACCAGCAGATCGAGGAGTATCGCGAGCTGGGGATCCAGGTGATGCACCACAGTGAGTTCATCGCCAGTGTGATCGACCGGCTGCCAGTCCAACGCAAGCAGGGCACGGTGGCCTTCCACGACCCCTGCAACCTGTCCCGCGGCCGCGGCATCGTGAGCGAGCCGCGCGCCATCCTGCAAGCCTGCGGCGGAGAGCTGCGGGAACCCCGCGACCACGGCCGCGCGACCTCGTGTTGTGGAGCCGGCGGCGGCCAGCTCTTCATCGCCGACGACTCCAATCCCGACCCTGCGGCCCAGCGGGTGAACGTACAGCGCTTCAACCAGCTCATGGAAACGCGGCCCGACATGGTGGCGGTGGCCTGCCCCTACTGCCCGATCATGTTGAAGGACGCCGCCCAGGCCGCCTCGGCGGAGGTCCCGATCCTCGACATTGCGGAGGTGGTCGCGGAGCGCATGGCCGCACCAGCGGAGGGGAAACGGGCATGAGCGGGGCCCCTGAGGCCCCGAATCGGGCTTGACCGGAGGTCCATCCCTGGGTAGACTTCCCCTTCGCCGAGTGGGCGCTTAACTCAGCGGTAGAGTGCCACCTTCACACGGTGGAAGTCGTAGGTTCAAGTCCTACAGCGCCCACCATCCCCCAAAGACGGACGTGCCGCCAGAGAGCCCGGCAGCTTGGGTCCCGCGTGCCCTCCATGCTGTCGTCCCGCCCCTCTCCGACGGGGTGGGCGGGCGGAGCAGACCTGGACAACCATGTCCTGACCACCCGGATGGGGGTCCGGCCCGGAGGCGCGGAGGCGCGGGTCAAGACACGAGGTTTGAAGGACGGGCGTAGAATGAGAGTCTTGGACGCCTCGATGCCCATGACCCGCGACGAAGTCTTGGCGACGCTCGAACTCCATGCACAGGAGCTCCGGCGACTCGGCGCCAAGAGCCTGGCCCTGTTCGGGTCGGTGGCGCGCGACGAGGGCACCGAGTCCAGCGACATCGACGTCCTGGTGGAGCTCGAGCCCAAGACCTTCGACGCCTACATGGACGTCAAGCTGTTCCTCGAGAGGGTTTTGGGCCGGAGGATCGACTTGGTGCTCGCCGACGCGGTCAAGCCGCGCCTGCGGTCGGTGATCCTGGAGGGGGCCGTCCCTGCCTCGCGATCCTAGAGTCTACCTCGAGGACATTCTCACGGCGTCGGAGCGCATCGCCCTCCTACGTCGAGGGATACGCCCGGGAGAGCTTCGGCGACGACCCGAAGACCGTCGACGCGGTCGTCCGCAACCTCGAGATCATCGGGGAGGCCGTTAAGCAAGTCCCGGCGGCCGTCCGGGAGCGGGCTCCGGACATCGAGTGGACCAAGATCGCGGGCCTCCGCGACGTCCTGATCCACGCGTACTTTGGCGTCGACCTCGACATCCTGTGGGACGTGGTCACGAGCAAGGTGCCGGGCCTCGCGGACCAGGTGAAGGCGCTTCTCAGGTGGGGATAGGGCATACCGAGCGCCAGCCGGGAAGAGGGTGGCGGGGTCGGGCGGGGCTTCGAGACCCCTTCGATGGCAGGGAGCAAGGGGTGGGCGGTCCGCCTTCGGGCAAGAGCGGACCAGCTGCCTGTATCATGGGCCGCGTGAGCTTCGCATCCGCCATCGCCCGGGCCCCTGGCCGGCCGCACCCTCGGACATGAACGCGACCACCCTCGGCTCCCCCACGGATCGCCCCCGCGCTTTCCGCTACTACGACCTGGTGATGGCGGCCTTCGTCACCGTGCTGATCTGCGCCAACGTGATCGGGGCCGCCAAGCGCTGCCAGATCGCGGGCTTCACGTTCGGCGCCGGCGTGCTCTTCTTCCCCATCAGCTACGTCTTCGGCGACGTGCTGACCGAGGTGTACGGCTACGCTCGGGCCCGCAAGGTGGTGTGGGCCGGCTTCGGGGGGCTGGCCTTTGCCTCCTTCATGAGCTGGGCCATCCTGGCCTTTCCTCCGGCCCCGGACTGGAACCAGCAGGCCGCCTACGAGACCGTGTTCGGCGGCACCCCGCGCATCGTCCTGGCGTCGCTGGTGGCCTACTTCTGCGGCGAGTTCTGCAACAGCTACGTGCTGGCCAAGATGAAGCTCGCCACCAACGGCCGCCACCTGTGGACCCGCACCATCGGCTCCACCATCGCCGGCGAGGCCGTCGACTCGCTGGTCTTCTACCCCCTCGCCTTCCTGGGCGCACCGGGCTGGACCGAGGCGCAGGTCATGCAGGTGATGGCCGGCAACTACACGCTCAAGGTGCTGTGGGAAGTGGCGATGACCCCCTTCACCTACCGGATCGTCGGCTTCCTGAAGCGCGCCGAACGCGAGGACTACTACGACCGCGGCACCGACTTCACGCCCTTCTCGCTCCGCACGTGACCCCGTCCTTCGAGGACTTCTTCGCCGCTCTGGAAAGGCGCCACCGCGAGCGGCTCACCTTTGCTGAGATCCGGCGGGCCCTGGAGGCCCTGTCTTCTCTCTACGTGGAGCGCCGCGGCCGGCTAGCCGAGGGCAAGGTCTTCGACGGAGCCGGCAAGCGGGCGGCCTTCGCCCTCTACTACGGCGCCCTCCACTTCCTGCTGCTGCGGGAGATCGTCACGTCGCTAGGCGCGTCGCAACCGGCCCCTCGGCGAATCCTGGACCTGGGCTGCGGCACCCTGACCGCGGGCGCCGCCTGGGCCTCCCAGTGCGAACCCGTGCCCTCGCTGGCCGGCGTCGATCAGAGCGGCTTTGCTCTCGACGAGGCGCGCTGGACGTTGCGGACCTTGCGCCTCGCGGGGAGTGTTGAACGGGGCGATCTCGATTCTGCGCGGCTGCCAGGGCGCGACGGGGCCGTGCTCTTGGCCTTCGCGGTCAACGAGCTGCCCGAGGAGAAGCGGGAGCGGCTGCGGACCAGGCTGCTGGCGGCCGCTCAGACGGGCACCCGGGTGCTGGTGGTCGAGCCGTTGTCGCGTCGGGTGGCGCCCTGGTGGGACGGCTGGGCCTCCGCGTTCTGCGCCGCCGGGGGCCGCGACGACGAGTGGCGATTCCGCGTCGCCCTCCCCGACACCCTGACACTGCTGGATCGGGCCACCGGCCTCGACCACCGGGAGCTGACCGGCCGCTCACTCTGGCTCCCGGGGCGGTGAGCTCGAGCTGCCGTCCCGTCAGGACCGCGACCGGCGCCGCCAAGGGAGCGCGTCATGCTGGCTGAGCCCTGTCCGGTCTTGCCGAGGGACCGACTGTGTGAGACAGTGTGTAGGAGGAAGGCATGCCCACCAACCTGGCCCTGGACGACAAGCTGCTGAGCGAAGCGCTGCGTATCGGCGGCCAGCGCACCAAGCGGGACACTGTGAACGAGGCCCTGCGCGAGTACGTTCAGAGGCGGAAGCGCCGCGACTTCGTCAAGCTCTTCGGGACCATCGACTTCGACCCGGCTTGGGACTGCAAGAAGGCGCGGCGGAGGCGGTGGTTCTGCTGGACACCTCCGTCGTCTCGACGGAGCTGCGGCGGCGAGCGGCCAGGGGACGCGAAGCGGGAATCGCCCGTCAGCTCGACCGTCTGCTGGCCACGGACCGGCCGATAGCCGTTCCTGGTATCGTCTTGCAGGAGGTCCTGAGCGGAATCAGGGAGGAAGACCCGTTCGACTTCCGCGACATCGCGCGGCACGCCCAGCTCCGACTTCTCGCGGAGTGACGCCGGGCGGCGCGCCTGCCGGGCGACCGCCGAACGCGGAACCACGGCAGGGGCGCGGAGGGTCCGCACCCCCTGCCGGAGCGCGAATCGACTAACGCTTCTTTCCCGCGGGCTTGCCGCCTTTGGCGGGCTCGGCCTTGGCAACCGCCTTGGCCGCCGCGAAATCCAGCTCCTCGTCGATGACTTGAGTGTAGCCGTCGATGGGCACGGCTCCGGCCAGCAGCCGTCCGTTGACGAAGGCCGCCGGCGTGCCGGTGACACCGTAGCGCTGGGCATCGGCGGTGTCCTGCTGCCACTCGGCGGTGTGCTTGCCTGAGTCCAGACAGCCGTCGAAGGCCGCGGTGTCGAGACCCAGCTCGGCCGCGCGCTTCTTGAGGGCGTCCACTTGCAGGGCACCCTGGTTGGCGAAGAGCTTGTCGTGCATCTCCCAGAACTTGCCCTGCTCGGCGGCGCAGGTGGCAGCCTCGGCGGCCTTGGCGGCGTCCTTGTGAATCTGGAGCAGGGGGAAGTCGCGGAACACGATCCTGAGCTTGCTCCCGTACTTCTCGGCCAGGCGGTGCAGCACCGGCGCCGTCTTCGAGCAGTAGGGGCACTGGAAGTCCGAGAACATCACCAGGGTGACCGGCGCGTCCTGGGGACCCAGGGCGGGATCGTCGGTCGGGTCCACGGCGACGCGCGGAGGCTCCAGCAGGATCTTCACCTGGGCCTTGGCCCGAATCTCGGCGAAGAACTCACGCCGCCTGTCGTTTTCCTTCTGCCGCGGCAGGTTGTCGCCGATCTGCTTCAGGGCCTCAGCCTCGGCCACCGTCCCGAACCGTGCCTTGTTGGCCTCGTAGAACGCCTTCTTGTCCTCCTCGGTCAAGGGCGCCACCTTGTCGGTGACCTCGGCTTTGAGCAGCGCCTCCGCCGTCATCCCCCGCTCGCCGGCCAGGCGCTCCACCAAACGCTTGTTGACGGCCTCCTCCAGGATCTGGCGTTTGGTGGTGTAGAGCTGGTTTCGGGCCTGGAACAGCCGCGAGCCGCCGAGGGAGTCCAGCTCGGCTTCAGAGATGGGCCCGCCGTCCAAGGTGGCCACCGTCGGAGAAGCCGCCTCCACCTTGGGCGACTTGGCGGGGGCGGGCTTCTCGGCGGCCACGGCCAGGGGAGCGAGCGATGCGAAGGTCGCGGCCAGGCCGGCCGCTTGCCATCTATTCATGGACGTCTTCTCCTCATGGGCCGGTTTGGCGAAAGGCCAGACCGGCGAAGCTGACGACGCTCTGGTCGTCGATGTTCCACTGCTGATAGCGGAGCAGTTCCCCCCTGACACCGGGAAACGTCCGCAGGAAGGTGTAGAGCGGCGAGGCGCCGCACCACTTGAGGTCGTCGCCCCCTTGCTGGAGGAGGGCCCAGAAGCCCGTCGCGTCGCCGGCCAGCACACGCGCTAGACGCTCCTGGTCGCGCCGGCCCACCTCGACCATGGCCCCCTGCTCGGCGCGGGCGGTGAAGGGGTCGCCGTAGCGGCGTCCCATGTGGGCGAGGTCGATGCCGAGAACGAACAGCAGACGTTCGCCCTCCCTGCGGGCCAGCTCGGCCAGGGCCGCGAAGAAGCAGCCAACCGCCGGGTCGTCCTCGGGCCGCCCCTCCCGGGTAGCGCGGGCGAAAGGGCCGCAGAGGATGGGCAGGATGGCCACCTCGGGCCCGAACAGGTGCTGCAGGAACACCACCTGGAACTCGATCGAGTGCTCCACCGAATGACAGTAGTCCTCGACCCGAACGCCGGGCCCCGCCGAATCCTCCAGGAAACGCGCCAGCCGAACCTGGGTCTCCGCCTGGCCCAGAGGGGTGACGAACGGCTTGGTGGTCAACCCGAAGGTCTCCGGCTCTCCGTAGTGCGAGGTCCCCAGGATCACGAAGATCCGTTTGGCGTCGTCGGGCCGGAGGCTTCGGTAGGCGGCCCGGTACCCCTGATGCCCGCCCTCCAGGCTCACGTGAGGGGCGGCGATGGCGGCCAGGCGCGGCTCCGGGGCGGGCACGGCTGAGGTATCGAGGCACTCGGCCAGCAGCCGGCGAAGTTCCTCCACGTTCTCCGGGTACGCCCCACCGGCGTGAACGGCTGCTCGGACCGGGGCCCTCTCGAAGGCCTGATGGCGCTCGGCCTTCAGGTCGAGGAACACGTCGTTCTCGAGGAAGCCGCCGGAACTCAGGGTGCCCACGAAGCGGTCGGCCGCCTCCCCCGCTCGCACGTCTCCGGTAAGGCGCACCAGGGCGGCGTGCAGGTCGCCCAGCTCCGAGTTGCCGTCGAACATCGAGAGCAGGGGCGCGAGCTGCGGGGGGAGGATGAGCCCACCCTCGGCGTAGCGGTAGGGATCGCGGATCAGCAGCCCGGGCCGGTCTGGGACCGGTGACGGGTGGAACTCCAGGTTCCGCCGGAGGGGGGCGAGGACGCGGGTCACGGGGCGTCAATGGTACATCGGAGCCGCCCGGGTTACCCTTCCCGCCCATGGG
>DATECU010000183.1:0-9722 GCA_035286745.1 Vicinamibacteria bacterium | reverse complement strand
CTCGGTCCTTGCCGCGTCGCTGACCGCGCAAGAGTAGCCCCGGCCGCTTTCCGGAAGCCTCCCAGGTCAGAGTGCCGAACATCGTCGTGGCGGGCGCCCAGTGGGGCGACGAAGGCAAGGGCAAGATCGTGGACCTGCTGACCGCCAAGGTCCAGGTGGTGGCCCGCTACAACGGCGGCCACAACGCGGGGCACACCATCATCATCGGGAAGGAGCGCTTCGTCCTGCATTTGATCCCGTCGGGGATCTTGCACCCCGGGATCCTCTGCATCATCGGCAACGGAGTGGTGGTGGCTCCGGAGGCGCTGGAGGAGGAGATCGCGGCCCTCCGGGGGCGCGGCGTCGAAGTGGGCGACAACCTGGTGATCTCCGATCGAGCCCACCTGATCCTGCCTCACCATCGGGCGCTGGAAGCCATGGCCGAGGAGTCTCGCGGGGAGCGGAAGCTGGGCACGACGCTTCGCGGCATCGGCCCCGCCTACGAGGACAAGGCGGGACGCCGCGGCCTGCGCATGGCGGACCTGCTGCGGCCGCAGTTCTTGGCTGCCAAGCTCGCCGAGGCCCGCCGACACTACGAGGGAGTCTGCCGGGGTGCCGGCCGCACCCCCGAAGTGGACTGGGACCTTCTGCTGGTCGAGCTGGCGGCCTTCGGGGAGCGCCAGCGCTCACGCATTCAGGACGTGTCGCTGGTCCTCTCTCAGCAGACGGCTCAGGGCTACTCGGTCCTGTTCGAAGGGGCGCAGGCGGCCCTGCTCGACATCGATCACGGCACCTACCCCTACGTGACCTCGAGCTCGGCCACCGCCGGTGGAGTGGCGACCGGCCTGGGCTTCCCGCCCAACCGGATCGACGGGGTGCTGGGGGTGGCCAAGGCCTACACCACCCGGGTGGGCGCCGGTCCCTTCCCCTCGGAGATGGGAGGCGCCCTCGAGGAAGAGGTGCGCCAGCGGGGTGGCGAGTTCGGCGCCTCCACCGGACGGCCGCGCCGTTGCGGCTGGTTCGACGCCGTGGTGGTGCGCCACTCGGCGCGGGTCAACGGCTTCGACTCCATCGCTCTCACCAAGCTCGACGTGCTCGATCACCTGGCGGAGATCAAGGTCGCCACCGCCTACCGCTATGAGGGCGAGTTGATCCGCGAGTTCCCGGCCGACCTCTCGGTGCTGGAGGCCTGTGAGCCGGTCTACGAAACCCTGCCCGGATGGTCGACCTCGACCGCCGGCGCGCGGGCCTTCGATCGATTGCCTGCCGGTGCGCAGCGCTACCTGGAGCGGCTGGCGGAGCTTGCCGGCGTCGAGATCGGCATGGTGTCGACCGGTCCCGACCGCGAGGACACCATCCTGCGGGGCAGCAGCGCCACCGCGACCTGGTTCGCCTACTAGGTCGGCCTAGCCCAGTGGCCGCGGGCGCGCGACCTCGTCGGGAAACACCACCTCGACCTGGTAGGCCTGTCCGTCGCTGAAGCGAGCGGCCAGGAAGCGCCTCACGAACTCCTCGGTCCGCCGCCGTCCCACCTCCCGCACCAGGGCGGTGTTGATGCGGGCCCGGTCCCGACACAGCGCGGTCAGGCTGGCCTTGAGCGCCTCGGTGACCGGGGTCTCGTCGCGCCAAACGCTACCCTCGCGCACCTCGAAGCGGATGGCCGAGGCGTCGACGGCGGGGGTGTTGAATTCGATGGGGGGCGAAAGCACCAGCAGCCGATGGTCCCGAAGCTCCAGCTTCCAGGGCTTGTCGAGATCGAGGTAGTACGTGTACTCGACGGGCGCCCGGGCTTCGACCAGCACGTCGGGAAGCGAGAGCTGGCCCCAGAAGAGGCTCTGGCTGTCCTTGCGCTCGAAGACCTCCATCTGCCTGAGCTGGGCGAACTGCAAGTAGTTGCTGCCGGCGACCTGGGTGGCGTAGCTCGTGAAGCTGGTGGCGATGGTGCCCCGGCGAAAGGCCTCGGCGACCCGCGCCAGGTCCTGGAGGGCCTCCCGGCCCTGGGCGATGGTGTCGCCGGGGAGGTTGCGCGCCGAGTAGAAGATGGAGATCGCGGTTCCCGCGAGGATCGCCACCATGGCCACCGCCGCCACGGCGAGCGGCCAGCCGGGTCCCGCCTGCGGTTTCCGAGCTTCGGTCATCTCTCGGAGACCCTAGCGCAGCGCGACCAGGGCTGCAACCAAGAACCGCGAGCACAGCACGCATCGAGAAGGGGGAGACGGTACAATCTCGCCCGATCCATGAAGCAAGATCCAGGGCCGGACGGATGGGAGACGGTCGCTTGCCCGACTTGCCAGGGGCAAGGGGAGGCGAGACCCTTCTGCTGCCTCCAAGGGTACTCGTTTCGCCGCTGCGGGGGCTGCGGCCTGGTCTTCATGAGCCCGCGGCCGACCGCCTCCAGGCTGGCCGCTCTGTACAGCGAGGCCTACTTCGACAGCCGCGATCCGGCATGCGGCTACTCCGTCTACCGAAGCGATCGCGCCGCGGTGAGGGACAAGGCCGAGCGGCTGTTGCCGGCCCTCGAGCGGCACGCTCAAAGGGGTCGGCTGCTCGACCTGGGCTGCGCCTACGGCTTCATCATGGAGGTGGCCCGGGAGCGCGGCTGGGAGGTGGCAGGGATCGAACCGGCCCAGGCGGTGGCCGTCGCCGCCGCCGAGTCTCTGGGGGTTCCGGTGGCGACCGACCTGTGGGGCGCTGGCCTGGCGGCGGGGAGCTTCGACGCCGTGCTGGTGTGGGACGTGATCGAGCACCTGCCCGACCCGAGACTGGCTCTCAGCGAGCTGGCGCGGGTTCTGCGCCCGGGCGGCGTCTTGTCGGTGGTCACACCCGACCTGGGAAGCCTGGCGGCACGGATTCTGGGGCGGCGCTGGGAAGAGATGCGCAAGATGCCGGAGCACATCTACTTCTTCAATCGCATGAGCCTCACCGCCCTCCTGCGGGCCACCGGTTTCGAACCGCTGGAGTGGGGGACCGTCGGCAAGCGCATGTCCCTGGAGGAGACTCTCGGTCGTTTGGTGCCGGCGGCGCCGTGGCTCTGGGGGGCCGCCCTGACGGTGGCCCGGGCCTGTGGCCTGGGCCGACTGGTCGCCTACTTCGATCCTCGCTGGAAGCTGGTGGTGACGGCGCGCCTGACGAGGCCGGCTGCTTGCTGAACCGGCGCGCCTGGTGGCGCCTGCTGGCCGTCCTCGGCCTGCTCGCTCTGGGTCACGGCCTCCAGCTCTACTTCTTCGCCCACTTCCCGCAGCCGAGGCTCTTCGGCGACCCCGCGGGGTACTACAAGGTCGGCGAGCGCTTGCAAGAAGCGGTGGCCCGCCTGCTGGCGGGCGAGGCCCGGGGCGCGGTCTTCGAGCAGGTGCGCGGGGCTCTGCCGCTTATCGGGGTGGGCTCGCTGTTTGCCGTGATGGACGGGCTCCGACCGCGGGATTGGGCCTTCTTTCAGGTGATCCTGGCCAGCTTCAACACGGCCGGAATGCTGGGCACCTTCCTCCTGGGCAGGCGGCTCAGCGGCAGCTTCGCCGGGGGCCTGCTGGCCCTGGCGACGACGGCCGTCTATTCCAGCCATGCGGTGCAGACGGGTCGGCTCTACCCGGATCCCCTGACCGGCTGTCTGTTCGTGTGGGCGGTCGTGCTCTACGTCGAAGCCCTCCACCGGGACCGACCACGGCTCTTGGCTGCCGCGGGCTTCGTCCTGGGCCTGGGACTTCTGGTGCGGGCCCAGCTCATGACCTACTTCCTGCTCCTGGCGGTCGTGGGGCTGGCCGGCACCGCCCGGCGTTGGGCGCGGCGGGCGAGGTCGCGCCGCTGGGTTCTGGCCTTTCTTCTGGGCTGGCTGCCCTGGGCGGCGGTCTGGGGTGGCGTCGTCTGGGCGGCGGGCGAGCGGGACGACGTGGTCCAGTTGGGGAATGCCACCTTCAAGCCGCTCTACCCGTATGGCTTCTGGCAGTTCCTTGAAACCGACGGCTGGATCGGCCCCTACCGCTTCAAGCAAGAGCCGTACTACCAGGCGATGGAGGCGGAAGCGCGGGCCAACCAGGACCCCGACCTGCTCCGCTCCCGGGCGCGCCAGCTCGCCTTCACAGCTCGTTATGTGGCGGAGCGGCCGCTCGCGTCCGTCTTGCTGGTGCTTGACAACGCCTATCGGTTGTACGATCGTCCGGCCAACGACTACAAGTGGGACTACCCCTTCTCCTACCCCTGGCAGGTGGGCGTGCAGCGGGGGATCCTGCTGCTGGCACTGCTGGGGCTGGTCCTCCTGGTCGCGGAGCGCCGCGGCCACTTGGCGGTCTTCCTGCTGCCCGGGTCGCTGGCGCTGCTGCATGGCCTGGTGTTCGCCTGGCCCCGCTACAACCTCCCGGTGATGCCGATCCTGATCGCGGTGGCGGGGGCGACCGTGCCGCGGCTGGCCGAGAAGGCCCGGGCTGCTGTGCGGGGTAGGACCTGGGGCTGGCCCGCCTCCGCGCTGCTGGCGGGAGGCCTGCTCCTGGGGCTCTCGCGCTGGCTCTTCATGAGCGCGCCCGAGCTGTCACGGCTGGGGTGGGTGCTCGGTCTGCTCGTTCTGCTGGGCAGCCCGTTTCTCCTCTGCGGCCGAGGGGGCTCCTTGCCCCGGACCCTGGCCGGGCTGGTCTGGACGGGTTTGGCGCTGCTGCTGACTGCGCACCAGGCCCGCAGTCCGCTCTGGCATCAGGTCGAAACCGAAGTGGGAGGAGCGGTGGCAGGCGTCGAGCAGGAGATCACCCTCGGTCCGGAGGCGTTGGCCTCGCTGCGCAGCGCGGGCGAGGCCTTTCTGCTCTTCGACCTTAGGGTGCCACGAGGGGACCTGTCGCAGGCCTTGCTGCAGGTGGGGGACACCACGCTGCCCGGCAGCCGTCTGCTGCCCACGATGCCGCGGTTGCCGGAGTCGACCTCAGCGGGAGGCCGGGACTGGAGAGGCTATCCGCAGTGGTGGGCCTTGCCGCTGTCGGCCCAGCTGCTGCCGGAGGATGCCGCCCGACCGCTCAGGGTCCGCCTGCGGCGCACTGGCGGGCCCTCCTTGCTTCTCGGAGGCGATCGCTTCCGGGGCCAGCAGGTGGGCTACCAGGGCCCCGGCTTCGGCGACTGGACCAAGGTGGTGGCGCTCAAGCTCGAATACGACGGCGACTACCGCATTCCGGACCAGAGGCCCCTGGGCAGCCGGGGCACGCGCAGCTTCCTGGTCCAGAGCGACGGCCAGCGAACGCCGGTCGCCTTCATTCATCGCATTCGTCTGGTGACGCTGGCCGACTCCCAGGGCGGTCTTCACTGGGAGACCGAGTCGGCGGCCGCTGGGAAGGACCCGGTCTTCGGCTTCGCGGCCTTCTCGGGCGGACGCGGGCGAGCGGAGCTGCGGGTCGCCGATGCTGTGCTCGATTTCCCCCTGGGGGCGCGGGAGGATTTCGAGGTCGCGAACGGCCCCTTTCGCCTCTGCCACCAGGCTCAAGGCCTGCGCCAGGACAAGGCCTTGGGGGTGTTTCTGTTGAGCGGGCCCTTCCAGCCGGGATCGCCGCAATCGCTGGAGGTTCGCTTCAAGACGGGCCTGAGCCTGGAGCGGCGGTTCTTCGTGCTGGATCGGCGTGCCGACGTCGTCTCGCTGACCGCGACCGCGCGGTGTTCGATTGCCCCCGACACCCGGATCCTGAACGGCGCGGCGCGGGTCCTCGACGGCGCCCGGAACCACTACCCGGAGGACTTCGGCCCCTGGTCTATCAGCGGCGTGTATTGACCCGCCCGGCGGCTGCCGGAGGACTGAGCCGATTCTGTTATCATCGCGCGAGACGGTCGCCCCTTCGCGGGGCGGTGATCGCTCTCCGAGAGGCGAGTCGGCCGCCGCAAGCGCGTCTCGTCCTCCTCAGCACGCGCCCGTAGCTCGAAGGTCGAGCGGGAGACTTTTAATCTCTTGGCGAGGGTTCGATTCCCCCCGGGCGCACACCAACTTACGGGGACATCGCTAGGGTGCCGTGGGCAATTCGTGAGCAAGTCACGATGCCCCAGGTGGCGGAAACCGCCACCCGCCTGCACCGGACCGCCCCGCAACCGCGTCAGGCACCCGCCTGCGGTGCCTCCCCATGACCACCGACGAGCCGGCCCCCGAGGCCATCGGGCCATCGGGCCCTGCGACCTTGACATTCCGCTCCGGGGTCGATATCGTATGCGATATCATGGACCAACGGAGGCTGGAGAGGCTCCGTCGTGAGTTGGAGCAGCTAAGGCGGCGCCCGAGGTCCATTAAGGCCAGCGAACTGGTCAGCCTAGCCAAGCGTTTGGGCCGCGCGCGGGTCAAGAGGGGGAAGGAGCCCACGTACGAGCGCTCGGGCGGAGAGGGGTTTCCGCTAACGATACCGAGCCATCCCGGGACTCTCGCCGTCGGAACCGCGTGCAGCATCTTAGACCAGCTTGAAGAGGACATCGAAAGGCTCGAAACGGAGCCCGGGGGCAGGGGGAAGGGGAGGGGAGAATGCTGAAGGGAAGCCGATCGAAGGCCCGGGGCGCCGTGGCAGAGCACCTGGCGCGACCGTACTCTCGGATTCTGATCCCGCAGGAGGATGGCCGGTTCTCTGCGGAGGTTCTGGAGTTCCCCGGCTGCTTTGCGGAGGGCGCCGATTCAAAGGCCGCATATGCGAACCTGGAAGCCGCGGCCGAAAGCTGGCTTCTGGCATGTCTCGCGAATGGAACTCCCATCCCACCCCCTCTCACCAACTACGAGGTCAGTGGTCGGTTCGCCCTTCGCCTTCCGAGGAGCTTGTACCTGCGAGCTTCCAAGTCGGCGGCCCGAGAAGGGGTCAGTCTCAACCAATTCGTGACGACGGCTGTTGCCGAGAAACTAGGCGCCCTCGACGTGACGCGCAAACTCGATGCAGCCCTCTCCGAGTTCAGGAACTTGGCTCGTCAGTTTGTGGGTGGGCTCATCACCCAGGTCTCGTACAACGCCCCCGTCGTCTCGCGCCGAACTCTCTCCGGCATGAACATAACGGCAGAGACGGGGACCCAAGCGGCCGCCGCAGACTTGGGAAACTGAGGCACATATGGCAAAGCAAATCACGTTCCAGTTCAAGGAACTCGCAGCGGTACTGGCTCGCGAGAGTGGGGTGCGCAAGGGTCACTGGGGGCTCTACGTGCGCTTTGGCCTCGGCGCGGGTAACGTTCCTCAAAGCCAGGACGAGCTGTTCCCCGCAGCTATCGTTCCCATCGTGGAGTTGGGCATTCAGGAGTTCGAGGCACCGAACAGCCTGACTGTGGATGCTGCGACCCTCGACGCCAAGACGGACGAAGAAGGGGCCCCCGAGGACGCGTTATTGGTTCGGCCCGACGCGACAGCCCGCGCTCGCAGCCCCAAGTAGGCGTAACTGCTGCAAACGAGGTCGGGTCATTCCCGCGCCGCTGCGTCAGGGGTTGGGGACGGTGAACTCGCCCTGGGTGCAGGGGTCGGGACCGATGAGCAGGCGCTCTCCCTCGGCGTCTTTGGCGTTGCCTCGCGGGCAGACCTGCCAGCGGTGCAGGCCGGGGACCAGGGGGCCGATCCGGAACTGGTAGCCACTCTCGCGCACCTGGGTCGGGCTTCGCCCCTCGAACAGCGTCCAGTTGCCGCCGTTGGGATCCTCGCAGAGGCGGCCGCCACAAGCATCGTGCTCGGCGTTGCAGGGCCTGCCGCCGAAGAGCGGCGTGGAATCGAGGGTGACGTGGCCGCCCACGACCGGCTCGCCGACCCGCTGGTTCGCGGCGTCGGTGATGTTGTGGATCTTGGATGTCCAACGCGTTAGGATCGGGCAGGCATCCGGGGTCGGGACCGGAGTGGGTTGGCTGGCCACCGGAGGCGGCTCGGTGGGCGCTACGGTGGGGGTGGGAGTTGGTGGCGCGACGATAGGTGCGCTCCCGCCTCCGCAGGAGGTGGCCCACGCCGCCGCCAGTACCCATGCCAGGTGGGGCGCCTCTCGACGCCTACTGCCGCTTGATGGACGCGATCTGTCTCCGAACATCCCCCTAGGCTAGCCGCGAGTGCTCACGGGGTCAATCCCCGATCGACGGACGCCGACGGACGCCGACGGACGCCCCTCTCCGCGAACCACGTAGCGCTAGGCGGTCTTGGCGCTTCGCTTGCCGCTCTTGCGCGCCGCCGGCTTCCGCGGCGGCTTGACCGTGCCCTCAGCCCGCTGGACTTCGATGCTGCAGTGGGTGAGCAGTGCGGCCAGGGCACCGATCGCCGCCAGGGTGGGCGCGCCTATGGCTCCCACGATCCCGACCGAGAGCGGAAACTCGGCAACCGTCTTTCCCGCCTGCTTGATGGCCACCCGGCGGACATTGCCCTCATGGACGATCTGCTTGATCCGCGAGAGCAGCTCGTCGCCCTTGACCTTGAACGTCTCCCATTGCTCGCTCATGTCGCCTCCTTGGGGTCTTGACGCGGCGTCCGAAGTGAATTCGGTCGCCGCTACGAAGCGGGGGGCTCCCGCCCCCCGGAACCCCCGAACCCGAAACGCCAGGACTTCGGTCGCTGCGTATAGTGAGTCATACGGGGTTGGCCGTTGTCCTGTTCCCGGGCGGTGGCGTGGGGCCGGCCGGCTCCAGGCGGAGCGAGCGCACGGTGTTGACCAGGAACAGCGCCACCGCGGCAGCGTTCAGCAGGCCACCCCAGACCCGCCAGGGCATGAAGCCCTCCCCTGCCAGAACGAGGCCCAGGTCGCCCCAGACCCGCACCAGCAGGGAAGCGTGCAGGAGCCCAAGATGGACGTAGAACGCCGAACGGAAGGTCATGCTGCCCCGCAGCAGGGCGGGGAAGATGATGGGTGCATGGCCGAAGATCATGGCGAACACGAAGCCGAGGAACACCGCGTGCAAGGCGGCATCGTACACGGGGCCCGCCAGGTTGGCCGCGTAGACCAGGGTGAGCCCACCGCCCACGGCCAGCCAGGCGTAGCCGGAAAGCAAGCACACAGCGACGAAGCGAGCCAGGCCCGGCTGGCGGACGGTGCGGCGGGCGACGTCGTAGCGAGCGAGCCAGAGGGCGAGAGCGGCCAGGCCCAGACCCGTCAGGCGATGTCCGGCAGCATGGGCGACCGGGATCGTCGATACGCCTGCCCCGAGGAGTGTCACCGTCGCCAGAAAGGCGGCTCTCGCGTAGCGGGTGGGTCTCAGGAACCGGGTCAACTCCAGGCGCTCGCCGGCAATCGTCAGGATCAGGAAGGCCGCCCACAAGAAGACCAGGCGGGGGAGCGCGATCCCCGCCAGCCAGAGCAGGTTGCCAGCCAGCCAGGAAACGGCACCCGCGGCCATCACGCCGGTGAACAGCGTGGGCTGACGCTTGAGCACCAGGGCGTAGACGGCGACCAGCAGCAGGCTGGAAGAGGCGACCAGGGTCGGACCGACCGCGCTGGCCGGCCAGGCCAGCGTGGCCAGCGTCCCGGAGACGGCCAGCAGGGGGGCAGCGTAGGTCCAGGTGCAGCCCACGGCCACCGCGCGTTCGAGGCCGACGACGGTTCCCAAGAAGCCGGCGACCATGAGCGGGCCGTGAAGCAGCAGGTGTGCCGGCTGAGGGAGCGGCAGGTTCAGGCCCAGCCGCGCCAGACCCAGGAAGACGCCGTAGGCCATGGTGAGGATGCCGGCGGCCAGCAGGGGCAGGCGAGACAGCCGATCCGACATGGCGGTCACCAGCCCAGGCGCCGTTTGGCGTCAGCGGACATGAGGTCGGAACCCCAAGGCGGGTCCCAGACCAGCTGGACACGAACCTCGGGGACCTC
>DATECU010000182.1:0-5506 GCA_035286745.1 Vicinamibacteria bacterium | reverse complement strand
TGATCGCTGACGGCTGCCGTCCGTTCGCGCTACTCCCCGAAGACGGTCGCCGTGAAGGCGAGGATCTCGCAGGCCGGGTTGCGCCAGGTGCCGGCCGGCAGGCGAGCCTTGCGACAGGTGAAGTCGAGGAACGTCTCACGATCCCAGTGATGGTCGGTGGCGACCTGGGGCAGCAGCAGACCGCTCTTGCCCTGGTGACGCACCAGCAGGCCATGGACCCCAACCACCACGTCCTCCGGCTTCACCGGGACCAGCGGACCGAGGGCGGAGATCTCGATGTGAAGGGCCTCCATCTCTCCGTTTCGCACCGGCTGGAAGCGGCTGTCCTCGACCGCCGCCGCCGCCGCCATCTCAGCCACCGCCTGCCCCAACGGCAGGTCGGCTGCGATGTGGCCGATGCAACCCCGGAGGTCGCCGTTGCTCTTCTCCTCCAGGGTCACGAAAGCTCCACTCGGCTGCAGCAGTTCGGGATCCTCGGGCAACGACGGTGCGGGGCGGCCGCCCAGCCGGGCGGCGATCGCTTCCCGGGCCAAGGCCAGCAGCTTCCGCCGCGCCGCGGGAGAAAGCTCGGCGCTCACGACTCGTTCACCCAAAGTGCCGCCGAGAGGTAGCCCACCACCCGGCTCTTGTCGCCATTGGGCACGTCGCCGCTGTCGGCGTACTTCAAGACCGTGGCGCGGTTGGCTCCCAGCCGGCGGGCGGCCTTCATCACGGCCACCATCGGGCCGCCCCCGCAGGCGTGTCGGTGAGACCCCTCCAACCGCGCCATCAGCCCGTCCTCATCGAAGCTCTCGACATCCTGGACCACCAGGGCATCGAGGATGCTGGCTTGCTTCGCCGGCTGGTAGTGGCTGAGGTCGCTGGAGGCGACCAGCACCACGTCCCGTCGGTCGGCCAGCGCCCCGGCCAGCGCCCCGGCCAGGCGCTCCACCTCGGCTCGTGACTGGCTGCCCATGAGCATGGGCACGATCTTGAGCTCAGGCACCAAGTGCTGCAAGAAGGGAAGCTGCATCTCCAGGCAGTGCTCGTCCCGGTGAGGGCGGGCCTGGTCGAGGATTCGCAGTTCGGGGTCGAGGATCGCGGCTGCCAGGGCCTCGTCGATCGGTATCCGCCCCAAGGGGGTTTCAAACGCCCCCCTGGTCACCACCGCCACACCGTCGAAGGCCTCTTGATGGGATGGCCCGACCATCGCGAAGGTGAGCCTCGAGCAGCCCCGCAGCAGGCTGTAGCCATGAGCCGCTACCGGCCCGGAGTAGTGAAGCCCCGCGTGCGGGCTGATGAGGCCGACCAACCGCCCGGGGATGTGATGCGCTGGGACCTCAGATAGGTACGACCCGACCTCGGACCTAAGCGGCGCGGCCTCGCCGGGGTACCAGCTCCCCGCCACCGCGGCCTTGCGCACAGGAGAGGCCATGGCCACCTCCCTCTCGGCTATCTATACACCCGAAAGTCCAGGTCCGGGAAGATGTTGTCCCGCTCTTCGAACTCGCGCAGGATGGCCTCTTCCAGCCCGCCCTCGGTCAGCACGCGATGCAGGTAGGTGAAGCGGGCGATGTGGTCGCGAGTGCGCTTCTTGGCGTACTCGACCATGGTGTTGGTCTTCATGATGAACGCCCAGTCGGAGGCCTGAGCCAGCAGTAGCTCGCGGGCCGCCTGGTTCAAGGCCCGACGTTCCAGGTCCGAGGGCCAATCGAAGCGCCGGGCCAGCTCCACCATGCGTTCGGCGGCCATGTCCAGATGGGGGTAGATCCAGTCGTTGCCGGGGTTGAGCCAGACCTCCGCATAACCCTTGGCTCCCCAGGTGCAGTAGGGCGGCTGGGCCACTTCCAGATCGCCGTGACGATCCAGGTACTCGCAGGGGGTGATCGGCTTCACCAGGTCCTGATCGAAGTGCAGCTTGCGGAACAGGAAGTCCAGGAACTCGGGGCCCTCGAACCACCAGTGGCCAAACAGCTCGGCGTCGTAGGGGCTCATGATGAGCGGGGGGCGGTCCATGCCGGAGGCCCGGCGCTCGATCTGCAGCCGGCGCTGCTCCAGGAAATGGCCGGCGTGTCGCGCCGCCTTTTCGAGCGCCCAGGCCCGCACGTAGGGCTGCTTCTCCCCCAGGGTCACCTTCCCGGTCACCCGGTGGTACTTGATGCCGATGCTCTTGCGCAGCCCGTCGGGAAGCAGCTCGCCCAGGTAGTCGAGGGGCAGTTCCCAGCCGATGTCTTTGTAGAACTCGCGGTAGTCGCAGTCTCCCGGGTAGCCGGTCTCGGCGCTCCACACTTGACGCGAGGACTCCATGTCGCGACCGAAGAAGACGACGCCTCCCGGCGCCAGGATGGGCGCCATCACCCCGTGGCTCGGCTGGGGATCGGCGTCGGTGAGCCCGTGGGACTCCAGGAAGCTGAACTCCAGACCGGCCTCGCGAAGGAAGCTCTCCTGCCCGGGCAGGTAGCCGCACTCGGGCAGCCAGATGCCGCGCGGGCTGCGGCCCAGGGTCTTGCGGTAGTGGGCCACCGCGATCTCGATCTGGGCCCGCACCGCCTGCGGCACGCTGTCCATCAGGGGCAGAAAGCCGTGGGTGGCCCCGCAGGTGATGATCTCCAGCTTGCCGGCGTCGCGGTGCTTGATGAAGGCGCGAATCAGATTCGAGCCGTAGGCATCGCGAAAGCAGCTCCGAATGCCCGTGAGGTGTCCCGCGTAGAAGCGGGCAACCTCATGGAAGTCCGGGGCCTGGGTTCGGGTCCGCTCGATCTCCCGCTCGGCCAGGGCCACCAGCCGGTCCAGGTTTCTGTGGTAGCGCTCGATCAGCAGGCCATCGCCCATCATCGAGAGCAGGGGCGGCGACAGCGTCATGGTGAGGCGGTAGTCGACGCCGTCGGCCAGCAGCCGGTCGAGCACCATCACCAGCGGAACGTAAGTCTCGGTCAGAGCCTCGAAGAACCAGTCCTCTTCGAGGAACTCCGGGTACTCCGGGTGGCGAACGTAGGGCAGGTGAGCGTGCAGGACCGGGCACCAGTAGCCCAAGGGCATGGCGGATCTCGTGGGAGCGGTCAGCGCCGGAAGGCGTCGCTGGCCCCGCCCTGGACCGGGAGAGGTGCCACCGGACCGTCGCTCGGCGTGGTCCATCCGCTAGGCGTGGCTCCGGCGTCCCAACCCTCCGCGGCCCACGGGGCCGCCGATCCGACTCCCCGGCTGGTGGGTGCCGTCGCCGCCGCGGCCGTCCCCTGCGTCCTCTTGGCGTCGTCCCAGCGCCGTCGCTGGAGGGGCCTCTGCGTGGAGGGTCCCACCCGTGGGGTGGCGGCCAGGTTGCTGACGGCCAGCCGCCGGAACTCGCCCGAGGGCAGCGTCAAGCCCAGCTCCGCCCGGTAGGAGCGAGGGAACGCATCGGCGCGGATGTACCAAGAGCGGGCGCCCTCGGGCAACAGGATGACGGGCCCGCCCCCGTTCTGCGCATCGGCGACCCTGAGCGTCAGCCGCGAGAGCGCCGCCGCGCGCTCTCCCAACTCCCGCCTGAGGCCGCTCCAGACCTCAGGCGCCACATCCCAGTGAGCGAACAGCCAGTAGGGGTCCTTCACCAGGAGCCGCAGCCGCGTCACCCCGTAGCTCGACGGGAAGATGAAGCGCTCCTCTTCGAACAAGCGCGCCGGCAACTCGCGAGGCAGGTACTTGGCCGCCTCGATCTGCTCCTCTTCGCTCAGGAGGGGGTTCTGAGCCAGTTCCGGCTCGCGGGCGGCGGGCTTCGCCACCCGGGCCCTCGGGCGCGGCGCGACCTTGCGGGCCGGGGCGGGCCCCTTCTTCTGGGTCTCGGTGCGGGCTGGCCGCGGCTTGGGAGTCGGCTTGACGGCTGGCTTGCCGACCCGCCCGGTTTTCACCTTCGCCGCCGGTTTGATCGAGCCGCTCACTTCGGGCGGCACGGGCGCTCTCGTTCCGCGCTTGCGTGAGGGACTCGCCGCCTGGCTGCGGAGGGGTGGAGGCGGGGAGGCCTTCGGCGACCGCTTGGTCGCAGGCGCCTTGGGAGTCGGGCTCGGCTTGCTCTTGGCACCCGCCGCGGTGGAGGCTCGACTGACGCCCGCGCGAGGCTTGCGGTCTTTCTTCTGAACGCGTTCCATGATGGGTGAGAGTATAGGAAGCGCAGCGCCTCGCCACAAGCGCAAACCGCCAGCCAGGCTCTGCCCGCCTGGTGGCTATTCCTGCGGCGGTGGCAGCGGCTCGGGGTTGTCCGGCCGCCGATTCCGCCCGGGGCCTCCGGTCCCGCCCATCTGGCGCATCAGCTCCCGGATTCGACGTTCGACGTCGGCTTCGAACACCCGGTACTTCGCCTGCTGCAAGGGGTTCAGGGCGGCATCGATGGCATCCATGTCCCGGCGCAAGGCCGCGGGCTCCTCGCTCTCGATGCTCTTCAGCTCCTTGAGCAGATCGCCGACGCGGCTCTCGGTGGCGGTGCCGGAGCCCAGAAGCTTCCTGAGCTCCATCAGGACCCGCATGCGGCGCTGCGCGAACTCGCGGCGGTCGTTTTGCACCCGCTTGACCAGGGGCAGCATCTTCACGAACTGGTCGTCGCTCAGGTCCAGGCTGTCCTGCAGGTTGCTCAGCACGTAGGCCTCGACGAGCTTGAAGGCCTCGTGGCCGGGCCCGGGACCCGCCGGCTCTCCACGCATCCGCCGAGGTCCCGGCTGCTGAGCCGTTAGGGGCAGCGCCAACCCCAGCAGCAGCCATGTGGTCAGCACACCTCTCCGCGTCACGACGTCCCTCCCTTCGCAAACTGGCCCCGCAGGGCCTCGGCCAGAGCCTGACTCTCCTCGTCGGACAGCTCGGCCAGGCAGTTCCCCACGTCGTGGCAGTCGGCGACCACGCCTAGCTCCTCGCTCGCCTGCGGCGCAATGACCGCCAGGATCGCCAGGCCCTGGTCGCCGTCCGAGGGAGGCAACGCCGACCAGGCAGGCAGTTGGGCGGTGCCTCTCCCACCGCTCGGCGTCCCGGGCATCCACACCGCCAGAACCAGGGCGGCGGCGGCGGTGGCAAGAAGCCCACCCCACGCCAGACGGGGCCAACGCCGGGGTTGAGCCGCCTCCAGGCGGTGGCCGACCTGGCGGCGAAAGTGCTCCCAGTAGAGAGGCGACGGCTCAGGCACCTCGGCGCTTTGCGCCAGCTTGAGACCGGCGCGCGCATCCTGGAGTCGGACCTGGCAGGGTCGACATTCCTCGGCGTGCCGGCGGGTCTCGGCCCCAGCCGTTTCCTCCAGCAGATCGATCAGCCTCTCGTCAGTGAGATGGTTTGCCATGTCCGTCGCTCCCGGCTCCCCCGCCCAGCATCTTCCGGAGATTCCCCAGCGCGTGGAAGAGGTTCGCCTTCACCGTGCCCACGCTGGCCCCTACGATTCCGGCCACTTCCTCGTGGGTGAGGTCGTGGTAGATCTTCAGGATCAGGGTGGCCCGCTGCTTCTCCGGCAAGCGGCTCACCGCGTCCCGCACCTTCTGCGACTGCTCTTCGTCTTCCAGCCGAGCCGCCACCCCCGGGG
>DATECU010000181.1:0-10096 GCA_035286745.1 Vicinamibacteria bacterium | reverse complement strand
GTCGCCGGCGACGGCCCAGGTCTTCGCCTCGTCGGTGCTGACGGTCGTGGTCCCGAACTTGTAGCTCTCCTTGCCGTAGTGGGCGGACAGCCCCACCGCCAGCGTCCTTCCGCTTGCCGGCCTGCTGTAGAACGCGCGGCCCTGGAGGAAGGGGATCCCCGAGCGCTCCCCGGCGCCGGCGACGTCGACGAAGGACCCAGCTTCGGACGGATCGGAACCGCCGACTGGACGGACGAGACCTGCGGTCACACCCAGCTTGGCCTCGCCCAGCTTTCGGACCATGTCGAGTCGGAGCTGTGGGTAGCGCAGCCAGAGGTTGCCCGAGGTGGCGAGACCGACCACGGCGAAGTGCGACAGCGTCGTCGGGTTGAGCGGCGCCAGGACGATCCAGTCCTGACCAGCGGTGAGCGACGCGTTCGCCCACTCGAGCTTCATGCTGGCGAGGCGCAGGCGCGCCTGGCCGAACGACGCCTTCTGTCCGCCGTTGGGGAAGGAGCCGAACAGGTCCAGCTCGAGCACCCCGCTGAGCTTCGCCGTGCCCACATCGGGCGCCTTGAGGCGCAGCCCGAAGCGGCTCTGGCGGGCGGTCATGCCGAACTCCTGGTCCTCGGCGCGCGAGTCGGTTCGAGCCACCGCCCACAGCGGAACGTCCGAGCCAAAGACACCGCTGGAGCTCCAGTAGGTGTTGGCCACGATGAACCCGTACAGGTCGAGCTTCAGGGGCGCCCCGGTGGGTGTCAGCTCCACGGCCGGCGCGGTGGCGGGCGCCAGAAGCGCGACCGCGAGCAACAGCGGACGGCTAGTCATGAGTTCCTCCTCGTCTTGGAGTAGTGCAGCCGAGATACGATCTGAGGCGAGGGCGAGTATCCCAGCCCCGGCGACGCAATTGTATGACTGAAGTCATAGGGTGACGAGTCACCAAGGACGGGTCACAGCGAGGCCCCCTCGCCTCGCCGCGCCAGGGAATCCGAGACCGGCTAGCTCTCTCCGCCTAACCGTGCCCTAGTCCTCGAAACCGTCGCGGAAGAGGATGTCGTCGCCGAAGCGCCGGGCGAAGACGCCGTAGGCGCTGGCGTCGGCCGGGCTGTTCCAGGCGATGACGAAGGCGCCCCCGGGCTGGGGCGCCACCACCGGGCCAAACTGCGAGGCGGGCGTGTAGGCGTTGACGATGAACTCGTCGGACAGGGCTGCGGCGGATGCATCGAAGCGCCGGGCCGCGATCGCGTACGAGCTGCCATCGGGGCCGAAGCTGTCCCAGGTCACCACGAACCCGCCGCCGGTATCCATGGCCACCGAAGGGCCGTACTGCGGTCCGGGCGTGAACGTGTTGACCTGGAACTCGGGGCCGAGGGGTATGCCGCTGGGGTTGTACCGCCGGGCGAAGATCCCTCGGTTGTCCCCGTCCTGGCCGTAGCTGTGCCAGGCCACCACGAAGCCGCCGGCTCCGTCGACGGCGACCGCAGAGCTGCGCTGGAAGGAGGTCGTGAAGGTGTTGACGGCGAGCTCTGGCCCCACCGGCGTGGCGTCGGGGGCAAAACGCTGCGCGAAGACACCGCGCTCGGATCCGTCCTGGTCCAGGCTGTTCCAGGTGACCACGAAGGCCCCGTCAGCGTTCATCGCCACCGCCGGCGAGGCCTGGGTGCTGGTGGTGTAGGTGTTCACCAGGAACTCGGGGCCCAGCGGCGTTCCCGAGGGATCGAACAAGCGCCCCAGGACGCCGGCCGAGTCCCCGTCCTGGCCCCGGCTGCCCCAGACGACGACGAAGTGGCCGTCGCCCGCCACCGCCACATCCGCCCCGTACTGGGGGCCCGTGGTGAACGCGTTCACCTGGAACTCGGGGCCGAGGGGCGTCCCCGATTCGTTGAAAGCGCGGCCGAAGACCCCGTAGCTGCTTCCGTCCTGCAGGAAGCTGTCCCACACCACGACGAATCCGCCCGAGGGGGTTGCGGTCACCTCGGTCCGTATCTGCCCGCCTGTGAAGTAGGCGTTGACGGCGATCTCACCGCCGATGGGCTGGCCGCTCGGGTCGAAGCGGCTGGCAACGATGCCGCGCGACCCGTCAGGATCCTGCACCCGGCTCTCCCACACCACCACGAAGGCGCCGGAGGCCGCCGCGGCGATCGAAGGGTAGACCTGGTCGTTGGTCGTGTAGGTGTGGACCTGAAACTCGCCGGTGAGCGGCACCATCTGGGCCCGTGCCAGCGTGGCGGCGAGGCTGAGACCGACGAGGGCGGACCAGGTTCGCATCCTGCACAGTCTCGTGGCCTGCGCGCCGGGGTGTCAAGGCGGGAGGCTCCGGCCGGCTTCCGGAGGCTCAGACCGTGTGGCCCCGGTTCGCCGCTACGACGGCAGCCAGGGCGCCGCGGGGGCGCCCTGGCGGAGCGAGGGCCTTGGCTCGCGCCTACCGCTCGGGGTCGAAGTCCTGGTCCCCCGGCATCGGCTCGGGCTTGGCCGAGGGCTCCGGCTTGTGCTTGCCCGCGAAGTACGCCTCGCCCGGCCGCCAGCTGGGGCTCATGGTGGCGAGCAGGCTGGCCGCCCCCCGGCGGGTGGCGGCGACGCTCAGTCGGCCCAGGTGCTGGAGGACCAGCGCGAAGCCGATCAGGGGCAAGAAGACGACGAAGAGCCCGCCCATCACCGGAGCCAGGAGCAGCATCGCCAGCACCGGGATCCGGAAGTAGCGATCACTCGCGGTGCCGGGCAGGATGCCGCCAGGACCTTGGATCGTCACGATCTCCCATTCCTTGGGATTCCAGTAGAACCCCGCCTTGACCATCGTTGCCCCGTTCTTGCGTGCCATCGTGCCCTCCTTGGTTCCTTTCTCCATCTCCAGTTGAAATGTAGGTCGATGGGGGTTCGGGCACCATCGGGAGGGCGACCTGGTCTTCCGCCGGAGATCTCCCGACTCGGGCCGGAAAAAGACCGGAGAGCGGGCTCCGGAATCCGCCGGACGTGCCCGGAGCGCAGCAAATGGCGCAAAGGGACCATACCGCGCAACGCCGCGAAGATGGTATCGTCACCGGCTGGAGGTGCATGGATGGACGCTCGGGAGCGACTCGGGTCGTGGCTGCGGCCTGTCTTTTTCCTCGGTCACAACCCTCTCACCCTGATCGGCGCCATCCTGACCACCAGCGCCGGCCTCACCTTGGTGGGCTTCTGGGCTCTGGAGATCATCGGAGGCGGACACACCCACCCCTACGCGGGGATCTTCCTGTTTCTGCTCTTGCCGGCGGTGTTCGTCTTCGGGCTGGTCTTGATGCCCGGGGGAGTCCTGGTGCGCCGGCGCAAGCTCAAGGCCCGCGGCCAGCTGCCCACCGTCTATCCGCAGATCGACTTGGGCGAGCCGGTCCTCAGGAACTCCTTTGCGCTGGTGGCTGTGGCCACGGTGGTGAACGTGGCGATCCTTGGCACCGCCAGCTACAAGGGCGTCGAGCACATGGAGTCGACGCAGTTCTGTGGCCAGACCTGCCACCAGGTGATGGCCCCCGAGCACACCGCCTATGTGAACTCGCCCCACGCCCGGGTGACCTGTGTCGAGTGCCACATCGGGCCCGGCGCCAACTGGTTCGTGCGCTCGAAGCTGTCGGGCACCCGCCAGGTGTTTGCGGTGATCTTCAAGACCTACTCCCGGCCCATCCCCTCCCCGGTTCGCGAGCTGCGACCCGCCCGGGAGACCTGTGAGCAGTGCCACTGGCCCCAGAAGTTCCACGGCGACAAGCTGCAAGTGCGCACCCGGTATCAAGACGACGAGGCCAACACCAAGCTCACCACCGTGCTGATGCTGCGGGTGGGTGGACAAGGCGGCCAGGGAGGGGCGGGGATCCACGGCCGGCACCTGGACACCACCGAGCGCATTCATTATGTGACGACCGATGGCAAGCGGCAGACCATCCCGCGGGTCACCTATCTCGACGACAACGGCAAGCAGGTCGAGTACATCTCGGAGGAGGCGGTGTCCGCGGAGCAGCTCTCGGCGGGCGAGCACCGGGCCATGGACTGCATGGACTGCCACAACCGGCCCACCCACGCCTATCAGCTTCCCGAGCGAGCGCTGGATCTGGCCATGAGCGAGGGACGGATCAGCCCCTCGCTGCCCTTCGTCAAGAAACAGGCGGTGGCCGTGTTGCGCCAGGAGTATCCGGACCGGGACACCGCCGCCAAACGCATCGTCGAGGGCCTGGATGGGTTCTACCGCGAGCGCTATCCCGACCTCTACCGCGAGAAGCGGGCGCTGGTCGACGCCGCGGGGGCCGCCGTCAAGGCCATCTACCTGCGCAACGTGTTTCCGGAGATGAAGGTGGCCTGGGGGACCTATCCCAACAACATCGGCCACGAGGACTTCCCGGGCTGCTTCCGTTGCCACGACGACAAGCACAAGTCGGCCGACGGCAAGACGATCAGCCAGGACTGCAGCGCCTGCCATGCCGTCTTGGCCATGGAAGAGGCGAATCCGAAGATCCTGGAGGATCTGGGAGTTCACTAGCCGCGCCCGGAAAACCCTGCGGCCGCCGGCCAGGCCAGCGCAATCCATTCGTAGGGCGAACAGTCTACAATCGGGGTGGGCGAACGAAACGTCCCGGCACTGTCGTTGCAGGGAATGGGCGACGTGCGGGCACCTTCGGAGGACGTGCGATGAGTTCTGCCATGCCGGTGGTGGACTTCAATCTGGCGCCGTTTCTGGTGATCTGGGAGACCTCCCAGTCCTGCGCGCTGGCCTGTCGTCACTGCCGGGCGTCGGCCAAGCCGGAGCGGGATCCCCGCGAGCTTTCGACGGAAGAAGGCAAACGGCTGCTGCGCGACGTGGCGGCCATGGGCACACCCCTCATCGTCTTGACCGGCGGCGATCCGCTGAACCGGCCCGACCTCTACGACCTGGTGTCCTACGCCAAGGGCCTCGAGCTCAGGACCGCCACCATTCCCGCCGCCACCGACAGCCTGACGCCGGACGTGGTGAGGAGGCTCAAGGATGCCGGCCTCGACCAGATGGCGCTCAGCCTCGATTTCCCGCGGGCCGACCTGCACGATGCCTTCCGGGGCGTCCCCGGCGCCTTCGCCAAGACGCTGGCCGCCGCCGACTGGGCTCGCCAGCGCGGCCTGCCGCTGCAGATCAACACCACCGTCTGCGGCGACACCGCTCCCTATCTCGAGGAGATGGCGGCCTTCGTGGAAACGTTAGGCATCGTCTTCTGGGAGGTGTTCTTCCTGATCCCGGTGGGGCGGGGCAGCGTTCTCCAGGGCCTCTCGGCCGCCGAATGCGAGAAGCTCTTCGATCTCATCTACCGCACCCAGAAGAAAGGCCAGTTCATCGTCAAGGTCACCGAAGCCCCGCACTACCGCCGCCACGTGGCGCAGCGCGAGCGGGTGGCGGCCGGCGAGCGAGCCCGGTCGCAGGGCTCGGTGGCCATGCCGGGAATGCTGACCCAGTCGGAGGGGCCCGGGCACACCGTCGGCCTGGCGCCCCGCGGTGTCAACTCGGGCAACGGCTTCCTCTTCGTGTCGCACCAGGGCGAGATCTTCCCCAGCGGCTTCTTGCCCCTTTCGGTGGGGAACGTCCGGCAGCGGTCGCTGGCCGACGCCTACCGGCGCTCGCCGCTCTTCGTGCGGCTCCGCAACCCCGACAGCCTGCTCGGCCGCTGTGGGCGCTGTGAGTTTCGCACCATCTGCGGGGGCTCCAGATCCCGGGCCTACGCTCTCACCCAGGACCCCTTCGAGACCGACCCCTGGTGCGCCTACGAGCCGGTGCCGACCGGCGAACCCAGCCTCGCCCGCGCCGTCTGACGGCGGTAGGTGTCCCACGGGGTAGCTGCCAGCGATCAGCGGTCAGCGGTCGGCTGAGCGCCGGGGTTTCCGGCCTCGCGTTGCCCAGCCTCGGGAGTCTTCCGTTGCTGATAGCTGATAGCTGACTGCTGACTGCTGACCGCCGTGCGCAGTCCCTTCGTGTCCAGTGGTGCATCCGGTCGTTCCGTCCGGCGCCGAGAGCCCGCGCGTATAGACTTGGCGAGTGAGGCTCTTTCCCTGGCTCCGCACCCACCGGACGGCGCCGCCCCACGACAACCTCGGCCTGATGCCGGCACGCTTCGTACCGCTCCTCTACTTCGCTCTCGCTCACCTCTCGCTCGCCACCGCCGGTGCGATGCTGGCGACAGATCCGGTCGGGTTGGGGGCTTCCTTCTATCAGCCGCGGATGCTGGCGGTGGTCCACCTGGTGACCCTGGGCTTTCTGAGCGCCGCCATCCTGGGCTCCCTCTACCTGGTGGGGCCGCTGGCGCTGCGCATGCGGCTTCCCGCCTCACCACTGGACCACGCGGGGTTCTGGGCCTTCGCGTTGGGCGTCTCCGGCCTGATCGGGCACTTCTGGCTGGACGCTCCGCGGGGGATGGCCTGGGCCGCCGCCCTCACCATCCTGGGCATGGGCCAGCCGGTGATCCGGGTCTTGCGTGAGCTGCCGGCGGCTCGGCTGCCACCCGAGGTCAAGGCGCCTATCGCGTTCGCTCTGGTCAACCTGCTGCTTGCCGGCCTCTACGGACTGCTGCTCGGCCTCAACAAGCTGACGCCTCTCCTGCCCGGCTTGCACCTGCGATCGGTGTTCGCTCACGCGCACCTGGCCGCGGTGGGCTGGGGCCTCATGATCGTGATCGGCGTCGGCTCTCGCATGATCCCGATGGTCCTTCCGGCGGCCATGCCCCGAGGCCGGGTGGTCTGGGCTGCCAGCCTGCTCACCGAACTCGGCGTGCTGAGCCTGGTGGTAGCCATTCCGCTTGGGGGCACCGTGGCGGGGGTGGCGGCGCTCTTGGTGGCGGCCGGGATCCTGGCCTTTCTCTCCCGCCTGATCTTCATGCTGCGCCACCGCAGGCCCGCCCCGCGCGAGCTTCGCCAGCCCGATCTTGGCGTGCTCCACGCGCTTCAAGCCGTGGTCTACCTGGTGCTGACCGCCTCGCTAGGCGTCTGGCTGGCCTGGGCCGCGCCCTCCGGCGTCTCGGGCCGCCGGTTCCTGGTCTACGGCGTCTTCGGCCTCCTGGGCTTCCTGTGCCAGATGGTGGTGGGTGTCGCCTCCCGCCTGCTGCCGCTCGCCTTCTGGCTCTGGGGCTTCGCCGATCGAGACTTCAAGATGACGATGCCGCCGCTCCACCGCGCGCCGTCGTATGCCTTGCAGGTCACGGTCTTTGCCTTGTGGTCGGGCGGCGTACCCGGCCTGGCCGCGGGGCTGGGTCTCGGGCTGCCCTGGCTAACGCGCCTGGGGGCCATCGGCCTGACCCTGGCGACCGTGGCCAACGCCCTGAGCATCGCGGTGATGCTGGCTCGGCTCTGGAAGCGGCCGGCGCGGTCCGCCGACGTAGCCTGACCGGGGCCACGTGCCAAGCTGCGGGCGGAGGGTTATTCGCTTGCGGCCGCTGACGGTGGATCTCCGGCAGGAGGACTTGAGGCCCTGCTTCTCGTGGGACGAGGACCTGTCGATTGCGGAGCTGAGGCAGCGGCTTCAGGGTCCGGACGAGCACGATCGGTTACGACTGCTGGGCAAGATGCTGCGGGAAGCCCGAGACATCGACGTTTGGGCTTTCGTCACCCCGCTGAACCCTTGACGCTGCCCGCCGGTGCGCGGTAGATTCCCGCATGCCCTTGCTTCGTACGGCTCCTGGTGCGGTGATCGTAGCTGGGGTCTTGTGGCTCGGGGTGCCTGCCTTTGCCCAGGAGCCCGTGGAGCCGTCTCCCGCGCCGCTCCCACCGGAGGCTTCGCCCAGCACGCGTGGGCTGTTGCTGTTGAAGGGCCGTCCGCGGCCAGCGACGGTTCTGCAACGGACCCGAGCGCGCCTGTATCGTGCATCGTCCCCGTCGACCTGGGAGAGCTTGCAGGTGCTGGTGCGGGATCTCGGGTTGTCCGTCGAGAGCCGCGACCAGCAAGCGCAGGTGCTGACGACAAAGTGGCAGTCCCTGTCACGGCAAAGGCGGAACGGCCTGGAGCCCCAGTCGCTGGAGGCGGGGGCTCGGGCCGAGGAGTTCCAACTGAACCTCTTCGTGTCCCCTTTCGTGGAGCCGGCGCGAGTGTACGTCGACGCGGTGGCCCAGAGCCGCGGCGCCCGGCCCCGGACCTGGTACGCCTTCGAGCCGGTGGCGGTCTGGTTCTTCGATCGCCTTGCCGAGCGCATGGGGGAGGAGGGGCGCCCGGTTCCCGTTACCTGGGCCTCGGGGGACGAGAGGTCCAACGCACAGGAGGGCCATCCGGAATGCACGCCGTCTGCAGCGGCGGACGGAGCCAAGCACGGCCTCGATGAACCGAAGAGGCTCGTCTCGCGGCCGCCGATCTTCCCCGGAAGGGACCTCGGAAGATCTGGAACCGTCCTGCTGGAGGCGCTGATTGGGGCAGACGGAGCTGTTCAACACCTCAGGGTGCTCGATGCGCCGGCTGAGACCCGCATGGCGGTCGCGGCGGCCAGCGCCGTCAACCTGTGGCGATACCAGCCGGCGCGACTCCAGGGTTGCCCGGTCCCGACGAGCATGAAGGTCACCGTGAACTTCCACAGCGAGATCGGCCCGACCCGCATTCGGTAGGCGCGACCCCGCAGCCTGCTCGGCCGCAGCGGTCAGTCCGCTTCCTCCACCCCGGTGACGTAGATCTTCGTCAGCTCGCGCGCCCCGGCCCGGTCCCGGACCTCCCGGACCAAAGCCAGGACGGCCGTGTGCTCCTCCTCGGCCACCACCGTGAAGAGCAGGCTCGACCCGCCCGGGTGGACGCGGTCGCCGGCCTTGAAACCGGTCTTGCCTCGGCCCCAGACGGTGGGGACCACGGTGAAGCCGCGGTCGCCCGACTCGAGGAGGGCGCGCTCGAAGGCCGGGATCGCGTCGGAATCGGTGATGACGACGATGGCCTTCATGCTCGACTCCGTAGCCTCAGTGGCCGGCCGCCTCGTGGCGGCAGCCGTCCCTGAGCCCCAGCTTCCGGAACAGGGTCATGGCGGGGCAGGCGTTGGTGAAGCCCGACTGCAAGAGGTTGGCCCCCACGAAGGCGGTGAACCAGAGGAATCCGGGGTGCACCCAGTAGCCTAACGCCAGTGAGAGCAGCACGAAGCTCCCAGCCATGGTTCGAAGCCCACGCTCAACGGTCATCTCTCTGTCTCCCTGTGCAAGGCGCAGCAAGCTGCGCCCCCACGTCATGCTTCCCGGATCCCCCAAGGACCACCCGTTCCCTCGAAACGTGGTAGCGATCAGCAAACAGCGATCAGCATTCAGCCACGGCGACCGGGCGATCCGCCCCTCCAAGTCCGTCTCTCTGTGGGTGCTGTTGCCGTGTCCGTTCTTTGCGCCCTTTGTGTCTTTGCGGTTCATTGCCGTGTCTACGCCGGGACGGCCGGCGCCAGGCCCTCTGCCCTGAGCGCGGCGGCGCGGCCGCCGCGGGCGAGCAGGTAGTAGACGACCGGCACCGCAATCCGCGACAGCAGGGTCGCCGCCACCTCGCCCATCATCAGGCTGATGGCCAGCCCCTGGAAGATGGGATCGAACAGGATCACGAACGATCCCACCACCACCGCGGCGGCGGTGAGCAGCATGGGGCGGAAGCGGACCGCGCCGGCTTCGACCACCGCTTCTTCGAGGCTCATCCCCTGGCGCAGCTTCAGCTCGATGAAGTCGACCAGGATGATGGAGTTCCGGACGATGATGCCGGCGCCGGCGATGAAGCCGATCATGGAGGTTGCGGTGAAGAAGGCGCCGAAGACCCAGTGCCCGGGCAGGATGCCGATCAGGGAGAGCGGGATGGGCAACAAGATGGCGAGCGGCACCGTGAAGGACTGGAACCAGCCGATGACCAGGATGGCGATCAGCACCAGGACCACGGCGAAGGCGATGCCCAGATCGCGGAAGACGTCGTAGGTGATCTGCCACTCTCCGTCCCACTTCAGCGCCTTCCGGTCCTGGGTCTCGGGAGCCTCGACCGCATAACGCTGTACCCGTGCCCCCGCGGGCAGGGCGTCCAGCTTGGCGTTGAGCGCGGCCAGAGCATAGACCGGGCTCTCGCGTTCGCCGGCCAGATCGCCGAACACGTAGACCACGGGCTTCAGGTCCTTGTGGATGATGGGCTGGGGCTCGGCGGTCCGGCGGACCCGGG
>DATECU010000180.1:0-6647 GCA_035286745.1 Vicinamibacteria bacterium | reverse complement strand
TCGCCAGGAGTATCCGCACTTGCTGGCGGTCTTCAAGAGCTCCCGCTTCCCGACCGAAATCGTGAACGGCCTGGCGGCGGCTCTGGACGACCTGGGGGACAAGCCGCTGATCGTGCGCAGCTCCAGCCTGCTCGAGGACCGGGTGGGTTCGGCCTTCTCCGGCAAGTACAAGAGCCTGTTCCTGGCCAACCAGGGCGACAAGCAGTCCCGTTTGGCGGCCCTGCTGGACGCGGTGGCCGAGGTCTACGCCTCCGTCTTCAGCCCCGACCCCATCCAGTACCGCGCCGAACGCGGCCTCCTGGAGCACCACGAGGAGATGGGGATCATGATCCAGGAGGTGGTGGGCAGCCGGATGGGCCGCTACTACCTCCCTGCCTTCTCCGGCGTCGGCTTCAGCAACAACGAGTTTCGCTGGTCCCCCCGCATCAAACGCGAGGACGGCCTGCTCCGGATGGTCCCCGGGCTGGGCACCCGCGCCGTGGACCGTTTGGCCGACGACTACCCGGTGCTGGTGGCGCCCGGTCAGCCCGGCCTCCGCGTCAACGTCTCTCCGGACGAAGTCGTACGCTATTCACCGCGCAAGGTCGACGTCATCAACATGGAGACCGGGAGCTTCGAGACCGTCGACGCCCGCCGCCTGCTGGAAGAGGCCGGGGCCGACATCCCACGGCTGGAGCTTCTGGTGTCGGTGGCCGACCGGGATCGGGTGCGCCGACCGTCGTCCCTCGACCTGCTCCAGAACCCACGGGGCCTGGTCTTCACCTTCGAGGGACTCACCGCCAGCTCGCCCTTCCTGCCTCGCATGAAGAGCCTGCTCACCCTGCTCAAGGAGGCCCTGGGTACCCCGGTCGACATCGAGTTCGCCTCCGACGGCCACGACTTCTACCTCCTCCAGTGCCGGCCGCAGAGCTACACCCTGGACGCCGCCCCCACCCCCATTCCTCGCGACATCGCGCCCGACCACCTGATCTTCTCCGCCCACCGTTACGTCTCGAACGGCCACGTGCCCGACCTGACCCACGTCGTCTACGTCGATCCCGACGCCTACACCGCCCTGCCCTCGCTGGAAGCGATGCGCGAGGTGGGCCGCGCCGTCTCGGCGCTGAACGCGCTCCTGCCCAAGCGGCAGTTCCTGCTGGTGGGCCCGGGACGCTGGGGCAGCCGGGGCGACGTCAAGCTGGGGGTCTCCGTCACCTACTCCGACATCAACAACACCGCGGCGCTGATCGAGGTCGCACGCAAGCGCGGCAACTACGTCCCCGATCTTTCGTTTGGCACTCACTTCTTCCAGGACCTGGTCGAGGCCGGCATCCGCTACCTGCCTCTCTACCCCGACGATCCCGGCGTCTTGTTCAACGAGGCCTTCCTGGCCGGCTCCCCGAATGTGCTGGCCCACCTGCTTCCCGCACATGCCCACCTGGCCCAGGTGGTGCGAGTGATCGACGTGCCCCAGGTCACCGGCGGCGACGTGCTCCGGCTGCTCATGAACGCGGATCTCGACGAGGCGGTGGCCTTCCTGGCGCCTCCGGGGGCAGTGGGGCCTGCTGCCGCTCTGGGGGGATTCGCCCCTCGCCCTGCCGAAGATCACTGGCGCTGGCGTTTGCGAATGGCCCAGCGGATCGCCAGCGATCTCGATCCCGCCCGCTTCGGCGTCACCGCCCTCTACGTCTTCGGGAGCACCAAGAACGCCACCGCCGGCCCGGGCAGCGACATCGACCTGATCGTCCACTTCGCGGGCTCCGAAGCCCAGCGCCAGGAGCTGGGGCTCTGGCTCCAGGGCTGGAGCCTCTGCCTGGCCGAGATGAACTACCTGCGGACCGGCTACAGGAGCGAGGGTCTGCTCGACGTCCAGTACGTTTCCGATGAGGACATCGCGCGGCAGACCAGCTATGCGGTCAAGATCGGCGCCATCACCGATGCCGCCCGGCTTTTGGCGTTAGGCCCCCACGGCAACGACCACCACAAAGACACAAAGGACGGCCCGCTCGACGGTCGGTAGTCGACAGCCGACAGGGGGCCCGCTGCTCCGCTCCCCAGAGCTCGCGAGGCGGTTCGCACGCCTGTCGCTCAGGGGCTGAGGGCCGCGTCCCGGCCCGCGCTGGCATCGAGGTGCCGCTCCGCGCTCCGACGCTCGGCCATTGTCATTGGACTACGATTTGGGCCTCGCGAGTCGCGCGTCGGGCACCTCGATGCTCATCTCGCGGGCCGATCGCCGTCCGTTCCGCGGCGACGCCTCAGGCAGGGTTCTCTTCTTGCTCCCCTTGCGCGGCTCGGCCGCTCCTTCCGTTGCTGACTGCTGATAGCTGACTGCTGATCGCTGCCATCTTCCACCGCTCAGATCCAGCCCAGAACCCCCGCGAACAGCGCCAGGCACGCTGCGTCGAACGCGAAGAGGGCCCCCACCACCTGGGCCTTGCGCCTGACCACCGGCATGTCGTGCACCCAGAAGGCCACCAGGAAGAAGGGCAGGTAGCCGATCAGGAAGATCAGCCAGGGGGCCCCCACGTTCCAGAAACGGTAGTCCCAGGTGAGGGCGCCGACGGCGTTCAACCAGTGCTCGACCAGCACACAGAAGGCCGAGCCGGCGCAGGCCACGAAGAGGCGATTGGGGAGGCCCAGGATCTTGACGCCTCGGTCCGCGGGCAGGAGCTTGGAGAACACGATGCCGGAGATCGCGAACATGAGGCAGATCTCGACGTTGAGACCGATCAGGATCAGATAGGCGGTCTTGCTCGGCGCACCCCATACCGGGGCATAGCCGGTGAAGTGCAGGACCAGGCCGTTCCAGATCTCGTTGAACCAGTCCATGCCCCAGAAGGCCAAGCCTGCGAACACCTGGTTCCAGTTCCGCTTCTCCACCTCGGTCGAGTAGACGTAGACCACCAGCGCAAACAAAGGGATCACGTACCACTGGAACTGGCCCCCGTCGCGCAGGATTCTCTGGCCCTCCTGGGCCGCATAGCTGGGCATAATGGCCTCCGTTCAACTCCCGCCGTCTATCAGCTCCCGTGTCGCCTCCTCTGGCCGCTCCGGGTCGAAGCGGACCAGGGCCAGCTCGCGACCGTCGTGGGCGGCCGAGAGCAGCACGGTGCGGCCGATGCGGTCCTGCCAGGAGCCGGTGATCCGGGCCGACTCGTGGACGTGGCCGTGGAGGCAGAGTCGCGGCTGGCGCGCCTCGATGAAGCGGCGGATGGCAATGCTGCCGATGTGGACGTCGAGCTGAACCCCTTCGATCTTCCTCCCGTCCAGCGCGGCCCGATCGAGCTTGGTGTCGTATGGCGGCGAGTGGAGCATCAGGATGGCGCCGTCGAGATCCTCTCCCTCGGTCAGCAGCTCGAGGTCCTTCTGGATGGTCCCATAGCGCAGGGCCAGCTCGTCCACCGGCACCGTGTGCCATCCCTCCTCGGGCGAAATGCAGCCCGGGTCCACATAACGTGACACGTCATAGCGCTCCCAGTCCTTGAGGCGAAAGGGTGTGGGCGGGACCGAGCCGTACCCGAACACGGGGATACTTCCCCACTGGCCCCGACGTCCCTGCACGTAGCGCCAGAGATCCTCCGCTTCCCCCAGCTTGATCTCGGACTCGGCCAGGCGGGTATCGTCGTTGCCGAGGATCAGCCAGACCTCGGGGTAGGCCTCGGCCAGGCTGGCCCGCAGGTCACGGAACCCGGGCGCCAGAACCTCGTTCACGAAGGCCGCCTGGCCCTCGCCCTGCCGCACGTGCGGGAGCAGATCGCCACCCAGAAAGACGGCTGAGGGGCGTTCGCGCTGGATGGCTGCGAAGAGAGCCTGATAGCGATGGAGGTGACCGTGCAGGTCAGAGACAAAGAAAGCGAGTTGATTCACCAGGGACCCATGGGCTCGTCGGGCCTCGGCGACCCCACCGGGTCGCTCGAGCTCCTCTGAGGCCAGAGTATCCCACACCCGCCCTCGGCACCGGGCCCTCCCAGTCGAGTTCCCTGCTGAGTGTCGGACCGACCGCGCGGCCAGCCGGCCAGACGCGCCACGGTTGACCCTAGCCAGTTAGGCGTGTAGCCTGGCCCTACCATGAGGCGAGAGCAGAGCCGCAGAACCAGCACCGCGTCAGCGATCGCTCTCGCCCTGCTCGCTCTTGCTGGTTGTGGCCACGCCCCGGAACCGGGATCCGATGGCCAGCCCTGTCAGACTGATGGACAGTGTGCCCCAGGACTGGTGTGCCTGGCCAACGCCGATCCACAACTCGGCCCCCGATGCGGCCAACCGCGCGCTGCCTGCTCGCTGTGCACCACGGATGGGGATTGCGCGGCGGGACTGGTGTGCTCGGACTTCAGCGATGGCACGCGGCGATGTGGCTCAGGTACCGGCGCCACCGTCTGCGACCCCCGGTAGCACCAGCCGCCCGCCGCTCGACGTGACCAGCGGGACGAGGAGCGCGACCTCGATCAGGCGACGAGGAGCAAGCCCAGTCCCACCGCCGCCGGCAGCGCCTGCACGAAGAGGATCTTCCGGCTCGCGGTGGCCGCGCCATAGAGTCCGGCAATCAGGACGCAGCCCAAGAAGAAGAGCTTGATCGCCAACCCGCCAGCACCGAGGGCAAGCCCCCAGAGCAAACCCGCCGCGAGAAAGCCGTTGTAGAGTCCCTGGTTGGCGGCCAGCACCTTGGTCGCGGCCGCCGCCTCGCGGCTGTGACCGAACGCCCGCAGCCCCGCGGGCTTGTCCCAAAGGAACATCTCCAGGACCAGGAAGTACGTGTGCAACAGCGCGACCAGTCCCACAACTCCGTTGGCGATGACGCTCACTCAGTCCCTCCCGTCCACCGTCTGGCCTGCCCACCATCCGCCGCGTCGCCGCAGGGGGGCAGGCTCGTCCCACATCCGTCAGGGCAGGAACGCCGCCACGTAGTACCACCGGCCATGCCGGCGCTCGAAGACGTTGAACGAATAGTAGTCCGACACCCGAGTGGTGCCATCCGGGTTCCGGTACACCAGGTGCCCATGCCCGGTGGCCACGGCCACGCTCCCCCAGCGACGTGCCGCCACAATCTCGTAGCGACCCTCCGCGATCTCCGGGTCCGCCGGCAGAGCGTTCAGCAGATCGCTCTTCGTGCGCGTCTCGCCCTTCGAGTTAATCGCCGTGTAGTCGTCCGCGTAGAGCCGCTCCAGCGCCGCCCGGTCGCGGGCCTTGTGCCCGGCCACGATGGCCAGCTTCACGGCAGTCACCTCCCGGCGCGTCTCCTCGTCAGCCATCAGGCTCCGCGCTTCGAGGGTGGCGGCCGTGATGGCGGCTCCGCACCCCAGACCAACCAAAAGCGCGACCAGCAGGCCCAGGCGATGCCTTGGCTTGGTTCCGATCACCTTCACCTCCTACTCCCTGTGCGTTGCACGCCACCCCCGAATCCGGTCCTTCCCCGTCCTGCTGAGTCCAGGTCGCATGCTCCGGAGTGGGTCAGCTCCATCGCCGGCATGCCGTCACTTGTCGGCCTCGACGACGGCCACCGCCTCGATTTCGATCATCAGCTCAGGCCGCACCAAACGCGCCACCTCGACCAGGCTGCTCGCCGGCGGCTCCTTGGTGAAGTAGCGGTCCCGAACCTCCCGAAACACCACCAGTTGAGACACGTCGGTCATGAAGACCGTGATCTTCACCACATCGTCAAGCGTCGCCCCGGCGGCGCCGAGCGCCGACTTCAGGTTCTCGAACACCTGGCGCGTCTGAGCCTTCAGGTCACCGGCACCGACCACCGAGCCCGCCTGATCGACCGCCACCTGGCCCGAGACGTAGAGCGTTCGCCCTCCCGCCACCTCCACCAGGTGGCTGTACCCGTTTGGGCGAGCCAGAGTCCGCGGATTCACGTGCTTCACGAGACGCCTCCCTTCCGCGCCGGCGAGGCCGTGGACGAGCAACAGCAGGAACGCCGCCAACGCTTGACGCTTCATGCCACTTCATCCTCCTCTGCACGGTCGCTCAACGTCTACCCCGCGCCCTCACCACCCGGCGCCAACGGCCACCCGCCCGCACCCGGGGGCCCTTCGCGCGGCCAAGATCCCGGCGAAGGGAAGTGCTCCCGCGGCGAACCCGAGAGGTTCAGGCTGGCGTGCGACGCGCTTCGAATCTACACCCAGCTCGCCCGAGCGCCGCCGGATCCGGCTGTCAAAGGTTGTGCTGGCCTGCCGGTTCGGTCGGCCAGCCGGGGCTGGCCCCACCTGCGCGGCTGAGGTTGCCGGGGTGTCATCGACTTGCATCGGCCATCGCGCTCAGGCTCGCCCTCACGCACACCGCGTCCAACGGAGTCCACGAAGGGCGCAGGCTGCCTCGGCGTGGACGCGCGGAACATGCTCCAGTGGAGCCACGACCCTACGGCCGGGGAAACTACGTCGGGCGCTTCTGGCGCGATGGCCTAGCCGGGCTTCAATGGAGCCCCGACCAAACGGCCGGGGAAACCCGTTGATGCCGGCCACGAGGCCGGCTCCCTCCAGCTTGCTTCAATGGAGCCCCGACCAAACGGCCGGGGAAACCGGCCCGGAGCCGGGGCATTCACCGCGGTCACCAACCGCTTCAATGGAGCCCCGACCAAACGGCCGGGGAAACCGATGCGCAGCGGCCCTCCCAGAACACCGTTTCGAGCGCTTCAATGGAGCCCCGACCAAACGGCCGGGGAAACGCGGTCC
>DATECU010000179.1:0-12353 GCA_035286745.1 Vicinamibacteria bacterium | reverse complement strand
CCTGGTTGGAGGCGGGGATCGGCAGGCCGAGAAGGACCGCGATAGTCGGGGCCAGGTCGACCTGCCGGATCCGCCCGCGCCCGCCGACTCGCACCGCGGCCCCCGACAGGACCGCCGGCACCCGGGTCACCAGGGGCTCGCTGCCGCCGTGGCCCCCGCGGTCCGTGTGGCCGTGGTCCGCGGTGATCACCACCGTGGTGCGGGTGAGATCGAGGCGTCCCACCAGCCGTCGCACCACATCATCCACCTGCCTGGCCGCCTGGAAGTAGGCGGTGGACACGCCGCCCCACTGGTGGCCCGCCTCGTCCACCGAGATCAGCTCCGCCATGAAGAGGCCGGCCGATTCCGCGCCTAGCGCTTCGGAAACGACCCCTTCACGAAGCGCCAGTTCGGCCAGAAGGGCCGGCAGGTCGGCGCCGGGATGAACCTCCGGCACCACAAGCCGGCGGTCCACGCAGGGGTCGCAGAGTTCGAAGGGTGCCGGGCCCGCCGCCAAGGTCGTTGACACGCCGCGCCGCCGCGCGACCTGGAACAGATGCTCGACCGCAATCGGGCGGGGCTTCATGTTGGTGGTCTGGCCGTGAACGTCCTGCCAGGCGCCGGAGAGCAGGGTGGCCCGGGCCGGGAGGGAAAAGGACGGCAGGCCGATGTCTGCTTCGAGATCGGCCCCGCGCTTCCTGATCTCGTTCAGGAACGGCATGCTGCGCGAGGTGTCGAGGCGCAGCCCGTCGAGGAGGACCAGAACCACCTGCGGCACCACCGGCTCGGCGGCCGCCGTCTCGACCGAGGAGAAAACGAATGGCGTTTGGTACTCGGTGAAGGCGGTCCAGGCGTGCTCCGCCAGCGACCGGGCGGCCAGACCAAGAGCCACCAGGAGAAACGGCGACAGGAGCAGCGGGGCTTTCTTCACTGGGGCCCGATTCTAACGAAGCTTCGCTGCAAAGCGCCAACCGGCAGGGCGCTAGAATCACCACCAGGAGACGGTGGAGGTGAAGGACGACCTGGCTCGGCGGGCGGTGAAGAGGGTGGCGCTCCTTCTCTTTCGCCTGAACCTCCACACTGACCGGGCTGTCCGCCGCCTGGCGGGCCGGCAATGCTACCGGCTGGGTGGTGGCTGTTTGCGTTCGGCGCGGTGTTGCGAAGAGCCGGCCATCCAGGTCCACGCTGTCACCTGGCACTCGCCGACGCTCAGGCGCCTGTTCCTGTGGTGGCAAGAGCGGGTGAACGGCTTCCGGCTGCTGCGCTCGGAACGGGTCGGGCGGCTCTTCGTCTTCCACTGCACCCATTTCGATCCGGCCACCCGCGCTTGCGACAGCTACTCCTCCCGGCCCGGGATGTGTCGCGACTACCCGCGCGCGCTGCTCGGACAGCCGGATCCTCAGTTCCTGCCCGGCTGCGGCTATCGCGCGGTGGCGGTGGATGGCGAACGCCTGCGTCAGGCGCTGGAGGCCCAGAAGCTCTCCGACGAGCAACTGGCGCGTCTCAAGAGGGGCCTCCATCTCGACGAGTGAGGGCGCTCAGCCCGCACGGCCCGGGTCCACGCCGCCGCGCAATATCGAGGTTGCCGCCGGCCAGCGAGCCGCTCGGGGTTGTCAAGACGCCGGGAGGGAGTCATACTTATGGGTATGACTCACCGAGTCGGTCGCAAGGGACAGGTCGTCATCCCGAAGCCGTTTCGGGCGGCGGTGGGCATCGAGCCGGGTGACGAGGTCACGTTCTCGCGGGAGGGGAATGCGATCCGCGTCGAACGTGTGGTCTCGCCTGACGCCCTGATGGGGCGCCTCGCCGGCCACCGCCTGGTGGAAACGCTCGAGAAAGACCGGCAAGCCGAGCGGCGCCGGTGAGGGCCGAGCGAGATCGCCGCTATTGCCTCGATTCGTGGGCCGTCCTCCGCTTCCTGGAGGGCGACTCACCTGCCGCGCGCCGCGTGCGGCAGGTGATGCGGATGGGGCGCCCGATCATGAGTTGGATCAATCTCGGTGAGGTGTACTACACGATCCACCGGGTGGCCGGGGCCGGGGAGGCGGAGACCGCTTTGGCCTTGCTCCGGCCCACGCTGACGCTCGACACGGCGATGCCCGAGCGCGTGCTGGCCGCAGCCCGCATCAAGGCGGTCCATCCCCTCGCGTACGAAGACGCCTTCGCAATCGCAACCGCAGCGGCCCACGCAGCTACTCTGCTCACCGGCGATCCGGAGATCACCGGGCGCAATGTCGGTTGTCGGGTAGAAGACCTGCGCCGGCTGTGAACCGGGCAGCCTTCGCATTCGTCTACCCCGAGGGGACCCTTGTACGTCGAGCAGCAAATCCGGGTCTGCGAGGTGTGCGGCCGGCCGTTCGCCATCCGCTACGGATTCCCCGCCGGGGCCGGCGTCTTGTCCACGACCGTCCTCGTCGTGCGCGGGATCCTCTGCCCCTACGACCGCTGTGCCCACACCAACCCCGCCTTGGTCCCGTTCTACGGGTTGAACCCACAGGGAAGGCCCATTCCGGCGGCCACACGCGAGAAGGACCGCGTGACCGCCAACCGCGTGCGTGAGCTGCTGCTCACCACCCGACGCCTGCCCGGTCGCACCGCCGGCCACCGCCCCAAGAACCAGGCGAAGACCTGGCTGCCCACCATCCGCGTGCTTCTCGACCGGCTTCGGTCACTTCGACGTTGGGCATCGCGTCGGACCAAGGCCATCGCTCGTGTCAGTCAGTTGAGCGGTTGACCGCGGGGGCAAAAGCCCAGAAGATCTCGGGGTTCCGTGTGAGACGAGAGGAGGGGCCTTGAGCCTAGCCGCGCAGCTTTCCGTCCTCAGGACCGGTTTCTCGAAGACCTTCTGGGTCGCCAACACCATCGAGCTCTTCGAACGCTTCGCCTACTACGGCAGCAAGGCCATCCTCGCCATCTACGTGGCCGAACAGGTCGGGCTGGGACCGGAGTCCGCGGGCTGGCTGGTGGGCAGCCTGTTCAACACGCTGCTCTACTTCCTCCCCATCCTTGCCGGCACGGTGGTCGACCGCTACGGCTTCAAGCGCAGCTTGATGGCCTGCTTTGCCATCTTCTCGGTCGGCTACTTCCTGATCGGCCTGGCGGGGCTCCCGGCCGGTCAAGGCATGGTGCAAGCGGTAGGACCCAAGGCCTACATGATCATCGCCCTGGTGATCACGGCCGTCGGCGGATCGCTGATCAAACCCTCGATCGTGGGCACGGTGGCCCGCACCACCACCGACGCCACCAAGGGCCTGGGCTACTCGATCTACTACATGCTGGTGAACATCGGGGGCGCCATCGGCCCCATCCTGGCCCTTCAGGTGCGGCAGAACCTGGGCATCTCCTACGTGCTGGTGATGTCGTCCCTCACCACGTTCTTGCTCTTCGGCGGCACCTTCCTCTTCTTCAAGGAGCCCCCGCAGCCCGCGGACGCGCCACCCAGGCGGTCCATGAGCAAGGTCCTCGCCGACATGTTCCTGGTCTTCACCAACTTCCGCTTCATGAGCTTCCTGGTCATCTTCTCCGGCTTCTGGATCATGTTCTGGCAGATCTTCTACGCCCTGCCCTTCTACGTGCGGGACTTCCTGAAGTTCGAGAACTTCGAGATCATCGAGACGGTCGACGCCTGGACCATCATCCTGATCACCGTCCCCGCCACCGCCCTCGCCAAGAAGCTGAAGCCCATTCGGGCCATGACCGTGGGCTTCGCCCTGGCCAGCGTTTCCTGGTTCCTGATGGGCGCTTTCCCCACCATCACCATGACCGTGGTCGCCATCTCCCTGTTCGCTATCGGCGAAGGCCTCCAGGCCCCGCGCTACTACGAATACGTCGCCGACCTGGCTCCCAAAGAGCAGGTGGGAACCTACATGGGCTTCGCCTTCCTGCCGGTGGCTATCGGCACCTTCGTGGCTGGCGCGCTAGGTGGGAAGCTGGTCGCCCACTACTTGCAGGGAGCCGGCGCCGCTTCGCCGCAGCACATGTGGTACGTGGTGGGCGCCATCGGCGTGGTGGCTACGGCGCTGATGCTGGTCTACGACCGCTTCCTGGCGCCACGGCACCAGGCTTGATGGACTTTCGCGAGCTGGCCGAGAACCTGTTGCGTCGGGCGCGGGGTCACGGCGCCGACGCCGCCGACGTGCTGGTGGCGTCCGGCACCGACTTCTCGGTCACCGTCCGCAAGGGCGAGGTGGAGACGCTGACCGACGCTGGCAGCAAGGCGCTGGGGGTGCGGGTCTTCGTCGGCAAGCGGACCGCCAGCACCTACGCTTCGGATTTCTCGCTCGATTCCCTCGATGCCCTGGTGCGCGACACCGTGGCCATGGCCCGGGCGACCGGCGAGGACCCGGCGGCGGGCCTGCCCGACGAGATGATCCCGGCCCAGGAGCTGGAGCTGGGCCTCTTCGACCCTTCGCCGGCGGCGCTCCCGCCTGCCGAGCGCATCGACTGGGCGCGCCGCGCCGAGGCCGCGGCCCTCGCCTACTCCCCCGAGATCACCAACTCCCAGGGCAGCTCCTACGGCTCCGCCGAGGGCGAGGTGGTGCTCGCCAACACGCTAGGCTTCCTCGGTGGCTACCGAACCTCCTCGGTCTCCTTCTCCGTGGTCCCGGTCGGCGAGCGGGGCGGGGAGATGCAGCGGGACTACTGGTACTCCTCCGGGCGCGGTCTTGGCGACCTGCTCTCACCCGAAGAGGTGGGTCGGATCGCCGGCGAGCGCACCGTGCAGCGCCTGGGCGCCCGCAAGGTCGACACCTGCGAGGTGCCGGTGGTCTTCGATCCGGAGACGGCGGCCGAACTCATGGGCCATGTCTTCCGCGCCCTCTCCGGGTACTCGGTGTTCCGGAACGCCACCTTCCTCAGGGATCGGTTGGGCGAGCAGGTGGCCTCGCCGCTTCTGACCATGGTGGACGACGGCCGGCGCCTGCGGGGCCTCGGCTCGCGGCCCTTCGACGGTGAGGGCCTGCCCACGCGCAGGAACGTGCCTCTGGAGCAGGGCGTCCTCAAGTACTACCTCTGCGACTCATACTCGGCCCGCAAGATCGGGGCCAAGCCTACCGGTAGCGCGCGACGGGGCGTGGGCGGCGGGCCCTCGGTCGGAGCCGGCAACCTGTGCTTTCAGGCGGGTTCGACCAGCCCCCAGGAGATCCTCGGCGGCGTGGAGCGCGGGCTCTACGTGAGCGACCTGATCGGCTTCGGCGTCGATCTGGTCTCCGGCGATTTCTCGCAGGGCGCCGCGGGCCGATGGATCGAGAGGGGTGAGCTCAGCTTCCCGGTTCACGAGGTCACCATCGCCGGCAACCTGAAGCAGATGCTCCTGGACGTAGACGCGGTAGGCAACGACCTGGTGTTCCGCGGTTCCTCCGCCTCCCCCACCCTGCGCGTCAAGAGGATGACGGTCAGCGGGAGCTGAGACCACCGCCGGGCGCCCAGGCCCGGGCTGGGTTCTGCGCTGGCGAAGCGTCCCCGCCGCACTTCGGCTACGCTACTGGCGCGTGGTTGGGGCGGCCAGGAGAGCGCATGGAGCCGTGCATGGAGCAGCCGAACGGAGCGGGGCCGTCACGCTGCACGCGGCATACAACCTGGTCCTGGGCGTGTCGGTCTATGCGAGCGCAGCCTAACCCACGATGATCGGGGACCTGGTGAGATGGTGACATCGGAAGTCGCTGCCATGGGCTTTGCTCCGCACTCGGGTTGGGCGGTCGTGGTGGCACTCGGTGGCCCTCGCGCGGACCCTCGGGTTCTTGCGCGCTCGCGTGTCGAGCTGGCTGACCATTCCAACCCGGAGTCCAGGCAGCCGTATCACGCGGTCGAAGCCCTTGGCATCGATGAGGCCGCTCGACGCCTGGCCGGCTACCTGGCGGTCGCGGAGCGGATGGCCGGTGCGGCGATCCGAGCCTTGGCTCAGGATCTCGTGCGGCGCGGGTACCGCCCAGCCTGGGCAGGAATTCTAGAGTCGTCCGGCCGCAAGGGAAGCTCGCTCGCCTCGACACTGGCATCCCACGCCCTGATTCATGCCGCGGATGGAGATCACTTTCGGCAGGCTCTGGCCGCGGCGGCGGAGCGAAGTGGCCTGGAGGTGTCGCGGGTTCGATGGCGAGACCTGGAGGCCCAGTCAGAGGCGCAACTCGGCCTCCCGGCCTCCCGTCTGGAGAAGGTCGTCAAGGAGCTTGGTCGCCCGGTGGGGTCTCCGTGGGGCGCAGACCAGAAGATGGCCGCGCTGCTGGCGTGGCTTCTGTTGCCGCAAGTGGGGAGGCCGTTTCGGGCTGGATAGCGGAATAATCCGAACCTCGCCAGGGTATCCCTGGCGATTGCGGACCCCGGCCCAGGTCGGACCGCTGGGCGGGGCCCGCGGCATCGGTACTGGAGGTGATCATGCGCCGTCTGACGTTGCTCGCGATCGGGGTCGGGTTTTGGGTGGGCCTGGTCACAACATCCTCGCCGGCGCGCGCGGGCGGGCCGCCGAGCGACGCCGCCATCGCGGAGGCGTTCGCCAAGCAGGGCATGCGCATCAACCCGGCGGAGGCGCGCGGCATCCGCGACGACGTGCTGGTGGCCCTCGAGGAGGCCCGCGCCCACGGGATCGGGAACAGCAAGGTGGACTTCGCGGCGGTGCAGATCGCGGCCAACTTGGGGCTCGACACCTCGCCGGGCTCGAACACGGTGCGCAACGTGGTGGCGGCCCTCAAGTACCTCGCCGACACTGGCCACGCTGGCGGCCCGCCGCAGGTGACCCCCCCGCTGCCCCCGCCCCCCCCGGTCGAATGGGAGCGCTACTTCCACCACACGGTGGACCTCTGGAACGACGGCGGGTTCATGGGTTTGGTGCAGCAAAAAGGCTTCCACCCGGTGAAGATCAGTTGGGAAGACATCGGCCGCTACCAGGGCAGCGTGTGGGGCGACCGCATCAGCGACGTCGGCATCTGGGTGCGCAAGGACGAGAGCGACCCCGGCAGCGCGCGCCTGGCGCTCTCGGTGCGGCGGGACAGCAACTTCCGGGACAAGGTGTTGGTGGTGCCCGCCGCCGCCATCAAGATCCACCAGCGCCTGGGCCGGCGCACGGTGGAGAAGACGCTGCCCCAGCGGCTGGCCGAGCTGGGGTTGACCAGCCGCACCCGCGACCAGAACGTCATCGTCTCCAACCAGTTCGCGATCGTGCCCGTGCCCGCCCGCAGCATGCGCGGGGCCTGGCCCGATGGGGTGCCGCCGCGGGCCGCCTTCAACTTCAGCATCTTCCCATACGGCTCCACCAACTTCGTGATCACGGACGTGATCGAGGGCAGTCACCAGGCCGTGGTCGGGCCCGGACAACACCAACTGCTGTTCGCAAACGTTAGGGGCCAGAAGGCGCCCTTCACCGCCAGCCGGGCCCAGGACCGGCAGGATCTGCTGAGGCTGGAGCGGGAGTTGAAGGCGCAAGGCATGGATGTGGACGTGCAGCGCTACTACCTGATCCAGGTGCCGCTGCGGCGGAACGCAGCCGGCGTGCAGTTGTCTAACATGGGAACTCCGCCCTGGGGGCAAGACATGGGAGGCGTACCCGGTGGCGTGGTGGGCGGCCAGATCGGCAGCGTGCCCGGGACCGTGCCCCCACCGCTCCCCATGGCAGCTCCCCCACAGGTGACGAAATCGAAGTCGGCGCCGATGGAGGACAAGGCCGAGGCCGAGCAGGCGGCGGCGGCCAAGCGGCAAGAGCCCGGCTTGACCCGGGTGGCGATCGGACACGGCGAAGCGGAGGGGCCCTACAACACGGGCGCCGGCTATCGCGGGGCTCGCGCCGAGGAGCCGATCCGGGTGACCGTCGTGTACTTCGTCACCCCGGTGGGGCAGGTCACTCGGAAGGACATGGAGAACTTCGCGGCCGCCTTCGCCCAGTGGGACACGCAGGCCATCTGGGGCGGCAGCTTCGTGACCAAGGAGTAGGCGGGGACGACGTGGGCCGGGGTCGACGCCGAGCTCTTGGAGGTGCCTTCGAGCTCGACGGCACCGCGCATGCTGGCCTGGGGCCGTTGCTCCCGGTCAGAGCAGGACGCGGAAGCCGCCCAACACGGTGGCCTTGCCCCCGGCCACCCGCACCTGCAGCGCCGGCGTCAGCGGCATCTCCCAGCCCAGGCCGGCCAGCAAGTTGGCCTGGAAGTCCCGGGTGGTGCTCTCGCGGGGGCCGAGGGGATCGTCGGTGCGGACGCCGAAGCCCGCGCCAACCCAGGCCAGAAGCCGCCCGTGGATCCGGACGCGGTACTGCACGTCGAGGCTGGCAGTGACATGCCGAACCCGCGCCGCTTCCAGGTATTCGAGGCTTAGGTTGGCGTGGAGCGAGTTGGCGACCGGCGCTAGAAGCTCCACCGCGATCGTCGGCTTCTGGAAGCGCGTGGAGTAGCCGCCCGCCAGGCCGATCATGGGCGGCTCTTCCCCTCGCGCCAAGCCCAGGGCCGCGCCCCAAGCGGCGGCAGTGATGATCAGGGTGCGTCCGACCCGCATGGTCCCCCTTCCCCACCCAGGCCGGAGCCCGGGCGGCAAGGGGGCTAACCTACCATGGGTTTCCCTTCGCGCGTTCGCGCGTCGGCCTGGCCTGCGCTGGCGGCGTCCCCGGGCTATCCTCTAGCCGACCATGCCGAGAGAGACGACCTCAGACTCGAACCGCCGGCTCGGCCGACGCGCCGGCGGCCTTCTGCTCTGGCTGGGTGTCTTGGCCTCGGGGCTGGCCCTGCTCGATCCCCTCCGGCTCTCCGGCCGCTGGCTGGGACCGCTGTTGGCGGTGACGGGGTTCGCGCTGGCTCGCCCGCGACGCTCGGCGCGAACGCTGTTGCCGCTTGCCCTCGCCTGCACCTACGCCATGGGCGCGTGGGTGGGCCCGGAGCTGAGAGCTGACGGCAGCAGCTACTTGGCCTACCTGCGCTCGATGGCCTTCGACCACGACCTCGACTTCGCCAACGAACGCGAAGAGTGGGGCCTGGGGGAAGGACCGCAGACGGCGACCGGCCTCACCGCCAGCACCCATCCGGTGGGCCCCGCCCTCTTCTGGAGCCCCTTCTTCGCGGTGGCCCACGCCTACGTTCGTCTGGGCCTGAGCGTGAGACGGTATGCCGCCGATGGTTTGAGCCTGCCCTATGTGCGCTCCCTCGCCCTGGGCACTGAGACCGCGGTGGTGCTGGGCGCCTGGGCCCTGGCCCTCACCCTGTCCCGCCGCGTCGGGCCGCAGGCGGCCTGGCTTTCGACTCTGGCCGCCATCGCCGCCTCGCCCATCCTCTACTACGCCCTGGTGGTTCCGGCGATGGCCCACGGCCTGACCTTCGCCTTCGCGGCCCTGGTCCTCTGGGCCTGGGATCGCGCACGTCTAACGCCATCCCTCCAAAGCTGGAGCCTGGCGGGTCTGGTGCTGGGGGCGCTTCTGGTGTGCCGCTGGCAGGCCCTGGTCTGGGTCCTGCTGTTGGCACCGCTGGCCGCTCACCAGCTGCGGCGGGGTACGGCGCGGCTGCCCTGGCTGCTGGCCGGCGCGGGTCTGGGGCTCCTGGTCTTCGCCCCGCAGCTCCTCACCTGGAAGATCCTCTTCGGCCAGGCTCTCACCCTCCCTCAGGGCTCGAGCTATGTCGACTGGGGAGCGCCGCACCTGCTCGACGTGCTGATCTCCGCCAACCACGGGCTCTTTACGTGGACGCCCGCCCTGGGCCTGGGCCTCTTGGGTCTGCTGCTGTGCTGGCGACAGGAGGCGTGGCTCCACGGGCCCGCCCTCGCGGTGTTCGCGGCCACCGCATGGATCAACGGCTCGGTGACGGACTGGGACTGGGCCGGCGGCGACGCGTTTGGCGCGCGCCGATTCGACCTGGTGGTTCCGCTGCTGGCCCTGGGCCTGGCACGGCTTCTGCGCCTCTCGGCCTCCCTGCTGGCACGGCGGCCCATGCTTTCCCCCGCGGCGGTCCTGGGCCTGCTGGCCCTCTGGAACCTCGGCCTCATCGGCTCCTTCCGCAGCGGAAGCTACCAGGACGCGGCCCCACTCGACCGGGTCGCCAAGGACCAGGCGCTTGGACTGCGCCGGCTTCTGGAACGGGGGTTTGGCGCGTTCGGAGGCCCGCCGGGGCGAGCCCTCATCTACAAGGTGTTCTCTGCCGAGTACGTCTACACCCGCTTCAACCGAAACGGGATCTTCAACCTGGCCGAGGGCGACGAGCGCTGGCTGGGGCCCGGCTGGGCCCCCTTCGCCAATCGCCGGGAGGAGGTGCCCTTCCGCTGGGCCCTGTACCCTCGCGCCTGCATCCAGATCCCCCTGGAGGCGCCGATCCCGTTGCCCATCGAGATGCTGGCCCGAGCCCCGCGCAAGGCCCTGCCCCAGCACATGACGGTAGCGGTGAACGAGGTCCCGGTGGGCGGCTTCGACCTCACCTACCTGTGGAACACCTACCGCGTCGAGGTGCCCCGGGAGCGGGCGGTTCCCGGGCAGAACCTGCTCTGCCTCAGCTTCAGCAACGCCGCTCCCGGCGACGAGGAGAACGGCCGGGCGGCGGCCGCGGTGTCGAGGATTGCGCTCCGCTGACGCGAGCGGAAGCGCTCGGCAGTGGGCGACCAGCACTCAGCAGCGCTCGTGTCGGATCGAGTCACTGGAGCTTCTTCACCTTGGCCGTCTTGGCAAAGAGGGCGTCGAAGGTGAGGGCTTGGCGGCAGCCGTTGGCGAAGCCCACCTGGGCAATCAAGTGGTCCGCGAATCCTCCGCGACCGCCTTCTGTGGTTTTGTTAATGGCCTGTCGCGCAACCTGGGGTGCTTCTGGCGTGACCCCTCGGGTCTGCAACAGGCTCTCGATGGTCCGAAGGACTCGCGTGCGCTCCCATTTGGCGCCGCGGAGCACCCAGGACAGCTCGGCCATGACGATCGGGGTACGAACACACCCTCCCGGTTCCGGGCCTCGGCGAGTGCCTTGCGAGCGCCCGAGCATTGCCCGGGGTCGTCCCCGAGGAAGGCCCTGGCCCAGACGTTGGTGTCCGCAACGATCACCACTCCCTCCGCATCTTGGCCTTGTCCATGTCCTGAGCCGTCAGGGTCCGGTTGGGGCGAGGGCCTGCGTCAGCCATCCCCCAGAGATCCTCTAGCTCGTACACAACGGGTTCACCCTGGAAGCCCCCATGCCCGTTCAGGAGGAAGCGAATCCGCCCCCCGGTTTGGATTCCGAGTTGCTCCCGGATGGTTTTAGGGAGGGTGATCTGCCCCTTCGAGGTCACTGTGGCCTCGGGCACCAGGGACGTAGTTGGAAAGGACTTTCCGACGCGCATCGGTTGCCTCCTCCTTACATTATAGGCACTTCCCCCTTACCCAAAGGGTGCATTCTTCCGGTGCCGTAGCTGAGCGCTGACTGCTGAATGCTGAGAGCTGCCGTTGTGGCGACTCAGTGCGCCGGACCCAGCAAGACCGCATTCAGGAACAGAAGCTGGGTGGCCTCGGTGAAGGCGCGGTAGTTAGGCTCTTCAGCGAAGGCGATGACGTGGCCATCGCCGAGCGGCTGATCGATGAGGAAGGCCTTCTGAGCCAACTGCTGCTGGGCTTCCTTCCAGGCCAGCCCGCTCACCATCAGGCGATCCAGGGGCGCGTACAGGCCCACGTTCACGCCCTTGTCCAGCTTCACCGGCGTGAACACCCGCTGGCTTTCCACCAGGGCTTGGATCTCGCCGTCGCTGCCCGCGCTGAGCCAGTGCTCTTGGTCGAGCAGCACCCGGAGCAGGGCCCCGGGTGTGGTCTCGGGACGCTCGCGCTCGGGCTGGAGCGCCTTCTCCAGGTCGAAGGGCTTGCCCTCTTCGACCTTGGGCTCCGCGGGTTTGTCCTTCTCCTTCTCGGACGGCTCGGTCTCCGGCTTGCCGCCGCGGAGCTCGGTGCGGGCCTCGAGCAGCCCCACCTTCTCTCGGGCCGCCCAACGCGAGGCCTCGGCCAGGGTGACCAGGGTGCCGCCGGCGCGGACCCAGTCCTTGAGCCGCCGCACCGCCTCCTCGCCGAGCGCGTCGCCGTAGTCGCCGGAGGGGAGGACCAGGACGTCGTAGCGGCGGAGATCCAGGCGCCGGAGCGAGGAGACCCTGACCGCGGTGACCGGTTGCTCGAAGCGCCGCTCCAGCACATAACGGGCCCAGCCGGCCGACAAGCTGGAGGTGGGGGCGTCCCAGGCCAGCGCCACCCGAGGCGCCTTGAGCGCGCGCATCTGGCTGCTGCCCAGGGAGATGCCCTCGTCCACGAAACCCGAATCCGCCGCCACCGCCGAAGCGCCGTGACGGGCCAGGATCGCGCCCAGGCGGCCGGCCAGGGCGGGTGGGTTGTCGGCGACGCGCAGCAGGGCGGTGCCGATCGGATAGCGCCGGCCGGCCAGGGTCAGCGGCTCGTCGGCCGTGGACACCCGCAAGCCTTGGCG
>DATECU010000178.1:0-20318 GCA_035286745.1 Vicinamibacteria bacterium | reverse complement strand
GGCGTGGTTGAAGCCCAGGCCAGGCGTGGCCTCCTCCGCTTCCGAGAAGCGGGGGACCAGGACCAGGTCGGCCGAGATCCCCTGACTGCGAAGCAAGGTGTTGAAGAGGTTGGCCTTGTCCTTGCAGTCGCCGTAGCGGTTTCCGAGGACCCGGGAGGCGGCATGCGGCCGGTGGGAGTTGACCCCCAACGGCACGGCCACATAGCGAAAGCGAGTGACGTACTCGTAAAGCGCCTTCACCTTGTCGAGGTCGCTGGTCTTTCCCCGCACCAGGCTCTGGGCCTGGGTCTCGATCTCCGGCGTCACCTGGTCGGCGAGCTGGATGAGCCGCCGGTACCAGCCGGCGAAGCTGGCCCAGTCCGGGAAGGTGGAGAGCAGAAGCTCCGGGGTAAGCCCCGGAGGCGCCATCGCCTCGTTGGGAACGGCCGGCAGATCCCGGAAGCGCCAGAGGTAGGTGCGGCCGTGAGGGCTCTCGCTGATCGCCGGGGTCTGGGGAGCGGTGGCGCGGAAGGCGGTGTGGAGAACGGTGGCGGTGGCGACGTGAACCTCGAGCTGGGCCTCCAGGATCGGGATGTCCGCGGCCAGGGGGACGCTCTGGAAGATGTGGGGCAGGGGAAAGTGCTTCCATTCGCTTCGGTAGTGGACGCGGAGGATAGCCCCCGGTGCCGCCCCAGGCAGCGAGAAGGCGCGACGGGCCTGCGCCGGATACTCCGGCAGGGGTCCGGAGGTCGCGCCCTCCCGGATGGCGTCCGGATCCAGTCGCTCGAGGCTGCCGTCCGGGCGTCTGATCTCGCAGTCCAGGAAGCTGACGCGTTCCTCGGGTGGCGAGTAGGCGACGTCGATGTCGGCGCGAGACTCCCCCTCCTCGGTCAGGATCTGGACGAACTCGTCAACCTCCTGGGAGAGCGCAGGGCTGTCTCCCAGCGTGTAACTGGTTTGGCGACGCAGGACCACGGCCGCGCTGCCCGGGAAGCGGGCGGGGTCCACCGGTCGCAAGTCCTTCCAGGCCTCGGCGGGCAGGCTGCCGCCGCTTGGCGGCGGCGGCGGGGCGCGGCGAGCGTTCTCCGCCGACGGTCCCTCCGAGTCGGCGGGCTCGGCCTCGGGCCGCGCGGCCAGCAAGCGGACCCGGCCGGCGCTCCGGAGGGTTGGCTCCTCGGTGCGAGCCAGGTGCTGCTCCTCATACCAGATCGCCGTGGCCCGGCCCACGCGATCGGCCAGCGCGTCGAACGAGAGCTCGGGCTCGCCCTGGAGCACCCGCAGGAGGAGCGGAAGACCGATCGGGTCGCTCTTGAAGGCCACCTCGTTCTCGGAGGACAGGATTTCTCGGCGGGGTCCGGCCAGCGCCTGGGCGAAGGAACCGCTGCCGCGGAAGTAGAGGACGAAGTGCGCGGGCCGGTCGCCGGCCGCCTGGGCGAAGGCCGTGAAGTCGTCGACCGTAAGGCGCGGCCCGCGCACGTGGAAGACCGGCTTGGTTCCCATCAAGCCGCCGTGCCCCCAGGCGATGACCACCAGCGGACCGGGAGTGGCGGCCAGGTCGTGGGCGGCCCGCAGGAAGCCGTCGCGCGAGCCGGCCTTGGCCTCGCCGGCCAGTCCTGCCGGCAGCGAGACCCGCTCTGGCGCGTCCGCCAGCACCAGCACCCGCTGGGGTCGAGCCTGGGCCCGGTCCAGGGCGGTGAGCAGGCGGCGCAGATCGCCCTCGTAGGCGCGTTCGCTCTCAACGTCGCCGGGGAGGCCCGTGAGCACGACGACGTTGGCGCGCGAGGTCAGCCCGCCGGCGGTCACGGGTCGGGCGAAGGTCGCCAACGCCGCTGCGGCGAGGACGAGACGCGCGAACCTGTCGCCTGTCGTGTGGATGGCCATGAGCCGTGAGGGCAGAGTAGCATGGCGGGCCGAGATGCAAAGTCTTGTGACCGCCGAGGCCGCAGAGCCGGGTTGGGATAGACTCCGGCACGGCGAGGAGGTTCCCGCGGAGCTGGCGCGCCTGATCGAAGACACCATCCGCAAAGTGGAATCTGGCGGGTCTCTAGAGCGAGGGTACATGAGCAAGCAAGTGAGCCGCAGGGAGTTCGTGAAGGCCGGCGCTGCCGCCGGCGTGCTGGCGGCCGGGGCCTCGCCGGCCAGTGCCCAGGGGCCCACCGTCCTCACCCCCAAGAGCGTGAAGCCGGTGGTGGTGGCGTCCGCCAACGGGAACCAGTACCGAAACGGCGGCCCCCGGACTTGCGTGGCCGAAGCCTTCGAGCGGATCGCCCGGGGCGAGGACGTGCTGGACGCGCTGATCGCGGGCGTCAACATCGTAGAGCTGGACCCCGCGGACGACAGTGTTGGCTACGGAGGGCTGCCTAACGCAGAGGGCGTGGTGCAGCTCGATGCCTCCTGCATGCACGGGCCCAAGAAGCGCGCCGGGGCGGTGGCGGCCGTCGAGGGCGTGCGCACGCCGTCGCTGCTGGCCAAGGCGGTCATGGAGATGACCGATCACCACCTGCTGGTGGGTCCAGGGGCCCAGGAGTTCGCCCGCCAACTGGGCTTCAAGATCGAGGCCGATCTCAACACCGACAACTCCCGCCAGAAGTGGCTGGAGTGGAAGCGGCGGATCGATCCCCTCCACTACCTGGATCCCGCCAAGCGGGCCGAGGCTTCGGCCCAGGTGAGCCGGCAGATGATGGCCGAGGGCCTGATCGACCCCCAGCACTTCTACGGGACCATCAACTGCGACGGCGTCAACGCCAAGGGCGAGCTGTGCGGCGTCACCACCACCAGCGGCCTGGCCTGGAAGATCCCGGGGCGGGTGGGGGATTCGCCGATCCTGGGGGCCGGCCTCTATGTCGACGGCGAGGTTGGTGCCGCGGGGTCGACCGGCCGCGGCGAGGCCAACCTCTTCGCGCTGTCGTCGTTCTTCGTCGTCGAGGGCCTGAGAAACGGTATGCACCCGAAGGACGCGGGAATTGCCGCCCTCAAGCGGATTCGCGCCAACACGGTGGAGAAGCGGCTGCTCACCAGCAAGGGCAATCCCAACTTCAACGTCAAGTTCTACGTGGTCAACCGCAAGGGCGAGTACGCCGGCCTCTCGCTCTACGGTGGCAAGGCCCAGAACTACGCCCTCTGCACCGAGAACGGGCCCGCCACTGTCCCCTGCGATGCGCTGATCGAGAACGCCGAACCGGAGTGGTGACGGCCGCCGTTAGTGGCTGAAGGCGAGCTGAAGGGCGGCGATGTCTTCGACGCGCCGGGGTACGAGCGCCAGCCGGGTGCGCTGGACGGCCGCCTTGAGTGCAACCCGGTCCTCCCACAGGAGATAGGTGGCGCCGGCCTCGAAGCGGCCGGCGTCGGCGTCCCAGGAGACCCGCCTACCGCTGGAGTCGGCCAAGTCCGAGAAGCTCAACCCGGAGTAGCGAGCCGCCAGCCTGAGGCCGGTGGCCACCGCAATCGCCAGCTCGCCGTAGTAGCCCTGGGTGCGCAAGGCCGCGGGCACGAAGGGGGAGTCGTAGCGGTTTTGCACCCACTCACCGCGCGCTTCCAGGCGGCCCAGCTTGAGCTCGAGGTCGGCGCCCCAGAGCGCCTGACGATAGTCGCGGGTGCTGCGGCCGGGGGGCAGGAAGGGAGCGAGCTTCTCCTTGAGGTAGGGGCCCTTGGCCCAAGAGCCGCCCAGCCGGAGTCGAGGGCCGAAGTCGTAGGTAAGCCGGGCTTGGAGCGAGGTGCCGCTCTTCTGGTCGCGCACCTTGGTGGCCGCGGAGCCCGGTGTGCCCTCCATCACCGCCACCCGGTAGCGCACGCCGCCTAGCCTGCCGAAGGCCTCGATCCCGGTGTCCCAGCAGTGCTCGTAATGGACGGCCACCGCCGCCCCGCGGCCGGGGAACCCGGTGGCATAATGCGTCGCCAACCCCGCCCCCCGCTGGCCCAAGAGCTCGTCGCTGCTGGCCGGCAGGCTGTCGTTGCGAAGGGGGAGGATGTACTGGGCGAGGAGCGGCGGACCGATGAGGGGCTGGCGGCTTGGGTAGGCGCGGTCCTGCCAACCGCCGACCACCAGCGGGATCAGCCCCACCCGAAGGCCCAGATGGGGGCTGGGCGTGAGCCGCGCGTAGAGGCCGAAGATCACGGGCTCGGCGGCGTCGGCGCTGAAGAGGTCGACCACCAGCTCGGCCTTGCTCTGGTAGGTGAGCCGGCCGTAGAGCCGCATCCAGAGGGCGTCGAAGCTGGTGGTTCCGTCGTTGCTCTGGTTGCTGGAGCCTTCCTCCAGGTTGCTCAAGGTGAAGGTGGTGTCGGTGCCCCAGGAGAAGCGCCAACCTTCGGTCTCTTCGAAGTAGCGCTCGACTGCCGGGCTGGCGGCCGGAGTCGGCGCCTGGGCGGCGGCCAACCGCGTGATCGCCAGCAGGCTGATGGCGAGGACGGCCGTTTGGCGAACAGGGAGCAGCATCCTGGCAGCTAACGACGGAAGAAGGGGGCGATCCGAATCGCCATCCCGTCGACCAAGTTGCGCCGCCGCCCGGCCTGTTCCAGGTCCACCTGCAGCCCGAAACCGCGGGACAGCTTGACGATGGCCGAGCCGCCGTAGACCAGGTAGGTCACCCGATCGCCCGCACCGACGAAGCTGCCCGGGGTGCGGGAGCCGGGCTGGTGAGAGAGAGGCTCTAGCCCTTTCGTGTAGGCGATCAAGATCAAGCTTGGACGCAGGTTCCACCCCAACTGGGCCGAATAGAGAAGGCCGTCCCGGAGCCCGCTTCCCCGCAGATCATAGCCGACCTCGGCGAAGCCGAACCACCGTCCCCCGGACCACGAGCGGCCGGCGCTCAAGCCCGCCTCACCCTCCCAGGCTCCGCTGCCGGTGGCCTGCAGCCCCCCGGACCGTGCTTCGTCGCCGCTCGGGACCTGGACCACTCCGGTGGCGGCCAGCACCCAGGGCCCCTGATGGCCAAGCTGGCGTTGCAGGCCGAGGCGCAGGTCCCCGAAGCCCGTGGAGCGGCGCAACTCGTCCGGCCGGTCCGCCAGGTCGGAGGAGCGAACCACAGGCAGCGTCCCGAAGACCGACAGCCCATCCGACACACCGTAGAGGACGAAGAGGTCGAGGTCGTCCTGAGCGAAGCTGGGAATCGAGAACGCCGTCCCGTCGGGTGCAAAGTACTGCTGCGAGCGCAGGCGCTGGTACCCCAGCTTGCTGTAGAGATGCCCCTTGCCCACCGGCCAGGGGCCCGCCTCCAGCCCGGGGGCAAGACCGAAGGCGAGCAGCAGCGGGAGCGTCCACCGCTTCACTTCAGCTCACCGATGCCGATGGGAACGCGGAAGGGGCGGCACCACAACAGCACAAAACGGTAGGCGTTGCCGTCGTCCGGGAGCGCGTAGCTTTGAGCTCCAGAGGTCTTGAGCAGCGCGCCCACCTTGAAGTCGCGGTCCATGTCCAGGGCGGTGTTCCGGGTCAGATAGATGTCGTTGTTGTCGAGGTCGATGCGGAAGTCGCTCAGGAACTCCAGGCTGTGGCTTGCCCCTCGCCGCACGATCTGCACGGTGCCGGAAGCGAGTGCCCGTTGGCGCCCTGGACCGACGCCGACCTCAGCACTGTGGGTCCCGGCGCCGGCGAGGGCGTGGGCGATGGCGCTGGGGACGGTGCGGCAGAGGGCGCTGGCGACGTGGAGCCGGTGCCCGTCGAAGGGCCCATGGGTGAACCCCCACCGCAGGCCACGAGAGCCGCCAGAGCCGCCAGCGGGACGACGATTCCTGAGATGCGCATGGGTCCCTTCCTTTCTGTCCTGCCCACACTATCGTCCGCGACGGGGGCGTTATTCCCGGGCCATGCGGCCGGAGAAGCTGGCCCTGGCGGGAATGCGCGAGACGTTCGGTGCGTTGCCTCGATTCGAGGCCCCACTAGGGAAGGAGATCGACCCTGATCGCAACCCGCCTGCTTCCGGCATTCCTGACGCTCGCTGCCGCCGGCATCGAGGCCGCAGAGCCGGTGCCCGCTCCGGTGGCGGAGGCCGTCGCCAGGGGCATGGCCTCCGGAGGCGGCCACTTCGATCACGGTCTTTGGGATCGGCTTCTGCGTCGCCACGTCGACGCCGAAGGGCGCGTCGACTATCGGGGCCTGGTCCGCGAGGCGGACCGCCTGACGACCTACCTCGGCGCCACGGCCCAAGCCGACCTCACGACCCTGAGCAGGAGTGAGCTGTTGGCCCTGCTGGTGAACGTCTATAACGCTTGCACCGTCCGTCTGGTGGTCGATGCCCACGCTGCCGGACGCCGTCCGGGGAGCCTCCGAGATCTGCCCGATCCCTGGAGCCGCCCGGCCTGTCGCCTCGGGGGGAAAGCCCTGAGCCTTGACGCCATCGAGCACGGCCTGCTGCGGCCCCTCTTCCGGGACACCCGTCTCCACGCGGCTCTGAACTGCGGCGCCCGCGGCTGTCCCAAGCTCCCCCCCCGGGCCTTCACCGGGCCCGAGGCGGACCGCCAGCTCCAGCAGGCGATGGAGAGCATGGTGAACGACGAGGCCCAGGTCCGCGTTGAGCGGGGCGCCTTGCGGCTGTCCCGGATCTTCGACTGGTACCGGGCCGACTTCGCCAGCCCCGACTTCCAGCCCCGCGCTTCGGATCTTCCCCGATACCTCATGTCTTTCGCCCGCCCGGAGCTGCGCCAGCGGATGGCCGCGCTGGGGGCCGATCCGCGGATCGAGTTCCTGGACTACGACTGGAGCCTGAATACTCGTTAGGCGACGACGGCGGCGGGCTGGGCTTCCGGTGGGCGGGGCAGGCGGCTCGCTCGAAACCGCCGGTCCCATCACCCTGATCTACTACTCCCGAGAATCGTCGCGGCGCGCGAAGAAGTCCGTGGTTTCTCGACTCTGAACTCTCGACTCTCGACGCGCGGCTTCGCCGCTTTTGGTTGCGACGGAGCCGCGCTACGGAGCCTGGGGCGAGACGACGCGGGGTATCCTCAAGCCAGCCCGGGTGGGAATCGCCCGCGCCCCGGTATCGTTCCACTCACCAGGAGGTTCCGACCCATGCGCTATGTCATCCTCGGCAACGGCATCTGCGGCACGGAAGCCGCCCTGGCTCTGCGCGGACGCGACCCCGAGGCACCGATCGCGCTGGTCTCGACGGAGCACGACCATCTCTTCTCGCGGCCGGCGCTCATGTACCTCTTCGCAGGCCAGCTCTCGCTACGGGACAGCGAGCCCTACGATCATGGCCTCTACCCGCGAATGCGCCTCGACCGAGTGCGCGGTCGGGTGATCTCGCTGGACGCGGCCGGCAAGGCCCTGTGCCTCGAGGACGGCCGCGCCGTCAACTACGACCGCCTGCTGCTGGCCGTGGGCTCCCGGGCTCGACCCGCGCCCTGGCCCGGCTCGGAAGGCCCCGGTGTCCACAGCTTCGTGACCCTCAAGGACCTGAACGCCCTCGATCAGGCGGCGAAGCCGGGAATGCGTGCTGTGGTCATTGGCGGCGGCCTGATCGGCGTCGAGGTGGCGGAGATTCTCCGCCAGCGGGGGCTCAGCGTCAGCTTCCTGATCCGCGAGAGCTGGTACTTCCCGCTGGCCCTCGACTCGAGGGAGTCGGCGCTGGTCGCCGAGCACATGCAGACCCATGGCGTCGATGTGCGGTTAGGCGCAGCGGTCGAGGGCGTGGTGCGCGACGATCGCGACCAGGTGTGCGGGGTGCGGGCTTCGGGGGAGGTCGTGCCCTGCGACCTGGTGGCCGTGTGCATCGGAGTCGTGCCCCAGACCGCCTTCTTGCAGGGGTCGGGCGTGGCTCTCTCAACGGCCGGCGCCATCGAGGTCGACGACGCCCTGCGCACCACCCTCCCCGGCGTCTGGGCTGCCGGCGACTGCGCCAACGTCACCTGGCACGACGGCAGCCGTCGCCCCGAGCAGCTCTGGTACACGGCTCGCGACCAGGGCCGCCTGGTGGCGCGCTCGATGTCAGGCGACCCGGTGACCTATCGCCGCGGCGCCTGGTACAACTCGGCCAAGTTCTTCGATCTGGAGTGGACCACCGCCGGCTGGGTGCCGGCGCTGGTGACGGCGGAGGGTGTGCCCCTCGACCCGAGACCCGAAGTGCGGTTCTGGTTCCAGCGCCAGCCGGGACAGCCGGTAAGCCAGCGCATCGTGTGTCAGGGCGATCGCGTCGTCGGCTTCAACATGCTGGGCAGCCGCTGGAACCACGAGCCACTGCTGGAGTGGATCCAGGAGCGGCGCAGCCTCGATCACGTGCTCCGCCGTCTCCACGAGGCGCAGTTCGACGAAGAGTTCTGGCCGCGCTTCTCTGTCCGGCCCGAGGCGCGGGTCACCGCGGCGGGGGAGGCCTGATGCAGGCGGGGCTGCTCGACACCTACCGAAGGCCGGCCGGCACCCGTCAGCCGGTGGCCTGGGCGCTGTCGGGGCTTCTCGCTCTAGCCTACCTGCTGCCGTACTTCGGCCCCATCCCCAAGCTCGGCCTCCGCGTGGACGTGTTCCAGGAAGCGGCGTCTGCGCTGCACCTCGGCAGCAAGTGGACGCTCTACGGCCTGCTCTACACCCTCGCCATGCTGGTCGGCGGCGCCTACTTCCTGCGACGGCACGGCAGGAACAGCCCGTACCAGCGGGTGCGGACGACAACCGTGGTCGCGGTGCAGGTCGTTCTCGCCTTCGCGCTGCCACTGGTGATGAAGGTGTTCCGGGCCCAGGAGTACTACTTCAGCTACTTCTGGCCGCTCAAGATCGAGTACTTCTATCCCTCGCTCATCCTGCAGCAGCCGTTCCTGATCCTGGCCTGGAGCTTTCTCGGCTCGCTGGTGGCGTTTCCGCTTCTCGCCTACTTCCTGGGCAAGCGGTTCTACTGCTCCTGGATCTGCGGCTGCGGAGGCCTCGCCAACACCGCCGGCGAGCCCTTCCGGCATCTCGCGAGCAAGTCGTCCACCGCTTGGCGCATCGAGCGAGTCTCCGTCCACAGCGTCCTGGTGGTGGCCGTGGTCACCACCGGTATCGTCTGGGTCAACTGGGCGGTAGGGAAGCAGCACCCGGCGTTCGCGGCCTTCGCCTTCCAGGTGCAGAACTGGTACGGCTTGGTGGTGGGGGCCATGCTGTCAGGGGTCCTGGGGGTCGGCCTCTACCCGCTCATGGGAACCCGCGTTTGGTGCAGGTTCTTCTGTCCCATGGCAGCGCTGCTCGGTCTGATCCAGAAGCTAGGCCGCTTCCGCATCACCGTCAAGAGCGACATGTGCATCGCCTGCGGCAATTGCTCGACCTACTGTGAGATGGGCATCGACGTCCGGCTGTACGCGATGGCGAATCGGTCCTTCACCCGCGCCGCCTGCGTCGGCTGCGGCCTGTGCGCCCAGGTGTGTCCGCGCGGTGTGCTGAAGCTGGAGAACAGGCCGGACCGGTTCAAGGGCGGCACGCCAATACGAGTGTACGCGGTCGATTCCTAGGCGGCCGCCGGCCGTCTTACGGGCGCGCGACCTATCGCTTCCTGTGCGATGCCTTCGTGTCCAGCAGTGGCGGCTGTGGCACCAGGGGCCTGAGGGTCCGGCCTGCCAGGGCTGGATGCTGCGGTGGGAGGTGGGTGGCTCGAAACACGGAGCGTGGGGGGTCCCCGGCAGGGTTTGGAGCATCTCCTGAAAACGGGTTGTGGTACTCCCACACGGTGTCGCCCTGCGGGGTCACTTCGAAGAAGCGTCCGCTGGGCCCAGAGCAGATGAAGGTGTTCCCGTTGGGCAGGCGGTGGGCGCCCGAGACGAAGTCGGCGAAAAAGGACCGTCTGTTCCGGGCCGTGTAGGTCCAGGTCGGCTTGGCCGGCCCGAACGCAACTCCGGGCAGGAGCGTGTAGCTCCCGCCGCCGGCCAGCGGCGGCGTGAGCTCCAGCACCGAAGAGTAGGCTTCGCCGGGGCGACCGGCCCCGTTGTCGAACACCATGAGGTTTCCGGCGCCGGGCAGGCCTGCCGGGATCCAACGCACGTCGTGCTGGCCGAAGAGCCGCTGGTGCTCTGCCAAGCCCCGACCGTAGGTGCCAGGGTTTCCCCAGCGATAGACGAGGTCGCCGCCTCGCCCAGTGCGGCCACCGGAGTGGCCTGCGGCCTCCGCGGTGGTGGTGCTGTGATCGATGACCCACAGCTCGTTGAGCCGGGACACGCTGAGCGCGATCTGGTCGAGCCAGGGGTTGTAGGCGATCGAGTTGGTGTGAAGGTAGTCGGCTTGGAGGTCCCGCGGGGACGCGCCACGCTGGACATAGCCCAGAGCCTGGAGCCGCTCCAGCGCCTCGGCGGTGAGCGTTGGTGGTGCCTGGTCTGCGTTGATGTCCACCAGCTCGGGATGGTCGGACACCGTGCCGTAGCTGGGTCGGGCGGGATCCTGATCCTGGATCAGATGGTCCCAGACGTGCCATTCCCACACGATCTTCCCGCCCGTCGGAGGTTGAGGCGCGATCTCCAGAACGCCGTCGGGCCACAGTCCCGCGCCGGAGACGAGCTCAGGCCTTCGGCCCGCCCAGATCGCCTGCTGGCGGCTCTTGCGCTCCCAGACGAGGGCCAGAACGTTGCCGTTGGGCAGCGGAGCAACGTCGTGATGCTGCATCGTTTGGTTGCTGGCAACGACGAAGTCCCACACCAGATCGCCCGCCCGGGTGAACTCCTGGATGCGTCCTCCCTGGCCACCGCCGCTGAAGAAGGACAGCGCCGGGTCGCGCGCCGGCCGGAGGAGCAGGCCGTTGTCGAGCAGATAGGCCGAGGCTCCCGGCGGGAAGTCGCCCTCCCAGATGTGAACCACCCGTCCCTTCGTATCGATCAGGTAGGTGACGGTCGACAGCAGTGGGGAGAAGAGGATGTACCCGCTGGACCCGGGGCCGGCGACTCGAGCTGCGGCCGCGGCCGGGGTCGAGTCGTGGACGCTGTCGCGATCGGACGTCGGGCAGAGGCTTGCACCGACATACGCGAGCAGGAGTCCGTAGCCGACGCGCATCAAGAGAACGTCTCTGACCGGCGGGTGAGGGAACCGGTCCTTCCCCTGGCATTATATGATGGCCGACTCTCACCCGACCCCAGTTGCCGGAAGGCGTGGGCGAGGAGGGATGGTCGAGCGCGGGGGCTCCGGTTTCCGAAGGCCGACTGCGGCCATTTCGGCTACGTCCGCCCGCCGGGGCTGCTCAAGCTCGAAAGCAGGCCAGCTGAGCCGAATCGGTAGGGCTGCCAGGGTGGGACGGCCAGCGGCTGAGACGCGCCTTGACATCAGATGCGTGATGTCTGATGATCAGCGCCATGAGAACCACCCTCGACATCGACGACGACGTTCTCCTGGCCGCCAAGGAGATCGCTGCCAACCGCGCCTCAACCACCGGTCAGGTGCTCTCAGAGCTGGCACGGAAGGCGCTCGCGCCCAAGGGGGCCCCGCGCGTGCGCAATGGTGTCCCGCTGCTGCCGCGCCGCCCCCAGAGCAAGGCCCGCCCCACCATGGATCTCGTCAACCGACTGCGGGACGAGGCGTGACACGCGTCGCCCTCCTCGATGTCAACGTGTTGGTGGCGCTGTTTGATCCCGATCACGTTCATCACGAGCCGGCGCATGCGTGGTTCGCCGCCAGTCGGGCTGCCGGCTGGGCCACTTGCCCCCTGACGGAGAACGGCCTGGTGCGCATCCTCTCGAACTCCGCCTATGGGAGCGTCCCTGAGACGCCGGCTGGAATCGTCAGGCGTCTCGGCGTCTTCTGTGCCAGCGGCCAGCACGTGTTCTGGGCGGATGACGTCTCGCTCCGCGAAAGACACCTCTTCAAAGCGGAGGCTCCTGCCACCTACCGGCAGGTCACCGACGTCTATCTGCTCGCCCTGGCGCGACACCACAAGGGGAGACTCGCCACCTTCGACCGGCGAATTCCGCTCACCGTTCTGGCGGGAGCGGACCGCAGCCACCTCGAGCTGATTCCCGCCTGAGGGGCGGGGACCGTCCGCAGAGGGCCAGCCGCGGAGGGCCAGCCGACCCAACCAAGCGGGTGCCTTGACTTCGGGTCGCGATGCCCGATGATCGACGCCATGAAAGCGCTTCTCGACACTGCGGCGCTGGACGCCAACTGGCTCCTGGCGGCGCTCGAACCGTTGATTGACGTGGTCCTTGCGGGAGGGACGCGATGAGAACCAACCGGCGGAGCTTCATGCAGTCGGCGGGTGCCGGCGCGCTGGCCGCGGCACTGGCGCAACGGCGGGCGTCGGCGGCGACCACCGGCAAGGCGGCTCACGACGTGGCGGTGGTGGGGGCCGGCGTCTTTGGCGTCTGGATCGCCGACCAGCTCCAGCAGCGCGGCCGCCGGGTGACGCTGATCGACGCCTACGGTCCGGGGAATGCTCGCTCCAGCTCGGGCGGCCAGACTCGCGTTATCCGCATGGGCTATGGCGACAAGGAGATCTACACCCGCTGGTCCCTGCGCTCGCTCGCCCTCTGGAAGGGGCTCCTGGGCCACTCGGCTCCCTCCGGGTTCTTCCAGAAGTCGGGTGTCCTCTGGATGGCGCGCGGTGAGGATCCGCTGACCCTGGCCAGCCTCGCGACCCTGGGGCGCCTCAAGGTCCCCCACGAGCGACTCACCCGTACGGAGCTGGAGGCACGGTGGCCTCAGATCGACTTCGGGCCGATCACCTGGGCGATCCATGAGCCGGAGAGCGGCTTCCTGGCCGGCTTCCACGCGGTGCAGGCGGTGGCCCAGCGGGCGATGGCGGCGGGGGTCGAGTACGTGCAGGAGGGGATCGTGGCACCCTCGGGCAAGGGGGGCCTGGCCTCGGTGACCACGCGCTCCGGCAAGACGGTCCACGCTCACACCTTCGTCTTTGCCTGCGGGCCCTGGCTGCCGAAGCTCTTTCCCGACCTGCTCGGCGAGCGGATCTTCCCCACCCGCCAGGAGGTGTTCTACTTCGGCCCGCCCGCCGGCGAGGTGCGCTTCAAGCTGCCCGCGATGCCGGTCTGGGCGGACTTCGCCGAGGAGATCTACGGCCTGGCCGACTTCAAGGGACGCGGCTTCAAGGTGGCTCCGGATCGCCACGGACCGCCCGTGGACCCGGACTCGCTCGACCGCATCGTCGACCCCGACTCCCTGGCCCGCGTCCGCGAGTACGTGGGCCGGCGCTTCCCGGCGCTCAAGGACGCGCCGATCGTGGGCAGCGAGGTCTGCCAGTACGAGAACACCTCGAACGGCGACTTCCTGATCGACCGCCACCCCGATCTTGAGAACGTGTGGCTGGTGGGCGGCGGTTCGGGCCACGGCTTCAAACACGGCCCCGCCGTCGGCGAGTACGTGGCCGAGCGGGTCGTGGACGGGAAACCGGTGGAGCCCCGGTTCAGCCTCGCCAGCAAGGCACGGGTCCAGAAGCGGACCGTGTTCTAGCCGGCGTCGCCTCTCTCCTTCACGCGAAGAGCCGCGTGAAGGAGAGGAGCCGGCGTCCGATCAGAACTTGATGCGGGTCGAGATGCCGAGGGTCCGCGGTTGGTTGGTCTGGAAGCCGATCCTGGCCCGGGTTCCCCGCTCCCGATCCAGCGACAGAAGCGCCCGCTCGTCGGTCAGGTTGTTGACGAAGAGCGCCACATCCCACCTGTCCTTGCGGGCGCCGACTCGCAGGTTGAGGATGTCATAGGCCGGCAGCTCGGGATCGTAGGTGAAGGTGCTCGCCGTCAACGGTCCCCCGATGGTGTTGGCCCCGAACGAGTTCAGATCCAGGCTGCCCAGGAGCTGATCGCCGACTTGCGTATAGCGCGAGCCGACATGCTGATAGGTGCCCGTCACGTAGGCCAGCGCGTTCTGCTTCACCTGCCACTGGTAGGTGGTCGCAATCGCGACCTGGAACTTGGGCACGCTGGGCAGGCGTTCCCCTTCCTCGATGCCCGACACCACGCTGACCTTTCCGTCGGCGGCGGTCGAGGTCAAGGTCGACCGCAGGGTTGAGTCGTTGTAGCTTCCCGAGATGGAGAGGTCGAAGTTGCGGTTCGGCGCCACCTGGAACTCCACCTCGATGCCCTGGCTGCGGGCCTTGGGTACGTTGAAGACGACTCGGGAAGAGCAGGAACCGGCGGTCACCGTCGCCTGCAGGTCCCGGATGTCCATGTAGAACGCGGCCACGTTCAGGAAGCCCCGGCCGCCGAACACCGTGGACTTGGAGCCGACCTCGTAGTTCCAGGCGGTCTCGTCTTCCCAGGTCTCGCGGCCGCCGAAGGTCACCAGATCCTGCGGCGTGCAGAGGGGGACGTTCAGCGGGTCGTTGATGCCGCCGAGCCGGAAACCCCTGGAGACCTGAGCGTTCAGCGTGGTGTTCTTGCCCAGCTTGTAGCTGCCGATCAGGCGCGGAGCCATCCCGCTGGCCTTGGTATCGCCCGGCTGCGACACCAGGGCGGTGCCGTTGTTGTCGTTGCCGAAGATCCCGTCGAAGATCTGCTCCTTCTCCTCCTTGAAGTGGTAGTAGCGCAGGCCTCCGGTCAGGCTGAACTGGTCGCTCAGGGAGAAAGTTCCTTCGCCGAAGGCGGCGAACTGATCGAGCTTGTAGCTGAGCTCCGAGTAGAACAGGCTGTCCTTGGGCGCGCGCAGGCCCTTGGTGGGGATGCCGCTCCTCTCCTCGAACCCGGCCACCAGCAAGTTCTGTCCGTAGTCACGTTTGGTGGTGCCGAAGAAACCGCCGGCCACCCAGTGCAGGCGGTCCTTGCCGCCGGAGAGGCGAAGCTCCTGGGTCCACACCTTGGCGGTGGTGGCATCGTCGAGCGGCGCGTCGAGTGTGTACACGCTGGCGGGCAGGCCGATGCTGCCACCCGTTATGCTGCCGGTCAGCGCGGTCGCGTCGCGCACCACCAGGATGTCGCGGTTGGTGTAGGAGGTGATCGCCGTCAGGGTGGCGCCGCCGAAGTCGTAGCTGATGTTCAGGTCCGCCAGCGCGAACTCGTCGGTGAAAGGCTCCTCGATCTGGGTGAACTGCTCGCGCTCGCCGAGGCTTACCGCCGGTCGCTTGGTGGTGTAGGGATTGGCCAGGATGTTGAAGACGTCGATGCGGTTCCAGCCGTCCATGGCCACCTTCTGGTAGACGAGCCGTGGGGTGATGGTCAGGGAGTCGTTGGGGGCGATCTTGATCGCAGCGCGCAGGCCGGCGCGGTAGCCGCCGTTGACGTCCTTCTCGACACTGAGGTCGGGCTGCACCGCGTCCATGTACCCGGCAAGCCGGCTGTAGTAGGCCGCGACCCGCAGGGCTGCCGTGCCGCCCAAGGGCAGGTTGGCGCCCAGCTTGGCGTTGCCGCCGAAGTCCCCGTCGCTGATGTTGTTGCCGCCGAACTCGCCGAACCACTTGGTGACGCCCAGCTCCGGCTGGTTGCTGATGTAGCGCACGGTGCCCGACAGCGAGCCGGAACCGAACAGGGTACCCTGGGGGCCGCGCAGCACCTCGACGCGGGACAGGTCGAACAGGTCGAGGTCGGGCGTGAACAGGGAGAGGGAGATCACCGATTCGTCGAGATAGGCGCCCACCTGCTCCTTGACGCCCGGCTGGTCGCGCACGATCTGGCCGGACGAGACGCCACGCATGGCGACCTGGCTCTGGCCGGGACCCAGGTTCTGCACGCTGAACCCGGCCACGTTCGCAGCCACCGCCTCGATGTCCTCGACGCCGCGAGCTCGCAGCACGTCCCCGCTCGGCGCCGTCACGGCGAAGGGCACGTTGGCCACCTTCTCTTCACGCTTCATGGCGGTGACGGTGATCTCTTCGATCAGCAGGGCCTCGATCGTGAAGTCGGCGCTGGCGGTGCCGCCGGCCACCACCGAGACGTCCTTCCGGATTGCCTTGCGGAAGCCCAGCAGTTCCGCGGACACCGTGTAAAGGCCGGGGGGCAGGTCGCTGATGGCGAACGACCCCTCGGCGGTGGAAACCGCAGAGCGGGTGGCACCGGAGGGCTGCGGGATCACGGTTACGGTAGCGCCCGGTACCACGGCACCGCTCGTGTCCCGCACGGTCCCGGCGAGACGGCCCGTTGACGGTTGAGCAAGCACTGGCACCGCGGCCACGACGGCCAGTGCGGCAAGTAGCAGGCGCCTGGCTAGTGACTGGAACATGCGAACCTCCTCCTTCAAGGGCTTCGTTGCGTCAGGATCCTGGCAAGAATGGGCGACTTGCTCGCCTTGATAAGCCAAGCGCTGGGGCTTGTCAAGTCCGATTGCAGCCGAGATGTCGCGCGCCGTCTCGATCGCAGCCCCCGCCCCGTGTCCGAAGGCGCGGGGTGAGTGGCTAGCTCGCCGTCTTGAAGATCAGAAGATCGACCCCGGTCACCAGCGAGGGATCGCACACCACGCGCTGGCCCAGGACGCCGGGCCCCACCACCACGCCCTCGTGCTGCCAAGAGATCGCTCGAGAGGTAGCTCTCGATCCCCTTTGCGCACACGTAGAGGAGCAGCCGGAGGCGCCTGTCCCTTGGACCCGAACCGGGGCGGGAGTGTTGAGTGGGCTCAGTTCTCGAAGCCGTCAGCGAAGATCAGGTCCGACTCGTCGGCGCCCGCGTCCGGCGGGGGCAGGCGAGGATGCCCGTCGATGTCGAGGTCGGCCAGGCCCGGCGCCAGCGCCACGCCGGCATCGACCGCCGCCTGTCCGGCCCAGCTCAGGTGGAGGTCTCCGCCGGTCACGCTCCGAAACCAGGCGAGGGGGACCGCGGAGAGGTTGCCGGCCAGGGTGGCGGTGGCGCCGTCGCGGGCCCGCAACGACGCGCTCGCCAGGTTGTTGGAGACCGAGACCACGCTCTGGGGGAAGCGCCACTCGATCGAAGAGGAGCCGGGGGGCTGGGTCGAAGCCACGCTGTTGTGAACGACTCGAGCGCCGTACGCCTGCTCAAGAGAGACGCCGCAGTCGAAGCCGTCCGGCGAGGTCTGGAGGTCGGCGTCGCCGGCGGCCACGAAGTTGTTGCGGATGATGCCGTCGATGTGGCCCTTGAAGCCGACGCCCGGGTAGGGGTCGTCCGGGTAGCTGCGGCAGGAACCGGTGGAGCCGAGCCCGAAGCCGATGCCCCGCGCGCAGTCGGTGATCACGTTCTCTTCCACCAGGGTGTCCCGCGAGCAGCGCCAGAAGTGGATGGCGTGCTCGGAGAGGCCGTCGTCGCACCAGAAGCCGTCGATGCGATTGCGCCGAACGATCCAGCCACGGGCCTGGTGAGCGTCGATGCCGCCGGTGTAGCAGTTGTCGCGGATCTGGGTGCGCCCGGTGTCGGTCAGCTCCAGAGAGCAGCACTCGATGGTTCCGTTGTCGACGTAGCCGGCGCCCACCGGGTTTACCTTGATCGCCTGCTGGCCGGGATCGACGATGCGCAGGTTGTGGAGCAGGACGCCGCTGATGGCGGTGCCGGGTCCGCTGACGTGGACCGGGTGGTCGTAGGCCCGGCGCAGGGTGAGGTCGGCGATGGTTACGTTGGAAGCGTAGATACCGATCAACTCGTTCGTCGCATAGGCACCGTCCAGAATCACCGCCTCGCGGTTGCCGCTCGCCGAACGCAGGGTGACGCCCGGCACCGAAAAGGCAAGCCGGCACTCGCTGTCGCCGCAGGAGAGATCGTAGAAGCCGTCGGCCAGCGAGACGGTGGTGCCGGTCGCGGCGGCGGCGACGATGTCGGCCAGGCTGCCGGCTTGCGAAGGCGTGACGGTGACCACGGTGCCGCTCGGGGGAGGGAGGGGTGAGCAGGGGGGTTGCGCGAAGAGGCTGGAGGCAAGAAGGCCGGTCAGGCTGAGACCGCCCGCGAGCGAGGATGACGACCGCCGGTTGATGGCCATGGCCCGGTCCTTAGGGGATTCCCTCGAAGTAGTCGAGCAGGGCCTTGGTTGCGTCCGGCGTGTGGACCAGGCTGCCGTGGTCGCCCGCCGGGTTCTGGTACAGGCGATCGACTTGTGCGCCGTAGGCGAGCACCCAAGAACGCGCGTTCTCCATCTCGTCGCACATCGAATAGCCGTGCTCGAAGTCCCGTTCCCCGCAATACATCCAGAAGCGAGACCCGGTGAAGGCGCTCCGCTCCGCCCGCCGTTCGATGCCGGCCAGCGTCGGGTATAGCTCGCCGCCCAAGAGCCAGGCGCCCGCGTTCGACAGCGTGGCCCGAAAGAGCTGGCGGTCGTGGCGGTCGCGGTAGGTGACGGGAAAGCCCATGGCGCTGCCCCGCGAGAAGCCGGCCAGGTAGTAGCTGGCTCCCGCGACGTCGCACGACCCGCTCAGCTCAGAGATGGCGGTCCTCAGGTTGGCGTAGATGGTGGCATCGTCGTCGTAGTTGCCGGTGGCCACATCTAGATAGAGCAAGCCGACAAACGCCCAACCCCGGGGCTCCAGGTGCTGGCGCCAATCGTTCCACTCCGCCTCCGGGGCCCCGCCGGTGCCGTGAAGCGAGACCAGCACCCGCCGCCGCGGGGAACTGGTCCAGGCCGCTGGAAACCACATGGCGTAGTAGCGGTTGGCGACGGTCTTGACGCCACCGCCGGCGGCCAGCAGCGCCTGACGCTGGGCCAGCGTGGGACCGATGGCAGTCGAGACGCCGCTGCCCCGCTGAGTGGCGGCCCAGGAGGCACAGGAGGTCGGGGCTGGAGTCGCCGCGTTCGCTCCGGTCGCCGTTGCGCTGCCACCGCAGGCGGTCGCGCTGCCCACTGCCATCGCCACGGCCAAGGTTGGTACCCGCACCAGTTCGCGTCGTCTCCGAAGGACGTTCCGATTCTAGGCGCGACCGCCAGCCGGATCAACAACGAGGCCCGCCTCCGCCTGGTCGCCTGGTCGCCTGTCGCGACCGCCTGGCTAGCGCGTTTCGGTCACTTTGGAGAGGCCCGGGGGGCGATCCGGGTCGGCGCCGCGGGCCAGACTGAGGCCCAGGGCCCAGAGCTGACCGGGGACTACGGCCGCGATAGGCGAGAGCCACTCGGGCGTGCCGGTGGGGAGGGGGAGTGCGACGTCCGCCGCTTCCAGGATCTCGCGCCTATCGGAGAGGACGACAAGCGGAGAGCCCTTTTCCTGGGCCAGGCGGATCACGCCGTCCAACTCCTCGAACACCCGCCCCGGCGCCACCGCCAGCACCGGCAAGTTCCGATCCAGGATCGCCTTGGGCCCGTGGAAGAAGTCGGCCGACGAATACCCATCGGCCATGATGCCGCTGGTCTCCTTGATCTTGAGCGTGATCTCGAGCGCGGTCGACAGGTTGTAGCCGCGTCCCACCACGATCAACCGGTCGTGGCCGGCATAACGGTGAGCCCACTCCAGGCACCCGGCGTTCGCATCGATGGTGCGAGCCACCCGTTCCGGGAGCGCGCCCAGCTCCGCCCACAGAGGATCCTGGTTCCTGAGCGCGGCGCTCAGCATGGCGAGCGCCAGCGCCTGCGCGGTGTAGGTCTTGGTCGCCGCCACCGCCCGCTCGGCGCCCGCCAGCAGGGGGAGCACCAGCTCGGCGGCCGCGGCCAGCGGGGAGCCTTCTTCGTTGGTGACCGCCAGGGTGAGCGCTCGCTGCCGCCGTGCCTCCTCGATGACCGCCACGATGTCCGGGGACTGGCCCGACTGGCTGATGCCGACCACCAGCGCCCCCGCCAGCGAGGGGGCCGCGTGGTACTGCGTGAACAGGGAGGGGGTGGCCAGCGAGGCCAGCAATTGGTTCTGGATGCCGAACAGGTATTGTCCGTAGCGGGCCGCGTTGTCGGACGAGCCGCGGGCGGCGATCACGGCGCAGTGGGGTTGGTAGGTGCGGATGCGGTCGGCGATGGCTAGTGCCTTCTCACGTCCCTGGGTGAGCAGGCGTTCCAGCGTGGCCGGCTGTTCGCGGAGTTCGGTCTCGAAGAGGGTGGTCACCTGGTCCTTCCTTCCCACGGCACCAAGGCGGCGCCATCATCTCACGACCACGGCCGGCCGCCCCCGATCTGCTCCCGAGCCCTGTTTGAGATCCACGAAGAAGGTTCTCATGACGGCCCGGACGCCCTCCTGCCCGCGGTCAAGCGGCGCCGACGGCATCGGGCGCCGCAGCGCAGCCCGCTCAAAGCAGGGTCTTGAGCCGGGCGTAGCCGGCGCGGCTCACCGGTAGGCGGGAGCCGTCGGTCAGGATGGCGACCCGGCTGTCCTTGGCGTAGAGCTCAAGTTTGGCGATCCGTTCCACGTTCAGCAGGTAGGAACGGTGGATGCGCACGAAGCGGGCGGGGTCGAGCTGCTTTTCGAGCTCGGCCAGCGTCTGCTCCTTGAGATGGTCCTTGCCTTCGGCGCGCAGGGAGAGGTAGTCGTCCTGGGCCTGAGCGTAGTCGAGCTTCTCCACCGGGATCACCTGGACCTGGGTCCCTTGCCGCACCAGGATGCGCTCGATGAAACCGCCTGCTGACCGCGCGGCCGCCGCCAGCTCGGCGACGGGAAGCGGGGACCGGCTGGCCAGCC
>DATECU010000177.1:0-18364 GCA_035286745.1 Vicinamibacteria bacterium | reverse complement strand
GCGGGTCGCTGGTGCTGTTCGGCGCCGACGCCGCCTTCCCTCACGGCACCAGCGATCCCAAGCCGCTCCAGGCCGGCGACGTGGTGCTGATGGACGGCGGTGGCCGGCTACACGGCTACAGCAGCGACATCACGCGCACCGCGGTGTTCGGGGCCACGCCTACCGAAAGACAACGGCGCATCTGGGACACCGTCAGGAGGGCACAGGAGGCCGCGTTCCGCGCGGCCAAGCCGGGCGTCGAGTGTCAGGCGGTAGACGCCGCGGCTCGCAAGGTCCTCGCCGAAGCGGGCTTCGGCCCGGACTACCAGACCCTGACCCACCGGCTGGGCCACGGCATCGGCATGGACGGCCATGAGTGGCCCTACCTGGTGCGCGGCAACCCCACCCGGCTCCAGCCCGGGATGTGCTGCACCAACGAGCCCGGCATCTACCTCCCCGGCGAGCTGGGCATCCGCCACGAGGACGTCATCGTCATCACCGAGACCGGCGCCGAGAACATGACCAAGTGGTCGGGCACCCCCGAAGATCCGGCCGTGGTGTGAGGGTACGAGGCGGACCCGTTCCTGATGCAGACCAGGATGTCGTATCATCTGCATCAGGAGGGAGACGTGAGGACCACTCTCAACATCGACGACGCAGCTCTCGCGGGCGCCATGAAGACAGCGCGCGGCAAGACCAAGACGGCAGTGATCAACGAGGCGCTCCGCGAGTACGCTCGGCGCCGCCGCGTTCGCCGGCTTCTCGAGTTCAGGGGCAGGGCCCACTGGGAGGGCAACCTCGATGACCTCCGGGGTCGCGTCAGAGCGACTCGGTGAGAGTGCTGGTCGACACGTCGGCCTGGGTGGATTTCCTGAACGGCTTTCCCTCGCCCGCGGCCGACGCCCTCGCTGATCTGCTGCGGGGCGACGACGACGTCTGCACGTGTGGCATCGTGGCCGCAGAGGTTTTCCAGGGCCTCCGTCGCGAACGGGGGCGAGACGCGATCCGGCGGTCGTTCGAGGACATGGTCTTCCTCGAACCGTCGGGCATGCGCCTCTATCTTCGAGCCGCCGACCTGTACCGCGGCCTTCGCGAACGGGGCAGGACCATCCGGTCGACGATCGACTGCGTCGTCGCCGCCATTGCCGAAGAGGGCGGCTGCCGCCTGCTCGCCCGCGATCGCGACATGGACGCGATCTTGGACAGCGGTCTCCTGAAGGTGGAGCGCTGGCAGGCCTCCTCCGGGCGCTGAGAACGCGGTCTGGCCGGACCCTCCCGATCCCTATGGCGCAGCGGCTGGCCCAGCGATCGCCGGTCAAGCTGAGCGTCTCTCCCGCCCAGGCACTGAGGGAAGAGCGGGAGGCCCATTGATCGTGGTCGAGGCGTCGGCCGTTCTCGAGGTGCTGCTCGCCACCGAGACCGGGTCCCGGGTCGAGGACCGCCTGCTCTCGCCGGGCGAGTCCCTGCAGGCGCCCCACCTTCTGGACGTGGAGGTCGCCCAGGTCCTGCGCCGCTACGCGGCCGCGGGGGAGTTGACGCCCGAGCGCGGCCTGGAAGCCCTGATGGATCTGGCGGACTTCCGCCTCCATCGCTACTCCCACGACATCCTGTTGCCGCGCATCTGGGAGCTGCGTCACAACGTGACGGCCTACGACACCGCCTACCTGGCACTGGCCGAGACCCTGGCCGCTCCCCTGGTGACCTGCGACGCTCGCCTGGCATCGGCGCCGAAACACGCCGCCAAGGTCGAGCTCTACTGATCCGCCGCCGGGACCGCACAGCGGCTCGGATCGGACCCCGTCCGGCGCGACGCACCCAACGGGCGTGAGACCCCACGCACGAGGGCTAGCCGCGGTAGACTCCGGTCGAGGCCGCTGCGAGGAGACGCCCATGGCTGCACCCAAGATGGACCTGCAAGCCGACACGATCGTGGTGGGGTCCGGCCCCGGCGGAGCCACGCTCACCCGCGAGCTGGCGCGCCGGGGCCGGCGCGTGCTGCTGCTGGAGCGCGGCCGTGACGAGCGGGGGCGCTTCTACTACGGCAGCTACCTGGGCCCGCTTCTCTACGCCGACCGATCGAGCCTGCTCTTCAGCGAGGAAGGCTTGAACATCGTCCGCCCGCTGATGCTGGGTGGCGCCACCAGCATGTACTGCGGCTGTGCAGCCCCGCCTCCGCCCTGGCTGAAGCAGAAGTACGGCATCGACCTCGGGCCGGAGGTCGCGGAAACGATAGCCGAGCTGGAGATCGCTCCGCTGTCCCCCGAGCTGCGGGGCGCGGCCTCGACCCGAATCGCCCAAGCCGCGGGAGAGGTGGGTTACGCCTTCGAGCCACAGCTCAAGTTCCTGCGGCCGGCGCGGGCCCCGGCCTTCCCGGAGCGCTGCGGCGCCCGCTGCATGCTGGGCTGCCGCTGCGGGGCCAAGTGGAACGCGGCCGAGTACGTGGACGAGGCGGTCGGCGCGGGCGCCACGGTCCACACCCAGGCCCGGGTGGAACGCGTCGTCGTCGAAGACGGACAAGCGGTAGGCGTACAGGGGACCCTGGGTGGCGCGCCCTTCAGCGCCAGGGCCGAGACGGTGGTCGTGGCCGCCGGTGGCATCGGCTCGCCTCGTATCCTGCAGGCTTCGGGTCTCCGCGAAGCCGGCCAGGGCATGACCATGGACACCACGGTGATGGTCTACGGCACGGTGAAGGAGTCCGGCATCGGCCGCGAACCGCCCATGACCTGGTCCCACGAGAACCCCGAGGCCGGTTACATGCTGAGCACGCTGCTCGACCCTTGGCTCCTCTACCCGCTGATCACCGCCCTCAAGAGCCCGCGCTATGCGCTCGGTTGGCCCCGCTGGAAGAACACGCTGGGGGTGATGATCAAGCTCAAGGACGAGATCTCGGGCGGGGTGTTCGCCGACGGCCGCATCAGCAAGCCCCTGACCCCCGGGGATCGAGCCCGCTTGGCCGAGGCCGAATCGGTGTGTCGCAAGATCCTGCTCCGGGCCGGGGCCGAACCGGGTTCGCTCTTCACCACGCCACTGCGGGGCACCCACCCCAGCGGAACCGTCCGCATCGGCTCGCTCGTGAACGCCCATCTCTCGACCGAGATTCGCGGCCTCTACGTCTGTGACGCCAGCGTGTTCCCCGAGGCCCTGGACCGGCCCACCGTCCTCACCATCATCGGCCTCGCCAAACGATTGGCGCGGCACCTGGCCGCCACCTGATGCGGGGCTCTGAGCTTGGGGCCCGGCTGGACGCCCATCCGCGCTTTCGGCTCGCCTCCTATCCGACGCCGCTCGATCCCTTGCCGCGGCTCAGCCGGGAGCTGGGCCGGCCCGTGTTCATCAAGCGCGACGACCTGCTGGGACCGGCCCTGGGCGGCAACAAGACGCGCAAGCTCGAGTACCTGCTGGCCGACGCCAGACGGCGGGAGGCCCGCAAGGTGGTGACCTTCGGCGGCCTCCAGTCGAATCACGCCCGGTTGACCGCCGCCGCCGCTCGCCTGGCAGGTCTGGAGCCGCATCTCCTCTACTTCGACCGCAAGCCGGATCGCTTCCCCGGCAACTTGCTGCTGAGCCAGTTGCTGGGGGCGCACATGCACTTCGTCCCCCTGGGCCGGCACGGGGGCGGGATGAGCATCGAGTCCACCATCCGTTTCGCGCGCCTGGTGGCCTGGATGCGGGTGGGCCCCCACTACTTCATCCCGGTGGGCGGCCACTCCTGGCTGGGCTGCCTGGGTTATGTGCGGGCCGCGGTGGAGCTGGCCGAGCAGGCCGAGGCCCTGGGCCTAGAGCGGGCCCAGGTGGTGGTGGCGGCCGGCAGCGGCGGCACCCTGGCCGGCTTGCTGGCTGGATTCGCGCTGATGGGCTCAGCGCACGCCCTCTTGGGTATCGACGTCGGCAAGCTCTTCCGCGGCTTCCCTCAATCGGTCGCGCGGCTTGCCACCGAGCTTTGCGATCGGCTGGGGGCGCCTCACGCGTTCCCTCCGGAGGCGGTGCCCCTGATCGAGGGCACCTACGTGGCCCCGGCTTATGGCGTGCCCTCCCCTTCCGGGCAGGCCGCGCTCAGGCGTTTGGCGCAGAGCGAGGGCATCCTCCTCGACCCGGTGTACACCGCCAAGGCCTTCGCCGGCCTGCTGGACCTGCTGTCGCGCGGGGCTCTGGGCAGCGAGGAGCCCATCATCTTCCTCCACACCGGCGGCCTTCCCGCGCTCTTTGCGTTCGAGGCGGACCAGCTGGGGCCCGGCCCCTGAACTACTGGCCTGCTCGGTACCTCCAGGGGCTCCGTTACTGCGCATGTTGCATGAGGGCCGGGGGCTGAACGCTACGTTCCGGCCCGTGCTGGCATCGAGGTGCCGCTCCGCGCTCCGACGCTCGGCCATTGTCATTGGACTACGATTCGGGCCTCGCGAGTCGCGCGGCGGACACCTCGATGCTCGAGCGCGCGGGCCGATCGCCGCCGGTTCCGCTTCTGGCCGGCGGTTTCCTCTTCTCCTTCTCTGTGCCTCTGCGCCTCTGTGGTTTCCGTTCGCTTGAGTGCGGCCCTGGCCGCGCTGGGAGCCGACCGGTCAAGAGCCGTCACGAGGTGTAGACTCGCCCTCATGCTGCTCGTCCCCGAACGGCCCGCGGATACGACCCCCGAGGCCTGGGCGGCGCAACTCGCCATGTTGCGGCGCATGTCGGGGCCGCAGCGGATGGCAATCGCCTTCAGACTGACCCGGCTCGCCCGGGAGACGTCGCGCGCGGGAATCAGGGCGCGTCACCCCGAGTATGGCGAGGATGAAGTGCGGCGGGCGTTCTTCCGCATGCTGCACGGCGACGCCATCACCCGCCGCGTCTGGCCCGACCGGGAGTTGCAGGAGCCGTGAGCCTCGAGGAGGAGGTGATGGGGCGCCTGGTGCGCACGCTGGAAGCGCTGGGCATCGACTACATGGTCGCGGGATCGGTCGCCAGCAGCCACCATGGATTGCCGCGCGCCACCAATGATGCGGATATCGTGGTCGACCCCACCCCCCGAGCCCTGGACGATCTGGTGGCCGCGCTCGCCGCCGACGGGTATTACGCGGACGCAGGCCTCGCCCGCGAGGCGCTACGCAGTCGGCGGGTGTTCAACGTGATCGACCCGGAGACGGCGTTCAAGATCGACCTCATCATCCGCAAGGAACGGCCCTTCAGCCGGGAGGAGTTCTCGCGCCGGCAGCGCCGCGACCTCGGGGGGCTGGCGGTCTCGATTGCCACCGCCGAGGACACGATCCTCAGCAAGCTCGAGTGGGCCCGCAAGACTGGCGGCTCAGAGCAGCAGCTCGCCGACGCCTTGGGTGTTGTCCAGGTGTGTGGGGACCGACTCGACCGGGCCTACCTCGACAAGTGGGCCGCTGTCCTCGGCGTCGACGACCTGTGGAGACGGGCGGCAGCCGAGCTGTGAGAAGATCGGCGAGTGAGCCGCCTCCTGGAGGGATGCCCTCGGAGGAGAGGCGAGCCGCCGAGGACGTGAAAGTGGTCGAGCCCCTCCCCGAGAAGATAGGCCGGTACGAAGTGCGCCGAGAGCTGGGTCGCGGCGCCATGGGGGTGGTGTACGAGGCCTGGGACCCGGCGCTGGACCGGCGGGTGGCGGTCAAGACCCTGAGCCTGGCCGCGTCGTTCGGCCCCATCGAGCGTGAGGCCTTCGAGCAGCGCTTCCTGACCGAGGCGCGAGCCGCCGCCGGGCTGTCTCATCCCAACATCGTGGTGGTCCACGACGTGGGTCGCGACGGGGCCGCGGGCGTGCCGTACATAACGCTCGAATACCTGGAGGGGCGCACCCTGGCCGAGCTGGCGGCGGCCGGCGACCGGCTGGACTGGCGGGAGGCGCTCCGCATCGTGGCCCGGCTGGCCGACGCGCTTCACACCGCCCACAGCCAGGGCATCGTGCACCGCGACGTGAAGCCGGCCAACGTGATGCTGCTGCCGAACGGCCAGCCCAAAATCATGGACTTCGGCATCGCCAAGGTCCCCGCCTCGCAGTTGACGGCGGCCGGACAGCTCTTCGGCACGCCCGCCAACATGTCGCCCGAACAGGCGCTCGGCGAGCCGTTGGATGCACGCAGCGACCTCTTCTCGCTGGGGACCGTGCTCTACGAGCTCCTGACCGGACGCCGCCCCTTCTTCGCCGACACTCTGACCGGCATGCTGGCTCAGGTGGTGCAGCAGGACCCGCCCCCGCCCCGCTCCCTTGCCCCGGGGCTGCCCGCGGACGCGGACTACCTGTCGGCGCGTTCGCTGGCCAAGGCCCGGGAACAGCGCTACCCCGACGGCCGCTCGCTGGCCGAAGACATCGAGGACCTGCTGGGGGGCCGGCTGCCCCGCCACCGCGGGGGCTGGAGGGAGGCGCGGGCCAGCGGCACCGTGGTCTCGCGGCCGCGTGCGACGCTCCTGGCTTCGCCGGCCTCCGGCCTGGAGACGGTGGAGGCCGATTCGCCGCTGGTCCACCTGCTGGAGGAGAGGCATGCCGGGCCGCCGCGGCGCCTCCCCCGACGCGTCGTCCTGCTGGCGGCCGGGATGCTGGGCCTGGTCTCCCTGGTCGTGTTGGGAGTCTGGCTGCTGCGCCCGAAGCCGAAGGCGCGCCTGCTGGAGGCGCCTAGCCGAGCGGCCGCGATGCCAGCCACCACTGTCGAGACCATGCCGGCCACGGCCGGCGAAGGGCCGGCCCGGCTCGCCGTAGAGTTCGACCATCGCCTGAGGAGCGGCGTGCTGAAGCTCTGGTTCGACGACGATCTGGTGCTCGAACAAAAGCTCGAAGGCCGGGTGAGCAAGAAGATCCTGTCCTTCAGGCTGCGCAAGGGAAGCCTGGACCAGATGCTGGAGGTGACCCCCGGCCGTCACAAGCTCAGGGTCAACGTGAGCTGGGACGGGAACAGCAAGAACGCCTGGCTCTCGGGGACCTTTCTGCCCGGTGAACAGCGGACGCTGGAGGTCAGCCAGAACCTGATCACCAAGGACATCTCCCTCGACTGGCGGTAGGTCCCCGCTCTCTTCCATGGAGGCCTTCCTCACCTCGACCATCCTGGTCGCCCTGGCCGAGATCGGCGACAAGACCCAGCTCCTCTCCTTCGTGCTGGCGGCCAAGCTCCGCCGACCCTGGGCCATCATGGCGGGCATCCTGGTGGCCACGCTCCTCAACCACGCGCTCGCCGGCAGCCTGGGCGTGGTGGTGGCCCAAGGGCTCTCACCGCAGGCCTTGCGCGTGATCGTCGGCTGCTCCTTCATCGGTTTCGGCCTGTGGACGCTCAAGCCGGACAGCCTGGAGGGCGACCCACGCCTGCTCCGAAGCGGGGCCTTTCTGACCACGACCGTGGCCTTCTTCCTGGCCGAAATGGGGGACAAGACCCAGCTCGCCACCATTGCGCTAGGCGCGCGCTACCGGGGCCTCGCCATCGTGGTACTGGGGACCACGCTGGGGATGATGATCGCCAACGTGCCCGCGGTCCTGGTGGGTGAGGCCCTGGCCCACCGCATTCCCATGAAGGCGGTGCGCTGGACCGCCGCCGCGCTCTTCGTGACGGTGGGCGTGTGGACGCTCCTGGCTTGACCCGTCGCCAACGCCCGGCTACGCTCGTGAGTCGTTTCCCTTGCGGACTGGCCCCCACCCCGCGGTGGCCTCGTCGCAAGCACTGAGGTCAAACACGAGGCCCGCTCGCGGGCAGGGAGGAAGAGCATGCGGATGAAGGTTCTCTTGGCGGTCGGGTTCGCCGGTCTTCTGGGGTTGTCGGCCTATGCCCACGAGGGCATGAAGAAGGACTGCAGCAAGAAGGACGCGGCAGCGACCGCCGACGGCGCCAAGGCCGGCCACTGCGACCGCAAGGACAAGGACAAGGCGGCGATGGCCGATTGCTGCAAGGACGGCAAGTGCGAGCACAAGAAGGACGGCGCCGCCGAATGCTGCAAGAAGGCCGCCGAGAAGGCCGCCGACAAGCCGGCGACCGACAAGCCGTAGTTCCCTGGTCCCTTGCGGCGCGACCCCCCGTCGCGCCGCAGGGCCGATTCTCGCCGCCGTAGCCGCCGCCCCACCCAGGTCAACCGACCCATTGGCGGCGCCGCAGTCCGACCGCCCGGTTGTTTTTCCACACCGGACAGTTCTTGACAGCCGCCAGACGCCGTCCGTAAGCTCCTTCAACTCTTTCGACGCACATCTGGCTGAACGCTACAAGGGATTCGGGTGCCCCGTTTGCGACTGCGCAGGCATCCAGTCGAAGGGGTCTCTCTACATTCCGATGAGGAGAATAGGAAGCGATGAGACAGAGATCCTTTGGAATCCTGGCGACCCTGGCGGTCGCCTGGGCGGGACTGCTCACGGCTGGCGACGGAGCCTCCAAGAACCGGGCTCTGGCCGTAGGCGAGGTCCACTTCGCGGCCAACCTGGCCGACTACGGCCTTTCGGCCGATACCACCGGACTCAAGGTCCGCAGCAGTCGGGCCGATGAGAAAGGCCTGAGTCACGTCCGCTACGACCAGTTCTACAAGGGCGTCAGGGTCTTCGAAGGCGAGGCCATCACCCACGTCGACACCGAGGGCAACCTCGAGCTGACCAACTCGCTCGCCGGCAACATCGAGGTCGAGGTGGCCCCGAAGATCGGTCAGGAAGAGGCGGTGAAGACCGTGGTCAACCAGCTCGCCGTGGTGGGCAAGCACCAGGCAACCGCCGAGTTGGTGGTGCTGCCGCGCGGCGAACGCAGCGACATCGATCGGCTCACCTGGCGGGTCAGGGTGCTGGTCGAGAACCGCCGGCAGGAGACCGGTCAGTGGGACTCCTTCGTGGACGCCCACAGCGGGGATGTCGTCTGGACCTACGACTCGCTCGAGACCTCGGCCTCGACGGGCACTGGGAAGACCATGTACATGGGGACCCGGTCGGTGGCGACCGACGCAACCGGCGGCACCTACTACCTCCGCGACCTCAACAAGGGCAGCACCTACACCTGCGACATGAACAACCGGACCTCGGGGACCTGCACCACCTTCAGCCGTTCGAACAACGTGTTCGGCAACGGCGTCAAGGACAGCTCCGACCGCGCCACCGCGGGGGCCGACGCCCACGCCGGCCTGATGGCCACCTGGGACTACTACAAGACCATGTTCGGCCGCAACGGCATCGACGGAGCCGGCCGCCGCACCTACCTGCGGGTCCACTACGGCAGCTCGTACGAGAACGCCTTCTGGAGCGATTCCTGCTTCTGCATGACCTACGGTGACGGGGCTTCCACCTTCTACCCGCTGGTCTCGCTCGACGTGGCCGCTCACGAGATGTCCCACGGGGTGATGAGCCGAGAGGCCAACCTCACCTACAGCGGCGAGTCGGGCGGCCTCAACGAGTCGAACTCCGACATCTTCGGCAGCCTGGTCGAGTATGCGGTCAACAGCAGCGTCGACACCCCCGACTGGTGGATCGGCGAGCGCATCTACCGCGCCAACTACTCGGGCGGTACCTACACGCAACGCTATGCGCTGCGTTACATGAACGATCCCGCCAAGGACGGTCGCAGCCCGGCCTGCTGGTCGAGCAGCCTGGGAGGTCTGAACGTCCACTACTCGTCGGGCCCCAACAACCACATGTTCTACCTGCTGGCGAACGGCGGCACCAGCAAGTGCAACGGCCGGGTGGTCACCGGGATTGGCCGGGACAAGGCCGCGCGTATCTGGTACAAGGCCATCGCCGACTACATGACCTCGTCCACCAAGTACGCGGCCGCCCGCACCGCCAACCTGAATGCAGCCAAGGCGCTCTACGGTTCCGGCTCCGCCGAGTACAACGCGGTGGCGTCGGCCTATTCCGCCATCAACGTGAACTAGCCGGCTCCGTCACCGGTGCATGCAAGGGGGCCCCTCTCGGGGCCCCCTCTTCTTGTCCCCCACTTGCGGGCCGTCTTCCCACGGTCGGCCTGAGATACCATAGGGCTCTTACCGGGAGGATGCTTCATGAGCCTGTGGTGCCGCCTCGCCGTGGCCGCTCTGGCCTTGGCCTCGGCCCCCGCAGTCCGAGCTGCTGAGACACCGCAGGCCGCTCCCCTGGCCCCGGAGGCGGTGGTGGAGACGGAGGCGGGGTCCTTCTCGATCCGCCTCCGGCCCGACCTGGCTCCCGGCCATGTGCGTCACTTCCTGAAGACCGCAAAGGCCGGAGGTTACGAGGGGACCACCTTTCACCGCCTCATCCCCCGGGGCATCATTCAGGGCGGCGATCCTCTGTCCAAGGACCCCAGGCAGGCGGCGCGTTACGGCACCGGCGGCCTGGGCCTGCTGAAGGCCGAGTTCTCCGAGGTACCCTTCGCTCGCGGGGTGGTGGCCGCAGCCCGCAGGCCCTCGAGCCCAGACAGCGGGGGCAGTCAGTTCTTCATCTGCCTAACGGAACAGCCCTCGTTGCTCCGGCAGTACACCGTCTTCGGAGAGGTGGTTGCCGGAATGGAGGTGGTGGACAAGCTGGCCGAGACCCGGGTCGAGGGGGATAGGCCGACGGTTCGGCTGGTCATCCGTAAGGTGACGGTGAGTGACGGAGGCGCGCCGGCGAAACCGTGATGGCTCCAGCCCAGGGTCGGATCTTGGTGGTCGACGACGAGGCGGACGTCCGCTCCCTGCTGTCGCGCGTGCTCAGGGACGCGGGCTATTCGGTCGACACCGCCGACGACGGGGGTGAGGCGCTCGCCAGGCTGGAGGCGAACCGGCCCGACTTGGTGCTCCTCGATCTGATGATGCCCGGGGTCGACGGCTGGGGGGTGCTCGCGGAGCTGAGGAAAGAGCCCTCCCCGCCACCGGTGGTGCTGGTGACGGCCAGCGCCGATCCCGCGACCTTCGGTCGCGGTGTCCGGGAGGGGGTGGCCGGCTACATCGCGAAGCCCTTCCGCTTTCGGGACCTGCTCAGCACCTGCGAGAGGGTGCTGCTCGACAGCCGCAAGCAAGGACAACCTCCTCTGGTCGACAGACGGCGCGATCCCCGCCGGGCCCTCATGGTCGAGGTCCGCGTGATCGCCAGGGATCTGGACTCGGCAGCGTTAGGTGAACTGGTGGACTTCGGTCCCGGCGGCGCCCAGGTGTACCTGGAGGCGGCACTGGAGCCGGGCACCGCGGTGCGGCTCGCCTTCCGCGTCCCCGGTGCTGGCGAGGCCTATAGCTTCGCCGCCCAGGTCTGTTGGCGCCGAGATACTCCGCGAGGAACCGCCCACGGCCTGGCCTTTGTCGACCTCGACCCGGCAGCCACGCGCCGCCTGACGGAACTGGTCAAGCCCCGACGATCATAGCGGATAGCGGCTGAAGCGTTCGGCGGCTTCGCGCAGGACGGCGACGTTGGCGGGTGGGGTGTGGGGCGGAACCGAGCAGGCGGTGCTCAGGATGTATCCGCCGCCGGGGGCGGCGATCTTGAGGCGCTCCCGGGCCGCCGCCAGCACGTCATTGGGATGGCCCTTGAGCAGCGTGTTCACGGGATCCAGGTTGCCTTTGAGGAAGAGCCGCCCCGCCGTCTGGGCCTTGGCTTGGGCCAGATCGACCGTGCCCAAGGGGGGCGGGTCGAGGGTGTCGATGCCATCGGTGCCGGTTTGCTCCATGAGGTCGAGGCGGTCGCCGATGCGGCCACAGGTGTGGGTGTAGACGGGAACCTGGAAGCGGCGCTTGATGCCCGCCACCACCGCCGCTTCGTAGGGGAGCACGAACTCCGAGTAGTGCCGTCGGGAGAGAAAGCCGGCGCCGGCGAAGGCCGAGGAGATGAGCACGGCATGAGCGCCGGCCTCGAGTTGGCCCACCGCCAGGGCGATGGTCCCCTCGGTCAGCGCGCGCAAGCAGGCCTTCACCTTGTCCGGCTGCTTCTTGAGGGCCAAGAGCGCCGGCATGAAGTCGAGCAGCTCCATGGCCTGCGAGAAGGGCGAGAAGACCTCGCTGTGGACCGAGACCTCATCCCCGACCCGGTCCACCACATAGCGAATGGTGTCGAAGTGCCAGGGTGGGAAGAAGCCGGGCCCCGGGGGGGCGGGTTCGACGGCGAAGCCCCAGCGATAGGGGTAGTCGATCCCGGTGAGGTCGTGAGGCTCCACGTAGAAGAGCCGCTGGGGGTCGATGTCGGCCAGGCTCGGGAAGTTGCGCCTGCCGTCGGTGTGGATGACGTGGGGGTTGTCGTCGGCTGGCGCCACCGTCTGAAGGCCGTTGGCCCAGTGGATGATCTGCCTGTCGCCCTGGGATTCAATGCGTTCGACGTAAGCACGCCACCTCGGATCACGACCCGGCAGGTTGACCAGGATCCCGTCGAAGCCGTAGCGCTGCTGCAGCGTGATCAGAGCCCGGCCGAAGGCTTCGCTGGAGTGCCAGATGTCGAGCGCCGGCAGCCCGGAGTGGAGGAAGTAGTGACCGAGGGCGAGCTGGCACATCACCGGCACCCGGTCGGGCACCCCGAGCCGCATGGCCACGTCCATGCGCTGGCGGCCGTTCACAGCGTCTCGTACGCCCGCTGCCGGTCCCGCCGCCGCGCCAGCTCGCTCGCATAGCGACGCCCCAGCGAGTCCGCGTGCTCCCGGGCCCATTCGGTGAGGCGGACGGTTCCGGTAGGCGGTGCGTCAACCGCCAAGAGACCGGCATTCAAGCCGCCGATTTCCTCCCGGGTGATCACCACGTCGTTCAGGAACCAGCCGAGGATCCTGCCGGCCAAGAGACCCAGCGACGGGGGTACCGAGACGATGGGCCGGCGGCAGCCGATGGCCTCGCCGATGGCAGCCACCAGGCTGCGGTAGGTGAAGGTCTCGGGGCCGATAGCGTTGACGACCGCGTTCTCGGCCGCAACGCCTTGCTCCACCGCCAGCCGGGCCAGGTCGTCCACATGGATGGGCTGGATGCCGCAGGTGCCGGCACCGAAGACGCCGAAGAGCGGCAGGTGGCGCAGCGTCCAGGCGATGTTGTTGACCAGGATGTCGCCCTCGCCAAAGAGCACGGCGGGGCGCAGGATGGCATGGGAGAGGCCCGACTCGCCGAGCAGGCGTTCCAGGCGGGCCTTGCCCCGGAAATACTCGAACGGCGAGTCCTCGGAGGGGTTGGTGATGCTGACGTGTACCACCCGCCCGACCCCGGCGGCTCGGGCGGCCTCGAACAGGATCTCGGTGTTGCGGACGGCTTGGTCGTGGGTGAAGTCGGCGTGGTTGAAGCGCACCCAGTAGGTGTTGTAGAGGACGTCGGCGCCGCGCAGGGCCGGGAGCAGGCCCTCCACCTCGAAACGCAGGGGGAACACCCGGACCTTCTCGCCGAAGGGGTTCTGGCGCTGGCCGGAGTTGGTTAGGGTGCGCACCTCATGGCCCGCTTGCAGCAGCCGCCGGGCGATGAAGCGACCGGAGTAGCCGAAAGCACCGGTGACGACGTGGACTGGGGGTTGGCTCATGGTGCCACTACGTTATGCGATCGGGCGGTTGGAGGCAAGCGGCCGGCGGCACCAGGGATCCCGCCGGGGTCGCGCCGTGGCAGAATGCCGGAGCGCCGCCCATGAAGCCCACCTCCCGAGGTCTGCTGCTGGTCTTGGCTGCCGGGCTCTTGGCACAAGCGCTGCTCTTCGCCGTGCCCCATCAGGTGACGCCGCTGGCCGGAGATCAGGCGCAGTACGACACCCAGGCCCGGTTGCTGGCCGCCGGCGAAGCGCTCCACCCCAACTTCCTGTGGCCTCCCCTCTATGGCCGCTGGCTTTCCGGGTTCTATCGCCTCTTCGGCCCCTGGCTCCTGCCGGTGAAGCTGGTTCAGGTCGGCCTGCTGCTGTGGGCTGGGGTGCTGTTCTTCCGGCTGCTGGAGGAGGCGGGGATCGGCCGCCGGGCCGCCCTGCTGGCGAGCGGCCTCCTGCTCTGCGATCCCCAGGTGGCCGCCTTTGCCCACTACCTGTGGCCGGAGGTCCTGCACCTCTTCCTCAGCCTGCTGGGCGTCTACTTGATCGTGGTCCCGGGACCTCGATCCTCCCTGCGCTCGTTGGTTGCGGGCCTCTGCTTCGGCCTGGCGCTGCTGGCCAAGTCCCTGTTGGGTCCCTTCCTGCCGGTCCTGGCGGTGGCGGCGTTTGTCACTCGAGAGAAGCCGGGGGGCGGCGGGCTGCTGCGCCCAGCGGCGCTCGCTCTTGGCGTGACGCTGGTCGTCGCCCCCGTCGCCGTCCACAACCGCTCGGCCTACGGGACCTACCGCATATCGAGCAGTGCGCTGCTCAACCTGTGGGTCGGCATCAACGACCCCCAGGACCGACACGACTACGATTCGGTGTCGAAACAGCAAGTCGCCGAGTACCTCCTCTCCTCACCCCTGCCGGCCCGACGCGACCGCATCGTGCGCTGGCGGATCCTGCACAAGGTAAGCGAGGAAGGGCTGGGCTCCGTCCTCGAGCGGCAGTTCCGCAAGCAGTACCGGCGACTCCTGGACAAGGACTCGTTCTTCACCGATCAGCTCCCGGGCGGCCGCTGGGGTCCGCCGCCCTCTCACCCCCTGCGGACGGCGCTGCTCAGGGTCTGGGCCTACGGAGCCTACGCCCTGTTGCTCGGTCTGGCTGCCGTCGGCCTGGCCCAGATCCGGGGCAGACCGGGATGGCGGGCGGCCGCCCTGCCCCTGGCCTTCCTGCTCTTCAACCTGGCGGCCTTCCTGCTGTTGCACGTGAAGACGCGCTATCGAGTGGCCTTCCTGCCCTGCGTGGCCTTTTTCGCGGCCCTGGCCCTCGACCGCAGCCTCGCCTTCTGGCGCCGGGCGCCTTGGCGAGAAGCCGGCGGGCTTCGCCTGCTGGCGGGCGCCCTGGTGACCGGCCTCACCTGGTGGCTCGCCTTCGGAGGTTGACTCCGACTAACGATCGGGAGAAGGTGAGGCCGACTCGACCGGCGGCGTCTCACAGCAGGTCTTGGAGACCACCGGGGAGAACTTCTCCTTCACGCCCTGCAGCGACAGCGACTCCAGGTAGTAGTAGTAGGTCTTGCCGGGGGTCACCTCGAAGTCGTCCCAGCTGTACTTGCTGGGCACCTCAGAGGTGCCCGCCCCGGGGATGACCTTCTCGGTCATCACCTTGAAGGGGCCTTCCTCCTGATCCCCCCGGTGGACCAGAAAGCCGTAGTTGTCGACCTCGCTGGCGGTGGACCAGGAGAGGGTGAGCTTGGGCCGGGGGCTGGGCGGGGCCTTGGGGGCCGGTGCCTGAGCGGCGTAGGCCAGGCCAGCCAGCAGAGACCAAGCGACGCCGGCCAGGGTGGAACGACGATCAAGGATTCTCATTCGCTAGGCTCGAGTTCTCTTGGCTGGGCGGCCCCGGCCTCACGAACGGGGCGGTCGGATCCCCCAGCAGGTTGTAAGTGTTGAGGGCAACCGGGTCTTCCGGGTTGCGCATCGCCTTCAGGAAGGCATCGCCGATGCGGGGAGCGTCTGGCCCTCCCAGATGGGTGATCATGCCGCGGGCCAGAGAGAAGGGCGGCACGTTGCGCCAACTGGAGGCCACCACGGCAACCGCTCCCTTGCCCGGGACCCGGAGCAGCTTCTCCCCGATCGAGTCGGCGGTCGGGTGGTCGAAGGGAGCTGAATAGCAGGTGAGGCTCACCACCACCGGCAGTTGGACGCCGGGTTTCAGGTGATCCAGGTGCTCGATGGTGAACAGATCGTGGTTCTTCTTGAGATCGGGCGGCCCGGTGCGCCAGATGTAGCGACCTCCGTGGCCGGCGAACACCACCACGCTCTGACCGTGGTCGAAAGCGTCGATGATCCGGCGGGTGTTCTCCTGGTTGTCCCTTTCCTCGGGCCGGGGGTAGATCTTGGCCGGCACATAACCCGCCTTCTCCGCCTCCCGGGCCAGCTCGTCGCTCTGGAGCTGGTGGTACTGCTGGTCGTCGGTGATGAACAGGGCGGGGCCCGCCTGGAGGCGCCGGCCGTACTCCAGGGTCTTGTCCACGACGGCGTTCGCCTCTTCCAGGGTCACCACCGGGAAGCGGCCCACCGCCAGATCGGGCAGGTCGTCGTCGCCTTCCAGGAGCGCGAAGTGGTTGTCGCTGGCGGCGTGCCCCCAGGGCGACTGCCACTGGAAGGTGGGCACCAGGCCGCGGATGTTGGGCACCGGCCCCGGAAGGTAGGGCGTGCTCTCGTTCTTGGGCACCTGCGGCGCCTCTCCGGCCGCTCCCCAATGCCAGTCGGCGTAGTACTCGTCAGCCACCAGCCGGTTCTTGTAGTCCCAACTGGCGTCGCCCAGAAGCAGCAGATACCGCGGGCGGGGGGACCAATGGCGGTAGGCGTGCACCAGGAAGGTGCGGAGCGCTTCCGGGTCGCGCAAGCCGTGGCCGAAGAGGTCGTAGGCGTCGTCCACCTCCACCACCTGGGTGCTGAGCCCCTCTCCGTGCCGGACCGCCGCCAGGCGATCCGCTGCTGGACGCAGGCTGGGATGGGTGAGGATGATGAAATCGGCTCCCCGGTTCTCGGCCTTGAGATCGGCCGGGTGAGAGACCACGATGGCCTTGGGTTCGTAGCCCCGCCCGCCGCGGACCGCCAGCAGCCGCTCCTCCTCGGGCAGTCCCTCGCCGCGGAAGACCGCGCTGTCGGCCCGCGGCTGGATCTCGAAGACCCGGGGGCTCTTGCTGTCGAAGAGCAGGAGCGGGCGAACCCCCGTCCCCTCCACCACGGTGGCGGCCGAGGCTGCGGCGACGACCGCCACCTGCCCGTCCTCCGCCAGCAGGTTGCGGCGCCGGTAGGAGACTTCCACCCAGTCGAGAAGGACCAGATCGAGGCCCAGGGTGTTCTCGCCCTTGGCCCTCAAGGCCAGCTCGTTGTCCCCCTCCTTGAGCAGCCCGCCGTCAAGGCTCGCCTCGAAGGTGTAGAAGGCCTCACCGTCCCAGACCGCCTGACCGACCGGCGTGCCGTTCCACGCCAGGTCCACCGTGTGGTCCGGCTGCGCTTCCAGCGTCGAGTAACCCTTGAGCCGAACGCGAAGCGTGAAGTCCTCGCCTGCGCTCACCCGATCCACCTTGATCGCGAACCGGCTGGGCGCCGCGTCGGTGGCTTTGATTTCCTCCCAGTACCAGGCTTCGGGGGGTGGGTGAGGCCCCACGAAGCGGATCAGCCGGCGGTTCAGCTCGGCGTGAAGGGTGGCCGGCGAGGCCCGGAGCCGGGGCAGGCCGCTGGGGGGTGGAGGAAGCCTGGTCTTCTGCAACCGCAAGGGCTTCACGCCGGGCGGCGCCAGGTCGAGCAGGTACACGTTGGTGCGGCTGAACTCCCCCTCCCAGGTGTGGGTTCCCCGCAAGAAACGGCCAACGAACGCCACCTCGAAGCGGCCGTGGCGGGGGTTGGGTGGGGTACGCAGGAGCAGGGGGACGTCCTGTCCCCGCTGGCGCAGGCGCAAGCGAGGGACCTCGGCGGGCGCCACCGCGAAGCCTGCTTGGCGCAGAGCCGCATCGGTGACCCGCACCACCCCATCCCGGTCCACCAGGATCTTGACCAGGTCCTCGCCGGAGGCGGGGCCCGCAAGGAAGCAGAGCGCCAGCGGCCAGCAGGCGAAGAGCCCGAGGCCGGCCTTGCTCAACATGACCGAGCAGTGACGTCCGCCGCCAACATCGCCCTACCACCCTTCGTTTCTTGGCTTCTCGAAGCGCTCTTCATCTCACGGCCGCCCGGACCTGTCAACCTTGCGGTCGGCTCGGCGGCCCCGCGCCGTCGCCCGTTGACGCCGGACCTAACCCCGGGTAACGTCGCCTGGACATGGCTTCGCACGATCCGGAGAAGAGCGGTCCGGCGCCGCCACCAGGCGGCGACTCCACCCCGGCGGAGGTACCGCCCGCCAACCCCGCCGGTCCCACCCCGAAGCCCGAAAGGCCGGCCAAGCCCGACAAGCCCGTCAAGGCAGAGAGGGAATCGAAGGAGGTCAAGAAGGAAAGAAAGCGACGCCGCAGGGCAGAGAAGCAAGCGGCCGACCGGCATCGCCCCCTCGACTCCTGGGAACGCTACCGGGCCATGGTGGACACCCTTGAGGACGCGAACGACCTGATCGACCTGGCCGATCACAAGGCCCGTTTCGCCCTGGTCATCATGGGCGCCCTCAACGCCATCCTGCTGATCGCCGGCACCCGGGCCGAGATCCGCGACGCGGTCCCCGAGGGCCTCCGGCCCTACGGCGCCATCTACCTCGGTGTCTACGCCTTCGTGGCCGTCTACTTCGTGATGCAGGCCATCGAGTCCTTGCGGCCGAGGAAGGCCCATCCTCACCTGCCCTACCCGGGCGAGGCCGCCTTCGAGGACTTCCCCATGGGCCTGCGCTTCTACGAGGACATCCTGGAACGGGACCTCGAGGCCTACCGGCGCGCCTGGCGCGAGGTCCACATCGGCCAGGTGAACGCCGAGCTGGCGGTGCAGCTCCACGGCCTGGCCCGCATCAACCAGGCCAAGTACGCCGCCTTGCGCCGGCTGTACGGCGGCCTCC
>DATECU010000176.1:0-2812 GCA_035286745.1 Vicinamibacteria bacterium | reverse complement strand
ATGCTCCAGCTCTTCATTGCATCCTCCTTCGGGCCCGCCCGAGGCCGGCCCACCTCACGTTATGCAACCAGCATGGCCCCGCAGGCGAGGGTCGCTCGCAGCAGGCCCGGCACGTCGAGGATCAGGCCCACCCGGCCGTTGCCCAGGACGGCACCGCCCGCCACTCCGGGAAGATCCCGGAACAGCCTGCCCAGGGGTCTGATCACGGTCTGAACCTCACCCAGGAGCTGGTCTACAGCCAGCCCGGCGTGACCGCCGTCGTAGCGCACCACGACGGCGCTTTCGCGAGAGGACCTCCGGCCCTGGCCTTGGAAGACATCCCGGAGCCGAAGGAAGGGCAGCGGCCGACCGCGCAGGCTCAGCACCCCCTGGGCGCCGGCCCGGCAACCCGGGGGTAGCTCCAGGCACTCGACCACGCGCTCCAGAGGAATCACGTAGGTTTCCCCACCCACCACGACCGCAAAGCCATCGACGATGGCAACCGTCAGCGGCAAACGAATCGAGAAGCGCGTCCCCTCGCCCTGCCGGCTTTCGACGCCGATGCTGCCGCGCAGCGCTTCGACGTTCTTGCGGACCACGTCCATTCCCACTCCGCGCCCCGAGGTTTCGGTCACTCTCTGGGCGGTGGAGAGCCCCGGTTCGAAGATGAGGCGGGCGACCTCCTGGGGGCTCGGGTTCTGCCCCTCGGCCACCACACCCAGCGCGCGCCCTCGTTCGGCGAGGGCCGTCTGGTCGAGGCCCCGTCCGTCGTCCTCCACCTCGATCAGGATGGCGCCGGCCTGGTGGCGGGCCCTGAGGAAGAGCCTTCCCTCCGGTTCCTTGCCCCGGGCCACTCGTTCATCGGGCGCCTCCAGACCATGATCCACGGCGTTGCGGATCATGTGTGCCAGGGGATCGCGGATGTTCTCGATGAGCGTGGTGTCGACCTCGGCCTCGGCGCCCTCGATCTCCAGGCGCACCCGTTTGCCTCGGGCCAGGGCCAGGTCCCTCACCGTGCGCAGGTGGGGCAGAAACACGGTGCCCACCGGCACCATACGCACCTTCATGGCCAGCTCGTGCAGCTCCAGGTGCAACCGGTCGGCGTCCTGGAGCGCCTGCAGCAGGCTCTCCCGGTCGAGCCCGCTCAGGGCCTCGACACCCGCTCGCAGCCGGCCCCGGGCCACCGCGATCTCTCCGGCCAGGTTGAGCAGCCGGTCCAGCTTCTCGATCGAAACCCGGAGGCCACGGGCCGGCGCGCCACTCAGGCCGCCTCCGCTCACCACCGACACGTCGGCAGCCTGCGGGCGATCGCTTTCGGCTCCCTCGCGGAGGGCCCTCGCCAAACGCTTCTTCAGGGCCACCTGCCGAGGCGAGAGCTGGTGATGGCCCGCCACCGCCGCCGGAACCAGCTCCCGCAAGGCGTCCACGGCCTGGAAGAGCAGGCTCGCCAGCTCGCTGGTCAACCGGCGCTCGCCCTCGCGCAGCCGGTCGAGCAGGTCCTCCAGCAGGTGACTCAGCTTGGCCAGCGCGGGAAAACCCAAGTTCACAGCGTTGCCCTTGAGCGTGTGAACGGTGCGGAAGACGGCCTGCAGCAGCTCGTCGTCGTCGGGGTGGGCTTCCAGGCCCACCAGGGCCCGCTCCATCTCCAGGAGCCCCTCCTCCGACTCGGCGAGGAAGGTCTCCATGAGCGCTTGGTGTTCGGCTTCGGTCATGGCCATCTCGCTAGGCGAGGTCGCGCACCCAGGCGGTCCCCTGGTCGGTGTGGAAGATGAGCTTGCGGCCCTTGTGGCCGAGCACGTCCTGGGCGGCCACCGGGATGCCGTGACCGGCCAGGACCCTCCTGGCCAGCTCCACGTTCTTCGTCCCCAGGTGATCGCCGCCGTTCTGCCGAAAGGAGCCGATCACGCAAGCCCCGCCGAAGAGCTTGGCCTCCAGGCTTCTGGTCTGGCACCCCAGCTCCTGGAGCTGCCGCAACAGCAGCTCGATGGCCACGTTGCCGAAGCGGGGCGAGGAGTGCCCCTCCCCCGCCCAGTGCGGCAGCAGGTAGTGGTTGAGTCCGCCTATCGAGAGCCTCCGGTCCCACAGGCACACCGCCACACAAGAGCCCAGGATGGTGGTGACCGCCGCCGGCGTGGCCGACGCCAGGAGCTGCCCGGCGTGCAGGTAGAAGCTCGCCCGCTCGCTCAGGGCAATGCCCGCCGCCGCGGGGACGGTCTCGCATCTCACACCCCGGCTCCGGCCTCGGTCCGCGAGCGAGCGCTGCAATAGAGAGCGGTCGCCGCATGGGTCGCCAGAAGCTCGAACAGCTCGCGGTCCAGGGCCTCGATGACGCCGGACTTCTGGGGCAGCAGGCGGAAGAGAGCGATGGCACCGATGGCTCGGCCGTCCAGAAGCAGCGGAATGCAGGCGGTCAGCTCGGTCTCGTACGGTTGCGCCTCCGCCGGCAGAGCGGCGCTCCGGATCCAGGGCTCTCCCGAAACCACTGCCCGGCCGATCAGGCCCTGGCCCACCGCGATGCTCCGGCAGGTTCCGGGATCGATGCCGGTCGCCGCCACCAGAGCCAGCGTCGAACCGTCCGCCGCCGCCTCGAAGATCGCCGACTCCTCGCTCCCCACCAGGTTGGCCAGGATTTCCTGCACCACCGTCACCACCTCGTCCCGGTCCAGGGTGCCGTGGAGCCGATAGCTGGCCACGTACAGGTTGGCGAGGTTGGTGTTCTGCCGCTCCACCTCCACGTACTGGGCGGAGTAGCGCTGGTTCTCCTGCTCGATGTCCCTGAGTTGCGTCTGCAGCCGTCCCTGCTCTCGGCGGGTGCGGGCAACCTCTTCGCTCA
>DATECU010000175.1:0-27190 GCA_035286745.1 Vicinamibacteria bacterium | reverse complement strand
CGCTTCTCGGCCCACGCGGCCAAGGCCGCGCAAGTGCAGAGCCGGATCAAGGCGCTGGACAAGATCGAGAGGATCGAGCTGCCCAAGAAGCGGCAGGTGGTGCGCTTCGATTTCCGGCGCCCGCCTCGCTCGGGCGAGGAGGTGGCGACCCTGGAGGGGGTCGGCAAGTCCTACGGTAGGCGCGTGGTCCACGACAACCTGAGCCTTAGGATCCGGCGCGGCGAGCGCTGGTGCGTGATGGGGAAGAACGGAGCCGGCAAGACCACGCTGCTCCGCATGGTCGCAGGAGTGCTGGCCCCCGACTCGGGCACGGTCCGCTTGGGGGCGAGCCTCCAGCTCGGCTACTTCGCCCAGCAATCGCTCGACCTCCTCGATCCCGACCTGACGGTCTGGGAGCAGATGGAGAGGGACTTCCCGAATGAGACGGTAGGCGCGCTCCGCGGCCTGCTGGGGGCTTTTCAGTTCTCGGGCGACGAGGTCGAGAAGAAAGTTCGCTCTCTCTCGGGTGGGGAGAAGTCGCGTTTGGTGATGGCGCGGATGCTCTTCAACCCCCCGAACTTCCTGGTGCTCGACGAGCCCACCAACCACCTGGATCTGGCCACCAAGGAGATGCTGGTGGAGGCGCTCCGCGACTTCGAGGGGACCATGCTCTTCGTGTCCCACGACCGCAGCTTCCTGCGCGGCCTCAGCAACCGGGTGCTGGAGCTGGGGGGCGAGAGCGGCACCGAGGCGGAGCCTCACCTCTACCCGGGGTCCTACGTCGAGTACGTGGAGCGCACCGGCCACGAGGCCCCCGGCGTCCACACGTAGGACGGGCGCCAGGACGAACACCGGGTCACCCGCGGGCCCAGTATGGCACCAGCGGCCTACCAGCCCTTGACCACAACGACGTCCGGCATCGGGTAGTGCTTGAGGTTCTGAGTGTGGATCCGTCCACCGGTGGCCGCCGCCGTCGCGGCGAGGATCGCGTCGTTCACGTCGATCCCGTGAGAGGGATGCCAGCGGCGGTACAACACGGCCGCGGCATCGACGATGGGCTGGGTGACGGCTTCCGTCCGGAAGCGCGAGAGCAGGGAGAGGGTCGCGGGCTCCTCGTCAGCGCGCATGAAGAACACGACCTCGGCCCGCTGAAGCGCCCCGGTCCAGAGCTCGCTCCCCGGCTCGCCCGCCAGGTTCCTGAGCAGCCGCGCTGCCCTGGGCTCGCCGCGCAGGTGCCAGATCAAGATGTCGCTATCGACGTAGACGCGCATCCTGGCCCCGGTGTTGCCGTTCGAAACCGGCCCTGAAGACCTCGCGTGCCCGGCGGATCGTGGTCGCCGGCTTCTCGTTCCTCCGCCAGGCTCCCAGCGTTTCGGTCCAGACGTCGGAGCCTGCCTCCGCGGAGAGCTGCATCGCCTGTCGGTGGATGGCCTCTTCCAGAAAGCGCCGCTTGGTGATTCTGAGCCGCCGGGTCACCCGTTCCATCTCGTCGAGGACGGCTTCGTCGAGCCGGGTCGAGAAGACCTTCTGCATCGGGACCTCCCCTTACGTCAGCACTCTAACGTAAGAAGCAGGCGGCGTCACGCCCCGGGAGTGGCGACCTCAGAGTCTTGTCGAGGTCCGGGTCCGGGCCGGCCTTGCCTCCGAGGTCACTTCCCGGCGATCGAGAGCAGGTCGATCTCGAAGCGGAGCGTCGAGTTGGCAGGGATGGGACCTACCGCCTGGCTGCCGTAGGCAAGGGAGGGGGGAATCGTCAGGCGGCGCTTGCCGCCCACCTTCATCCCAGGAACGCCCTGTTCCCATCCCGCGATCACCTGGCCGGCTCCGATCTTGAACGTAAACGGCGTACCGGTGTCGTAGGAGCTGTCGAACTTGGTGCCGTTCATCAGCGTCCCCACGTAGTGCACCCTCACCGTGTCGCCGCTGGCCGCGGCGGCACCGGTGCCGACCGTCAGATCCTCGATGGTCAGGCTGCTGGGGCCGGTGGGGGATTCCTCTCCGCTGCCGCAGCCGACAAGTCCGATCAACACCAGCACCGCCAGGAATCGATTCACCTCATCCTCCTCGACAAGAGCGCCCATTCTAGCCGACCCGGCCCCGGCCATCGCGGCCCCTATAATCGGGCGTCGACCTGCCAGGGCCGCGGTGTGGGTGGGGGGTGTGTTGCGACGCCATGTCAGGAAGGCGCTGCGCGGGCTGACCGTCGGGCTGCTGCTTCTGCTGGCACCAGCATCGACTGTCGTGGGCGCCTGGGCGGCTCTCTTCTCCTGCCCATTCTTGTGTCTGCTGTCGACCGCAACGGCGTTCTCCGCCGTGCTGTCGGTCTTTCCGGTGCGACGGCGCTCTTGGCTGGGAGCGGGACTTCTCGGGCTCCTGGTCTGCGTTGGGGCCGTCACCTGGCGAGTGGCAGTGCAGGAGGTGGACCGATCCATCGCCGCCCTGGCGAAGAAGATCGCGCCACCCGCCCCCAACGCCCCGACGTTTAGGGAGAAGCTTGGCATCTACGGACTGAACGTGGCCATGGGTCTGGCGGCTCTCCCGGTCTATCCCGAGGCGGCCCGGGAGACGCTCTGGCTTGTGGTTCCGTCCGCGAGCGGTCGGCGTGTCTTCCGGTCGCGGTTCCCCATGCGATCGACCCGGGTCCGGGAGGTTGTCGGGGCGTTCGGCGCTCGGCTTCGATCGGTCGAAGGCGATCGAGTGGTGCTGGAGAGCGTGAGGGTGGCCTGGCCTGCGACCGCGTATCAGCCGTTCGGCGGTCCGGAAGCCCGGGTGGCGCTGGCCCTCAACCCCGCCAAGGTATCGGCCGAGGCCAGGCGCCAGGGAGCACGATGGGAGATGGCGATTCGCGTCGAGGTGCGAGTCGAGTACCCGCCAAGCGCGTCAGTGCGCCTGATGGAGGATCCTCAGCTCCGGGTCGAAGAGGGCCTGTTCTGGGTTCTGCAGCAGGCCCGCTGGCTGCACCCGTACACGGCGGTCTGGGAGTTCGAGGAGACGGTTGCGGTCGACACCAGCGCGGCTCGCAGCGGGATCGGTTCGACGCACGGCGAAGACGGACCGCGCGGGCCTGAGGCGATTCGCCTTCGCTGAGGCCAATCCGCTCTCGATGACGAATCCGACGCTTGACCGCCTCGGGGCGCGGGCGCGGAGCATGGCACGGCGCACTGGTGATGTGCGCTGGCTCACAGCCGAGGCTTGGGCTGGTCGCTAGACTGGGCTCTCCCTGAAAGCCAAGGAGGTCCCATGGGCGACCACATGAGCGCGAGCCTCGCAGCCAGTCGCCGGGGGGTGTTGCGCGGGCTTGGCGGCGGTGCCCTGCTGGCCGCTTCAGGTGGCGCTGTGGCGCAGGACCTGACGGAGCGCTCGACGGGTTCGGCTGGTCCTTCACCGTTCCTGGGGTCCCCCGAGCGACGTGAGGACTTCGCCGCGGCCGCGCGGGTGGAGGCCGAGCAGCCGGCCGCCGTCACACCCCCGGCGTCGGTCATCGCTCTCAACCGCCTGGCCTTCGGGCCGCGGCCGGGCGAGCTGGCCGAGTTCGACGCCATGGGCTCGAGCGACGCCGAACGGTTGCAGAACTGGGTCGACTGGCAGCTCGATCCGGCGGGCATCGACGATAGCGCGCTGGCCGCCCGGCTGTCGCCCGCGAACGGGTTCCTGACGCTCCACAAGACGATCACCGAGTTGTGGGCCGACCACGTCCTGAACAGCGGCTCGGACTACAACCTCCGCATGCGGCCCATCGCCGAGACCGAGCGGGCCACCTTCGTGCGCGCGATGTACAGCCGGCGTCAGTTGTTCGAGGTCCTGGCCGGCTTCTGGCACGACCACTTCAACGTCTACGGTTGGGACTACACCGCCGGGCCCATGTTCGTGCACTACGACCGGGATGTGATCCGGGCCCATGCGCTGGGGAACTTCCGGCAGATGCTGGAGGCGGTAGCCAAGAGCCCGTCCATGCTCTACTACCTCGACAACTACACCTCGACCAACGGCGGACCTAACGAAAACTACGCAAGAGAGCTCCTGGAACTGCACACCCTGGGCGCCGAGAACTACTACGGCGTGATCTCCCCCTTCCTGGTGCCCCAGGACCCCCAGGGCATTCCTCTGGGCTACGTGGACGTCGACGTCTACGAGGCGTCTCGCTGCTTCACCGGCTGGACGCTCAAGAACGGCCACTGGCAGTACCCGGCCGACAACGACGGGACCTTCGTCTACCGCGCAGCCTGGCACGACCGCTTCAACAAGTTCTTCGTGGGGCTCTACCTGGTGCCCGACCAGCCGGCCATGAAGGACGGCCACGACGTCTTCGACCGCCTGGCCTCCCATGGCGGCACCGCCCACTTTGTGGCCAAGAAGCTGTGCCGGCGCCTGGTGGGCGACAACCCGCCGGAGGCACTCGTCCAGTCTGCCGCCGGCGTCTTTCGCGCCAACGTCGCCGCCCCCGACCAGCTCAAGCAGGTGGTGCGCCACATCGTGCTCGCGAGCTCGCTGCTCTCCACCTGGGGTCAGAAGACCAAACGACCCTTCGAGGCCGTGGTGGGCGCGCTAAGGGGCGGCGGTGCCGAGCTCACGCTTCGGGTGGGGCACGCCCTGAGCGACAGCTTTGGGTGGCGGTTCCAGATGACCGGGCACCGGCCTCACTACTGGCCCGCGCCGAACGGGTATCCCGATCTGGGCACCGCTTGGCAGGGGACCAGCAGCCTGGCCATGACCTGGAAGATGCTGGACTGGCTGGTGGAGATGAAGGACGGGAGCGCCTTTCCCATGGACGTGCTGGCCCAGACGCTCGCCGCCTTTCCCCAGGCTTCCCAGCGGCCGGCGGCCGGCCTGGTCGACTTCTGGCTGGGCAGAATGCTGGGCTACCAGCCGGACTCGACACAGCGCCAGCGCATGGTGGCGTTCCTGGCGCAAAACGGTGCGCCGACCGACCCCATCGACCTGACCACCGACGCCTGGAGCAGCCAGCCCCGGAACCACTACAACCAGTCCCGGCTGCGGACCACGGTGAGCATGATCCTGCTCAGTCCCGAGTTCCTGAGGCGCTAGGAGGCGGCATGACTGGTTTCGGCCGTAGGAGCTTCCTCAAGGGCTGCAGCACAGCGGCCATCGCCGCCGGTGGCGCCCCCCTGGCCTGGGGCTTTCTAGACCCCGAGGTCGTGAACACCGACATCGTGATCTACCTGTTCCTTCGCGGGGGCATGGACGGACTCAACCTGGTGATGCCCCTCGGGGGGCCGGATCGGGCGCCTTACGAGGAGGCGCGACCCAACCTGGCGATCCCAGTCTCCGGGGTCGATGCGGCCCTGCCCCTCCAGGGCAACTTCGGTATCCATCCCAAGGCCGCGGAGCTACGCAACCTGTTCCTGGCCAATCGCCTGGCCGTGGTTCACGCCACTGGCATGCCCACCATCACCGCCACCCGCAGCCACTTCGACGCCCAGGCCTTCATCGAGCTGGGAACACCGGGCCAGCAGGGTGGTGGCACCGGCTGGATTGCCCGCCACTTCCTCTCCGCCACCAACTTGCCCGCGCACATAACGGTGCCGGCGCTGGCGGCGGCATCGGCCACCCCCAAGTCGATGCTGGGCGACACCGGGGCCTTGACCATGGCCAGCGGCAGCGACTTCAGGCTGGACAGCGCGCACTGGTCCTGGCGCGATGCCCAGTTCGCGGCGGTCCGTGGATCGGGAAGCGGGACCGGACTGTGGTCGGGAGCGAGCACCCTGGAGGCCGCCGGCCGGCGGGCCCTGGACGCGCTGGCCGTGGTCTCGGGTCACGACTTCGGAACCTACACGCCCGCCAACGGTGCCGTCTACCCCAGCAACACCTTCGGCAACCAGCTCAAGCTGATCGCCCAGATGATCAAGCTGGAGTTGGGGATGCGGGCCGCGGCTCTGGACCTGGGGGGTTGGGACACCCATGACTCGCAGGGCTCGGCGGGAAGCTCGTACAACCCGTTCGGCCAACTGGTGGAGAGCCTGTCCAGGGGCCTGGGCGCGTTCTACACCGACCTGGATGGAGCCGCGCCCGGCGACCACATGAGCCGGACCACCGTGGTGGTGCAGAGCGAGTTCGGCCGGCGGGTGCGCGAGAACGACGATGAGGGCACCGACCACGGCTATGGCAACCTGATGCTGGTGCTGGGCGGGGCGGTCAACGGTGGCCAGCTCTTCGGGACCTTCCCCGGCCTGGCGACCGAGCAGCTCTTCGAATACGCCGACCTCGCCGTCACCATCGATTTCCGCCGGGTGCTGAGCGAGATCTTGATCCGCCGGCTCGGCAACCCCGACCTGGGGGTGGTGTTTCCCGGCTTCGTGAACTACTCGCCACTGGGCGTCGTTCAAGGCGCCGACCTGCCCCCCAACTACGGGGCGGGGGACCGGATCTTCCGCGACGGCTTCGAGTAGGGCGGGTTCGGACGGCCGCAGTGCGTTGCAGCCGGTTCCCGATCTCCGGTATCGTGCTGCCACCGCTTGCGGAGGTCGCCATGAGGAACGCTGCTGTCCTGGCCGTCGCTCTGATCCTGATCCCGGTCGCCGCCCTGGCCGCCACCCAGACCATGCGCGCGGAGGTCGGCGCCAAACGCCACGCCATCGCCGCCGGCCGCCATTTCGCGGTGGAGGCCGGGATGCGCCTCTTCCGCGAGAATGGCAACGCGTTCGACGCGGGAGCCGCCGCCGTGCTGGCGGCCAGCGTCTCCGAGATCCAGCTCTTCGGGTTCGGTGGCGAAGCCCCGGTCGTGCTCTTCGACGCCAAGAGCCGTAAGGTGGTGGTGGTGAACGGCCAGGGGGTGGCGCCCGCGGCGGCCACCCCGGAGGTGTGGGCCGGCAAGCCCTATGTCGACTTCCACGGCCCTAAGGCGGCCACCGTTCCCGCGGTCCTGGATTCGATGGCGATGGTGCTGTCGCAGTTCGGCACCAAACGCCTGGCGGAGGTGCTGGCGCCGGCCATCGATCTGGCCGACGGCTTCCCCATGTACGACATCCTGCGGGACACCCTGGCTCGTGAGCGCGCCCACAGCGAACGCTACCCGACGACGATGGCGGTCTACTACCCCGGCGGCCGGGTGCCGGAAGTGGGGGAGATCTTCCGCCAGCCCGATCTGGCCCGCACCCTGCGCGCCATCGCCGCCGCCGACGAGGCCGAGTGGAAGCGGTCGCACGATCGGCTGAAGGCCATCGAGGCGGGGCGAAACGCGTTCTACAAGGGAGATCTCGCGCGGCGCCTGGTGAGAGCGGCCCGCGACGCCGGCGGGATCCTGAGCGAGCAGGATCTGGCGGACTTCCGGGGCCGGATCGAGGAGCCGGTGAAGGCCACCTACCGCGGGTACGAGGTCCACAAGGCGGGTTTTTGGACCCAGGGGCCGGTGATGCTGCAAACGCTCAACATCCTCTCCGGCTACGACCTCAAGGCCATGGGCTTCCAATCCGCCGACTACGTCCACACGGTCACCGAGGCCATGAAGCTCGCCTTCGACGATCGAGACGTCTTCTACGGCGACCCGGACTTCGCCCAGGTGCCGGGCGAGGCGCTGCTCTCGCTGCCCTACGCCGAGGAGCGGCGGAAGCTGCTCGACTCCAAGACCGCGGCGCGCACCCATCGCCCAGGCCGCCCCGGGGGCATGACCATCGGCGACCTGGAGCCGGCGCCGCGCGCCGATGGCTCCCGGCCGACCGGTGACACCACGGCCGTCAACGCCGTCGATGCGGCCGGCAACCTCTTCTCTGCCGTTGTTTCGGGGGCCTGGGTCCTGGATGGTGCGTTCATTGCCGGCGATACCGGCGTGCCGCTCTCACAGAGGATGCAGCAGTTCTCGCTGGATCCCAAGAGCCCCAACCTGGTGGCACCCAAGAAACGCCCGCGAATAACGCTGACGCCCACCATCCTGACCCGGGACGGCAAGCCCTACCTGGCGCTCTCGACTCCGGGCGGCGACAGCCAGGACCAGCAGAACCTGAACGTGCTTCTGGCCCATCTGGATTTCGGCCTGCCCATCCAGGAGGCGATCGAGGCGCCGCGCTTCAACTCCGAGCACATGCGGGAGTCGTTTCGCGAACACCGCGATCAGCCGGGCGTGCTGACCATCGAAGGCCGAGTCCCCTGGGACGTGCTCGAAGAATTGAAGCGCCGCGGTCACGACCTGCGGATCGTGGGACCGTTCCGGATGCCCACCGCGGTGACGGCGGTGGGCATCGACGCCAAGACCGGCACCCTGTTTGGCGGTGCCGATGTGCGCGGGGAGCGGGCCATCGCCGGCTGGTAGCGGGAAGGACGTGTCCTTCGTCTACATCCTGCGCTGCGGGGACGGTTCCCTCTACACAGGCATTGCCAAGGACCTGGCGGCGCGGCTTCGCAAGCATCGGGCCGGCCGGGCCTCGCGTTACACGCGCGCGCATCTCCCGGTCACCCTCGTCTGGTCGCGGGAAGTATCCGGCTGGAGTCGAGCCCTGCGCGAGGAGCGCCGGATCAAGAAGCTGTGCCGGAGTGACAAAGAGGCGCTCCTGGCCGGGGGCCTGACGGGTCTTCCGGGTCTCCCGGGGACACGACGTGAGCGACGCCAGGGCGGGCTATACTTCCGGCTTTCCTGGGAGGTCCCATGGCTCTTCTTCTAGGCCTATCGCGCCGCACGACGCGGGTGCCCCTGCTGCTGGCGGTCTGGGCGGTGGGGACGGCGATTCCCACGGTGGCTCGCGCCCAGGCGGCGAACCCGGGTGCGGGAACTGGCCTTCGCCTGGTCCGTTCCACCTCCGGCTCCCGGGGAGCCCTGCAGGGCGGCCGCTACGTCATCGAGGACCCGCGGAGCGTGTTCTCCGCCGACGCCGACCGCCAGGTGGTCGTGCACTTCGAGTGGGATGGCCGGCCTGGCGCCTACCGCTGCGAAGGCCGGTGGAAGGACCCGACGGGAAAGGTCGTGCTGGTGGCACCCCTGGAGTATCAGGCGACAACGCGGCGGTTCGGGCTGTACTGGACGCTGGCCATCCCCCAGACAGCGGCCCAGGGCTTGTGGGCTCTGGAGGTCTACGCGGACGGCGAGCCCGCCGGGACCCACACCTTTGAGGTGGTGGCCTCCGGCGCCCCACCCCCCGGCCGCCCGGTGCTCTCCCCGGCTGAGATCTACCGGCGGGGCCTCGCGGCCGTCGCCACCGTGGAGGCGGTGGGGGAACTGGGGCAGATGCTGGCGCAGGGCCCCGCGGTCGCGCTGGACGCCGATCACCTGGCGACAGCCTTCCCCTCGATTGAAGGCGCGACCAGCGTCAGGCTGCAAGCCGCCAGCGGCGGAAAGGCAGAAACCCATGCGGTCGCGGCATGGCATCGCCGCCAGGGCTGGGCAGTGCTGCGGTTTCCCGGGCACGGCTTCTCGTCCTTACCCCGGGCCAGCGTTCCCGCCGTGGGCGAGCGCTGCTTCGTCTTGAACACCGCCGAGGACGGGACCCGGGTGATTGGGGAGGCGAGCGTCGTGGGTCAGGAACCGCCACCGTTAGCACGGCCCCGCCTCAGCTCCTGGTTCGCGGCGGGATCGCCGGTGCTGGACGAACGGGGTCACCTGGTGGGAATGATCGCGGCCGCGTCCGACGAGCCGCTGGGCCCCGGCGCCATGCTCCGCTCCTTGTCCATGAGGCCTGTCGCGAGCGCCGGTGGCACGGTGGTGATTCCCGTCGAGCGCCTACCGAAGGAGGCTCCCGCAGGTGTCAGCCTTGTCGAGCTGGCGGCCCGCGGCGAGTTTCTCCGCCCCCTTTCGGCCCACCAGCGCCATGTGATCAGCGGGGTGTTTGCGGGCCGTGTCCAACGCGGCGGCGTGGTTCCCATGCCGGAGGACCAACGGACGACCTTCGCTCGGGGGGAGGAAGGGGTGTCGGTCTTCGTCCAGTGGAATCCGCAGGAGAAGAAGGACGCCTTGAGCTGCCTGGAGGTCTATGACACCGACAACCGGAGGGTGATGAAGGGACAGCCCTCGAAGCTCAAGCTGCGCCGGGGGGAGTACTCCTTCTCCACCTGGAGGGTCCCCCTGGGTCGGCTGGCCCCTGCCGTCTACCGAGTCGACGTCCTCCTCGACGATGCGCCGGTCTGGCGAGGCTACCTGCGCATCACGGAGTGACGTGACCTCGATGGCCCGGGCCCGTGCTGACATCGAGGTGCCGCTCCGCGCTCCGACGCTCGGCCATGCGCCCCACGTTGGCAGCCGTCAGCGATCGGCATTCAGCTTTCAGCCACGACAGGCGGCGAGAGGTTGGGGCGCGCTGCAACCTGCAGTTGCTGACTGCTGATGGCTGACTGGCTGTGGCTACCGAGGCGGTGCGACCGGGGCCAGCGGCACGTCCCAGTGGGCCTCGATCAGCTCGAAACGCCGCTGTTCCTCGCGGCGGAAGCTCTCCTGGTCCGGAAACAGGCGTTTGGCGATGGCCTCCTCGCCCGAAGGGGCTCCGAGCACCGCGAAGTTCTTGAAGGTGATGAGGGTGAGGAAGGTGAAGTCCCCACGCCCGTCGCCGTGGAAGGTGGGCTTCAGGACCTGAACGTCTCTGATCCGCCCGCTCTCCTTCTGGGCCTGGAGCACGGGATAGTGGTTCTTGAAGAAGAGCTGTTCGAACTCCTGCTGGAATCCCCACCGCACCTTGTAAAAGTAGGCGACTTGGTACGGCGCTTCGTCAGCATCCGTGGTGGCCGTCAGTGTGATGGCCAGGGCCAGCAGCACGGTCGCGATCTTCATGGGACCTCCTTTGCCGGGGAGGCCCGATTGTATCCCGGCCGTCGCGTCGTCTCTGCGGCTTAGGACGCTCCGGGACGGCCGAGGAGGCGGGCCAGGTCTTCGGCCCCATCGGCGTCCACGATCGCCAGCACCTCGTCTCCCACGTCCAGGCAGAGCGGGCCGCGGGGGATGACGATGTCGCCGTGGCGGATGATGGCCGCGATCACCGAGTTGGGGGGCAGCGGCAGATCCTTAATGGCTACGCCTACCGCAAGCGCGCCGGGGGGGATCTTCTCCTCGACCAGCGAGAACCTGCCGCGGCGCAGCTTGAGCAGCGTCATCATGTCGCCGAGCGACATCTCCTGCTCGATCAGGCTGGCCAGGATGTCCGCCTGGTTGAGGGCCACGTCCACGTGGAAGTCCTTGTTGAACAGCCACGCATTCCGGGGGTTGTTGATGCAAGCGATGGTGCGCGGCACCCGGTAGCGGGTGCGGGCCAGGAAACAGATGGAGAGGTTGTCCGCGTCGCCGCCCAGGCAGGCAGCCAGCACCTGGGCCCGGGCCACCCCCGCCCGCTCCAGCACCTGGGGGTCGATGGCGTGGCCCTCGTAGATCACCTCGGTGGGCAGGTCGCGGTGGATGTGGGAGAGCACGTCGCGACGGTCCTCGATCAGGTGGACCTCGTGGTTCTGGGCCACCAGGAAGCTGGCGAGTTGGGCCCCGGTGCGTCCCCCGCCGGCGATCAAGACGAACATGGTCGGCGCTCCTCGATCTCCGCCAGCCGGCGGCGCAGGGTCTCGATCCCCTCCAGGGTCGCACTCACCAGCACCAGGTCCCCGCTTTCCAGCGGCGTTTGGTGCGAGGGGAGCAGGGCCTGGCCGGCGCGGGTGATGGCCACCGGCAGGCAGGCGGTGGCCTCCAGCAGGGTCCCCATGCTGCGGCCGCCCCAGGCCGCGGGGATCGCCAGCTCGTAGACCTCCACCTCGCCGTTGCCGGCCGAGAACACGGTGCGCCCTTCCGGGTGGTAGAGCATCTCCTCGATCCGCTGCGCCCCCCAGGCGGTGGAGCCCACCACGTGGAGCCCGAAAGCCTCGTGCAGGGGCAGGAAGCGGGGATCGTAGTTGCGCACCACCACGTTAGGTATACGGTATACGGTCCGGGCCAGGTGGCCGACCACCGCGTTCACGGTGTCGGAGTTGGTGACCGCGGCCAGGCCGTCGGCCTGGTCGATGCCGGCCTTCTGCAGGACGTCCTCGGACAGCACCTCGGCCGCCACCGTGCGCCCGCGGTAGCGGGGGTCGAGGTGGCTGAAGGAGCTGCCCAGGAAGTCGATCACCGCCACCTCGTGCTGCTGCTGGTAGAGGCGGAAGGCCAGTTCCGCCCCCACCCGCCCGCAACCGACGATGATGAAGAACATCGTTAGGTCTCCTCCTGGCCGAGCGCCGGGTCCACCTGGTAGGGAACGTTGGTGATCACGATGCCGGGCCGAAACAGAAGCGCCATCCGCAGCAACATGGCGGTCTGGGCGTGCAGCAGGTTGTGCCAGCGCTTGCGGGGCACGAACTGGGGCACCACGATGGTGATGATCTCGTTGGGCTGCCGCTGGTCGGCGATCTTGCGGATGTAGTCGAGCACCGGCTCCAGCAGCAGCCGGTAGGGCGACTCCAGAAGCACCAGGCGAACCCCACCCCCCCACAGGCCCCACTTGCGCCGGATCGCCTCGGCTTCGGCCGCGTCCAGGGAGACGTGCACGGCGGTGAGGTCCTGGGAGAGCGTGCGCGCATAGCGCAGTGCCGCCACGGTGCCCCGGTGCACGCCGCTGATGGGCAGGATCACCCGGTGGCGGGAGATTCGCCCCGGGGCCCCGAAGTCCTCGAGCGAGAGCCGGCCCGCCAGATCGCGGTAGTGGCGGTTGATGGCGAAGAAGAGCGCCACCAGGGTGGGGATCAGCACCAGCACGAACCAGGCGCCCTCGGTGAACTTGGTGACCGCGAAGACCAGGGCGACGATGGCGGTGAGCACGGCCCCGAAGCCGTTCACGGCCATCTTGACGGCCCACCCGCGGTCGTGGCGAATCACCGAGCCCTGCTCCCGGATCTCCCGTCCCGGAGCCAACTGGCCCGCCTTCCACCAGCGCCGCGTCATGCCCGCCTGCGACAGGGTGAAGGACAAGAACACGCCGATCGCGTACAGGGGGATGAGGGCGGTGACGCTGGCGCCAAAGACCCAGATCAGGAGGCAGGCGATGATGGCGAGCACCGCGATGCCGCGGGAGAAGACCAGGCGACTGCCCCGGTAGGTGAGCTGTCGAGGCAGGAAGCTGTCGCTGGCCTGGAGCGCCGCCAGCCGCGGGAAGCCGGCGTAGGCGGTGTTGGCCGCCATCACCAGGATCAGGGTGGTGGCGGCGATGGTCCCCAGGTACAGGACACCGCGGCCGCCAAACGAGGTGCGGGCGAGCTGAGAGATGACGGTCTCGGTCTCCGAGGGAATGGCACCGATGGCGCCGGCCAGGTAGGTGATGCCCAGGAAGAAGGTGGCCAGAATGGCGGCCATCCACAGCAGCGTGATCCCCGCGTTGCGGCTGCGCGGCTCCTTGAAAGCGGTGATACCGTTCGAGATCGCCTCCACCCCGGTGAGCGCGGTGGTGCCGCTGGAGAAGGCGTGCAGCAGCAGGAAGAGGGTGATGGGAGCCAGCACCTCCGTCGGGAGATGCGGCGGGTCCACCACCGTCCCCAGGCTGCCCGCGAGGTACCGGAAGAAGGCGGTACCCACGGTGAGCGCCATCATGGCGATGAAGAAGTAGGACGGCACGGCGAACGCCGCACCCGCCTCCTTCACGCCCCGCAGGTTGATCATCATGATGAAGAGGACGAAGCCGACCGCCAGCGCCACCCGGTGCTCGTGCAGGACGGGAAAGGCGGAGGCGATCTGCGCGACGCCGGAAGAGACCGACACCGCCACCGTCAGGATGTAGTCGGTGAGCAGGGCGGCGGCCGCGATCTGCGCCGGCAGCTCGCCCAGGTTGTCGCGAGCTACGGTGTAGGCCCCGCCGCCGCCCGGGTAGACGTGGATGGTCTGCTCGTAGGAGATGGTGACGATGACCAGCAGCAGCACGATGGCGACGGCGATGGGGAAGGAGTAGGCGAGGGCGGCGGTGCCCGCTGCCGCCAGGATCACCAGGATCTCCTGGGTCGCGTAGGCGGTGGAGGAGAGCGCGTCGGAGGCAAAGACCGCGAGGCCCACCGTCTTCCCGATGGCCTGGTGGGGCGCATCCGCGGTGGAGAGCGGTCGGCCGAAGAGCCAGGTTCGCCACGAGCGCGAGGGGGCTTGGGCCGGTTGTGCTTGCTGCGGAGCCGGCGGTCGCGAAACGGCGGTTGAGGTCATCGCGGAGTCGGCTGCCCTCGCCCGGTGTGGCAGCCGGCCCGAGCGTACCACGATCAGGGGATCGGCGACGCGCGGGCTGCGCCGAGGTCTCGGAAGCCCCCTCGACCGAAGCCAGGGTGCCGCTTGGGGTCGAGAACCGTTCCGGCAAGTTGGGATAAGCTTCCCCGGTATCCCGCGAGGAGGCTATCTCATGAAGACCGCGAGCTGGGTGATTCTCACCGTCCTGGGTGTCGCCGTGTTGGGCCTCAGTCTGCTGTCGGCCGGCGTTGCCTACGGCAGCGACTGGCCGATCGGGCCCAGCACGCTCTTGGGCCTCGATGCCGCAGTCCCCGGCGTGGGGGCCGCGCTGCGCGGCGCGCGCGGAACCGCGGCGGGCTTCGCTGCCGCCTGGGCGGTGTTGTTCCTGACCATCGTGCTGGGGCCGTATCGCAGGCGTGAGACGTGGGCTTGGTGGGGGATCCTGGCTTCGGCGACCGTGCTGGCGGCGATCCTCGGCCTCCGGGTGCCCCTGGTTGGCTCGCGCCTGGGCGCCGGCACCGGCCTCACGCTGTGGATCGTTGTCGTGGTCGGGCTCTTGTTCGACGCGGGGCGATTGAGCAGGTCCGTGCCGCCATCCGCCACTGGCCATTAGGCGCACCGACTGGCTGTCGCCACCGGGCGCGAGCGAGTCCTGAGCACACCTAGCGAAGATGACGAGCCGGCGTCGGAGGCTGTAAAACCGTCAAGGGGGCCGCGCGCCCTCTGGGAGCGTCCCGCGGTGGCTGCCACCGGCGTCTATGCGCTGCTGGCGGTGGCGATGACCTGGCCGCTCGGCCTCGGTCTGGCCCGAGACATCCCCTGGGATCTGGGCGATCCGCTCCTCAACTGCTGGATCCTGGGCTGGGACCTCAGCCGCCTGGCCCAGCTCCTTTCGGGAGATCTGGGTGCCTGGCGCGGGTTCTGGGACGCCAACATCTTCTTCCCCGAGCCCTTGACGCTCGCCTACTCCGAACACCTGATGGCTCAGGCGATCCAGGTGCTTCCCGTCTACCTTCTGGGCGGCAACCTGATCCTCTGCTACAACCTGCTCTTCCTCTCCACCTTCGTCCTGTCGGGCCTCGGCGCCTACCTCCTCGTTCTCGACCTCACCGGCAACCGGCCGGCCGCCTTTGTGGCCGGGCTCTTCTACGCGTTTGCCCCCTACCGCGTCGAGCAGTTCTCGCACCTCCAGGTCCTCTCGTCGCAGTGGATGCCTTTCGTGCTCCTCGGCCTCCGCCGCTTTCTCCACACCAAACGGGCCTGGCCGCTGGTGGGCGCGGTGCTGGCTCTGGTCGTGCAGAACCTGTCCTGCGGCTACTACCTGCTCTACTTCGCGCCCTTTGTTGTCGCCTACGCCGTCCACGGCATGGGGCAATGCGGCCGGCTCGCCGATCGGCGCACCTGGGTCGGCCTGGTCGCGGCGGGGGTGGCGGTAGTGCTGCTCACCTTGCCGTTTCTCCTCCCTTACCTCGCGGCCAACGCCAGCGGCGGTATCGCGCGGCCTCGCTGGGAGGTGGAGCTCTTCTCGGCTGACGTCTACAGCTACCTGACCGCGACCGTCGGGCAGCGGGCGTGGGCGTGGTTGCAGGTCTACGCCAAGCCCGAAGGCGGGCTCTTTCCGTCGCTGACGCTGCTGCTCTTGGCGGGTCTCGGGCTGGCGGCTCGGCTCCGCATACTCTGGGTGAGCAGCGCCTCGGCTCCGCAGTCCGGGTTCGAGATGGAGAAGGCCGCGCCCTGGCGCCGACTGGCTGTCGGGTCGGCGGCGCTTCTGGCGGCGGGCTCGCTGCTGGCCATCCTCCTCATCGTGGCGGGGGCGGGGAGCGAGGTGTCCTCGTGGCTCCCCGGCCTCCGGCTGCGCCGGTTGCAGCGGCCGCTCCTGCTTCTCGTAGTCTCGCTGGCGGCGCTGGCGCTCTCGCCGCGCGCCCGGAACCTCGCGCGCGCCCTGTGGATGGCGCCGTTTGCGTTCTACGCAGCGGGCCTGCTGGGGGCGTTCTGGTTGTCCCTGGGCCCTACCGTCACCAGCCTCGGCGAGCCGGTGCCGGTGGTCAGCCTCTACCGGTGGCTCTACGAGAACGTCCCCGGCTACGGCAGCCTGCGCGTCCCCGCCCGTTTCGCGATGCTGGTCACTCTGTTCCTGTCCGTGCTGGGCGGGTGGGGCGCCCTGGAGATCACCCGTTGCGTTCGCCGGGCCCGTCTGGTGCTCTCCATCGTCTCCCTGGTCTTTTTGTTGGAATCCACTGCGGCGCCGATCGTCTTGAACGACGTGTGGCGGGACTTCGACCTCAAGAAGCCCCCGGCCCGGGTGCTGGTGGGCTCGGCGACTCCGGCCATATACCGCGCGGTGGAGGGCCTTCCGGCCGAGGCGGTGCTGGTCGAGTTCCCGTTCGGCTCCTCTCCCTACGAGCTGCGCTACATGTTCTACTCGATCGAGCACCGGCGCCGGCTCGCAAACGGCTTCAGCGGGGCGCTGCCGGCCAGCTACCTGGCTCGGCGATCGGCGCTAGGTGCAGTCCTGGGCGAGCCCGACCGGGCCTGGGGCGCGCTGGCGGGCTCCGGCGCCACTCACGCCGTCGTGCACGAAGCCGCCTGGCGGAGGGGCAAGGGGAAGAAGGTGACGGCCTGGCTGGAGCGGCACGGCGCTCGGCGGCTGGCCGTCGCCGGGGACGACGTCCTGCTGGCGCTGCCTCGGTCCGGGACTCAGTAACCGCGCAGCCACGGCCAGGCTGGGACCCGAATCGACACCCGTCTCGTGTAGACTCGGGAGCGTCCCATGTGGCTCTCCCCCCGTGGTTGACATGGAGGGAGATGAGGTATGGCAAAGCAAGACCAACTCGCAGTGGCGCTACGGACCTTCTACGCGGAGACGATCCGCCCGGATCTCGACCGTCTTCAAACCGGTCTGGCGCAGGTCGGGGGCGAGATGGCCGCGGGTCTCGATCAGGTCCGGGCCGAGATGGCCGGGGGCCTCGAGCAGGTCCGAACCGAGATGGCCGGGGGCCTCGATCAGGTCCGAGCCGAGATGGCCGGGGGCCTCGAGCAGGTCCGAACCGAGATGGCCGGGGGCCTCGAGCAGGTCCGAACCGAGATGGTCAGCAAGGCCGACCTGGCGAGGGCACACCGCAACATGGCCCAGATGGAACAGCGGCTTCAATCCGAGATCCAGGAGTTCCGCGCCGAGTTCCACGAGTTCAGGCACAACGCTCTCGGGCACTTCGACAGCATCTATCACTGTCGAATACCAGGCGATCTTGGCCGGCCTGCGACGCATCGAGACGGCGCTGGCTCGGGGCGAGCAGGATCGCGAGGAGATCAAAGCCGAGGTAGCCGACCTCCGTGCCCGGGTTGGCGCCCTGACGCAGCGCGTTGCGGAACTGGAGTCCCGCTTGTCTTCTCCGGGCGAGTCCCACTGACATCATGAGGGCGCGGGGAGAGTAGGCCCGCCGCGCCCTGTTCCCGGGAAGGGGCGATCGAGTGTCTTGGCTGTCTGCCTAACGCGGCTCGGCGGCCAGCGAACGCAAGAGGGCGTGGAAGGTCTGCAAGCTCTCGGTCGAGAGCGTGCGCAGGTCCTCGCGGGCGGCCACGATGCGCTCCCAGGCGGGGTCGGCGCCCGGCTGCCGGGTCCTGATGCGTTCGGTGTTCGACATCAGGAAACGCCGGGCCACCCCGAACCCGCTGCGCAGCACGTAGGCGCGGAGCCTGAAGCGCTCGGCGGTGGAGACCAGCAGGCGGTGAACGAAGGCGCTCAAAAAAGCCAGCCCGGAAAGCTGCGGGAGCCGGAAGTCCTGGGGCCTGAGCGGGGCGATCGGCGACACCGCGGCCACCATGCGCGAGACGACGGCCATGCCGCGGAGCAGGGTGAGCATGTCCGGAGAGGTGCGCTCCACCACCTTGAGGCCCACCTCCAGCAGGCGGATCGCCTCCTCGGTGGAGCCGGCCGCCCGAGCCGTGAAGGCCTTGCGGTAGGCGTACTCCGCCATCTTCGACTCGCCCTCGACGCGCTCCTCTACCTCGCGATAGGCGTCGGCGCCCCAGGGGGAGAGCACCATCTCCCAGTCGTGCAGGATCTGGGCCTGGTTGTGAAGACCGCAGAGGGCCAGCAACAGGAGCCCTCCCAGGAGTCCCGCCGCGATCACCCACATGGCGCCGTCCGCAGCTCGACCTTGCGCAGGGTCGCCAGGTGGGCCCGGGCGAGCGCGCTCTCGGGGCGCCAGGCGAGGTGGGCCCAATAGAGCGTGAGCAACAGGTAGGCGGCTGGGTCGAGCGCGTTCAGGTAGGGCTGGGCCGCCCAACCGTGGAGGCCTTCCAGGTGCAGCAAGACGCCGAAGACGGCCAAGTAGGCGCCCAGGCTGGCCAGGATCGCTCGGTGGAAGGGGTGCAGGGGAACCCGATACCACTGGGCCAGGCCCAAGGTCGCTGCCAGAAGCCAGATGGTGCCGTTGATGACGCGCGGGTGGAGTTCCCCCGCCACCGTCAGGTAGCTGAGACCGCGGCCGGAAGCCGCCACCGTCACGACGGTGGTGACCAACAGGATCAGCGCCATGACCCTTCGGGCTGCCGCTCCCGCCCCCGGGAAGACCCGGAACGTCCTCCAGGCCAGCTCGACGGTCACGCCCAACTTCAACACATCGTAGACGGCCTCCTTCAGCATCCAGAAGCCCGGCCTGAAGAAGACGCGCGGCCACCAGGTGATGGCCACCTCGCAACCGAAGACGACGACGAGGTACGCGGTGAAGAACCAGCTGAGCCGCCAGCGCCCACGTACCAGCAGGCCTGCCGCGACGGCAGCCACGACGGCCTCTGCCAAGAACGCGACCACCACCTGGTCAGCGGTCACAACTAGCTCGTCAGGAGACGACGGTTGGTAGCGTTCGCAGGGTCCTCGGGTCCTTGGGAACCCGTTTCCGGGTGATGGCGAAGGCTGCCAGGCGCTTGTAAACGGTGGTCCGTGTGAGTCGCAGCTCGCGCGCAACCCGAGCCACGTTCCACTCGAAGCGGTCCAGCAGCAGGATCAGCCGGCGGCGCTCGATCTCCTCGGTGGGCGTCTCTTCCAGATAGGCCTCAACCGGCGACGCAGCCTCGGGCTGGGCGCAGCCCCGGGTGACCGCGTCCGCAAGCATGCCTGAGACCTCGGCCAGGCTGTCGAGGTCGGCCTGGGGCGCCTCCAGGTACACCAGGGCCGCCAGGCGATCCCTGCGAAGCACCGGCAGCAGCAGGAAGGCGTCGGTCCTAGACAGACGGCCCTGGAGCAGGCTCTCGCCCTCGCGTCTCCAGCAGTCGGCAGTTCGGTCGAGCGCGCTCTGGGCAATGCCACGGCCGACGAAAAGGCGCGGCTCGCTCTCGACCGAGAACACCGCCGCCGCCCCGGCTCCGTTCACGCCCATCAGGAACTCCAGGATGGTGTCCGCGGACTGACGGGGGTCCTTGGCCACCATGATGCGTACGACAGCTTCGGCTGACTTGGCTCTCACCGGCGACTCCTCCCGGGAGTATAGTGGTTCGCAAAGCGATCCATGTCAAGACATCAAGGCGCAGGTCCCACGTTCTGGACGGAAGTTGTCCAACGAATGGACGGTGTGTGCCACAATGTTCCGTGCGGACTAGCCCGCCAGGAACAGGAGAACACCGATGCTGATCGCATGGGTTTGGATGCTCTTTCTGGGGTTCGACGCTCCCTTCGAGTCGCCGCGATCCGGACGCGACAGGGTCAGGACGGACAGGCCGGCGCATGCGCCCTCCGCCCAGATACTCGACGGCTCCAATCCCCAGCCGCCCCCGCCCCCCCCGAAGTAGACGCGGACGGCGACCCTCTCGTCCAGGGAGATCAGCAGGAGCCGTCCAACCCCTGGACGCATTCCGCAAGTATCTGAAATCACACAGATTACGCGCGGATTGTGATTGAAGGCGGGCCACATCCGGCGCTAGGCTGTGGCCCATGCTACTGGACGTGTTCGAAACGGTTGCGCTCTCGGGCGCGGGGGAGGAGTTCGCGGCCACCGCGCTTCAGGCGGCGCTTGCCCTGGGGCGTGCTTCGACCGGTGCGGTCTACGTCGCGCAGGGCGAGACGCTCGAGGCCCTGGCCTCGAACCTGGATCCGGAGGCCCGCAAGCGGGCCGAGGCGCTCCTCGGCGCCAGCGATCCTCAGGTCCGAACCGGCTCCGGCCCGGCGGGGGCCTTCATCCTGGTTCCCTTCACCCGGGGGGATTCGGTCCTGGGGGCGCTCTACCTGGAGGGCGTGGAATCGCCCGGCGCTTCGCCCACCTCCCGAACCACACGGGTGGCCCAGGTGTTGGCCAGCTACTTCGCCCATCGCCCCTGACCCGCACCCCGAACCCCCGGGCAGGACGGTCGCCCGCGCACCAAACGAAGCCATGCGTTCGCCCGCGCCGGCCGATGGTACACTTGCTAGTCATGACCGACGGTCGCCACCGCCTGGCCGAGGAGCGCAGCCTGGAACTGCACCGGCTGGTTGCCGAGCGGCTTGCCGCCGAGCCCGGCCTGGTCGATCGAGCGCGCCAGCGGGTGGAGCAGTGGCTGCGCGATGGCTCGGTCGCTCGCCGCTGGGCAGACGCGTGGCTCGAGGTTCTGGCTCGGCCCCTGGCCGAGGTGACGTTGATGCTGACCGACCCGGGAGAACCGGCGCGCCAGCTCCGCCAGTCGTCCCCCTTCGCCGGGGTCGTCGATCCCCACACCCGCTGGGCCGTGTGGCGGCGAGTCCGCGAGGAGTTCGATCGCTCATGACCAGGGCGCAACTCGAACATGTGATTCGCGCAGCCGCGACCATCGCCGGCGATCAGGAGATCGTCGTCATCGGGAGCCAGGCCATCCTCGGCCAGTACCCCGACGCCCCGGCCGAGTTGTGCGTCTCGGCGGACGCCGATGTCTACCCACGCCATCATCCCGAACGGGCGGACGTCATCGATGGCTCGATCGGGGAGCTGTCGCCATTCCACGAAACCTACGGCTACTACGCCCAGGGCGTGGGTGCCCGCACCGCGGTGCTCCCCGCCGGCTGGGAGGACCGCCTGGTTCCGGTGCCGACGCCCGCCGGCACCGGGCTGTGCCTGGAGCCGCACGACCTGCTGATTTCGAAGTACGTCGCCGGCAGAGAGAAGGACCGGACGTACGTGCGGGCCGCTGTTCGCCACCGCCTGGTCGACCGGGCCACCCTGCTCGAACGTCTGGAACGAACGCCGGTCGATCCGGAGCAGCGCCAGCACGTCTGGGCACTGATCGACGCTGATTTCGCCGCTGTGTTCCCGGGGTTCTGATCGCCGCTGGCGACCGGCTCCGCAGCTGATCGTGCCATCGCTGCCTCCTCCCCAAATGGCTCTTCGCGCTGCGACGATGTAGTCTAGGGCGTCGGGGAGTTCGAACCAGATCCGCTCATGCCAACGTCATCCCTTGCCGGCCGGACCCTGTCCCACTACCGGGTCATCGAGGAGATCAACCGGGGGGGGATGGGCATTGTGTATCGGGCTTTCGACACCAAGCTCAGCCGCGAGGTGGCGCTCAAGGTGTTGCCCCCCGAGCTGCTGTCCGATCCCGAGCGCCGCCGCCGCTTCCTTCAGGAAGCCCGCGCCGCCGCCGCCCTGGTCGACGCCCGCATCGCCGTGGTCCACGAGATCGACGACGCCGACGGTGTGACCTTCCTGGCCATGGAGTTGATCCGGGGCGAGAAGCTCTCCGTCCTGCTGGCGCGAGGGCCGCTCACCACCGGCCGGGCGCTCGATCTGGCCATCGAGGTGGTGGGAGGACTGGCCAAGGCCCACGAGAAGGGCATCGTGCACCGGGACATGAAGCCCGGCAACATCATGGTGACCGAAGACGGCCACGCCAAGATCATCGACTTCGGCATCGCCAAGCTGGTGGAGCCGGCGAGCGACGTCGACAGCGAAGCCGACACCGCCGCCCGCATGAACACCGGGTCCGGCATCGTCTACGGGACCGCCGTCTACATGTCCCCCGAGCAAGCCCGAGGCCGAGCCGTCGATCCGCGGAGCGATCTCTTCAGCTTCGGCCTGGTCTTCCACGAGATGCTCACCGGGGTTCCGGCCTTCCGCGGGGCCAGCGTCTACGAGACCCAGCAGGCCATCGTGGAGGCGCCCGCCCCGGCGTTGCGCTCGGCCCAGGACGGGGCCTCCTGGCCCGCCCTGCAGCGCATCCTGGACAAGTGCCTGGCCAAGCGGGTGGAGGATCGCTATGCGAACGCCCTCGCCCTGCTGGGGGATCTGCGCGCGGTCCGCCAGCAGCTCGACCCCACCACCTCGAACTCGGCCTGGAAGCCCGTCCTCAGGCGCAACCGCCTATCGCGTTGGGCGTCGATGGGCGTGGCTCTGGCCGTGCTGGTGGCGGGTGTCGTCGCCTGGAGGGGGCTGGGGACGGCAGGGGTGAGCCGGGTCCGATCGGTGGTCGCCCTGCCCTGTCGCGTTCATTCGGAGGCGGCCGACGCCTTCCTCGCCGATGCCATCCCCAGCACCATCTCGACCTACCTGAATCAGATCCAGGGCCTGGAGACCAAGCTGCCCCCCACCAGCGTCGACATGGAGCGGATCGGCGGCGACCTGGGCAAGGTGGCCGAGGTGTACCAGGTCAACGCCTTCGTGCTCTCCACCGTGGCCGTGCAGGCCGAGCGTTTGGCGCTCACGGTGCAGCTGGTGGAACCCAAGAGCCGGCGCCTGATGTGGAGCCGGGAGTACGACGGCACCCGGGCCGGCTACCTGAACCTGGTGCGGGAGGCCGCCGAGGGGGTTCGCGAGGCGGTCCGACCGGCTGCCTCCCCGGTGGCCACTCCGAGCGGCGCGTCCGAGGTGGAGCTGGTGTTGCAGCGGGGGCGCTACCACCTGAGCCGCTACGGTGCGTTATACAAGACGGAGGATGCCGATCAGGCCCTGGCCGCCTTTGAGCGGGCGCTGGAGCTGGACCCGAAGCGGGCCGAAGCGGCCGCCGGTGCCGCCGTGCTCTTCCTTCGCAAGGGCATCATGGGCAACGCGGCGGACGTCGCGGGGGCGGAGACCTGGGCGCGGCGGGCCCTGCAACTCGATCCGCGATCGAGCCGGGCGTGGGCCGTCCTCAGCTTCGCCGAGCAGGCCCGGGCAAGTCACCGCACCGCGCTGGAGTTCGCCGTGAAGGCCGCGTCCTTCGGCCCACACGACGCTCTCGCCCAGGCGATGCTCGGCGGCTCGGTGATGGGTAACTCGTGTGGCCTTGCCATCGAAGCCTTCAACGAGGCGTCGCGAGCGGACCCCCTCTACGTCAATGCCTCGGTGAGCGCGGCCACCCTGCTCGACCTGCTCGGCCGGCGGGCGGAGGCGATCGCTCGGAACGAGCAGGTCCTGCGGCTGGAGTCGGATGCACCCACCGCGTTGTCCAACCAGGTGGAGTGGCTCACCGCCCCCGACCGTGCCGGTGAGCGGCTGGAGATCCTGAAGCGACTGGAAGCCATGGCCACCGAGGGCCGCCTCAACCCGCAATGGGTCGCGCTGGCGCGGGACCGAGCCGCCATAGAAGGCGGCGAAGGTCCCGCATCCCGGGAGGCCTTCGAGCGCCTGTTGAAGGTCGCCGATGGGACCTCGCGCTTCCCCGCCTGGGAGAGCTACGCCCTGAGCGGGGTGGTTTCTGTGGCCCGGCAGGGCCGGGCCGGCGACGCGCTCGAGATCCTCTCGCGCCTCACGGGTGCCGGCTCTGCTGCTCCCTACGACATGCTGGCGCAGGGTCGAGACATGGTGGCCCTCAGAACCGACCCTCGGTTCAAGGTCGCCCTGGAACGGTCCCGCCTGCGTCTCGAAGAAACGCTCGCAATCTTGGAAGCGGCCCGCGCTCGCGGGGAGCTTCCACAGTACCTCGAAGAACCCCTACGCGAGCTTCGACGCTCGTTCCCCAGCCCTTCCTCCCGGCGTGGTGCGGTCGCGCGTGCCGATCCCGGCGCGGGTGAGCCTTGAGCGCGCTGAGCCGCTGAGCCGCTGAGCCGCTGCACCTTGACAGCTTGAGCGGCCGCGGATAGGGTAGCCGCTCCCTCCCACGGAGGTGTCATGGCCAAGAACCTTGCGGACCTCATGATCAAGCTGTCCCGCGACCCCAAGCTCCGCGAGAGCTTCAAGAAGGACCCCGACGGAGTGATGGACGCCCACGCCCTTACCGCTGAGGACAAAGCTGTGCTCAGGAGCGGAGATCCGGACAAGATCCGCGCCCACCTGGGTGACGATGCCCCTACTGGCTGTTGCATGCTCGTCTTCATCTGAGCGCTCCTCGATCGTGCCGCCCGGACTCGCCCCTTGCGCGGGCGAGTCCGGTCCCTCTCGCCGCCGTGCTGTTCGACACCTCGCTCATCCGCACACGTCAGTTAGGAGACCATGATTGAAGAAGGGCTCCCTGGCCGTCGTGGGCACCGGCTATCTTGCGGCCGGCCACGTCACCGCCGAATCCCAAACGCTCATCGAGAGTGCCGAGAAGTGCCTGTACATGGTCGCCGATCCGGCAGCCGAGGCTTGGATCCGGCAGCTCAACGCGACGGCGGAATCCCTGAAGGGCTGCTACGCACCCGGCAAGCCGCGGCTTGATTCCTATCGGGAGATGGTGGAGCGGATGCTGACCCCGGTGCGGCAGGGCCTTGACGTGTGCGCCGTCTTCTACGGCCATCCCGGGGTGTTCGCCTTCCCGCCGCACGAAGCCATTCGTCAGGCGCGGGCGGCCGGGTTCGAGGCCCGGATGTTCCCCGGTGTCTCGGCCGAAGACTGCCTCTTTGCCGACCTCGGGCTCGACCCCGCGATCCACGGCTGTCAGAGCTTCGAGGCCACCGACTTCCTGGTCCACCAGCGTCGGTTCGATCCCACCAGCAACCTGATCCTGTGGCAGGCCGGTGGCATCGGCGTCGCCACCTACGAGCGCGAGGATCTCTGGAGCCGCTCCGGCCTGCGCGTCCTCGCTGAGGTGCTGCTCCAGCACTACCCCGCGGGCCACCAGGCCGTCGTTTACGAAGCCGCCGTCTATCCCGTTTGCGACCCGCTGATCCTCCACGTTCCGTTGGGTAAGCTCGCGGAGGCCCGGGTGTCGGTGATCTCGACCCTGTACCTGCCGCCGCTTCGGACCGCCCCGCTCGACCTCGACATGCTCGACCGGCTGGGCATCTCAAGGCCATCGCCGGGGTAGGGCGGGCGACGGCTGGCCGCCCCGCCCGCGGCGGCGATCAGAGTGGGCGCACCGGCGCCACGATCTCGACCACGTGCTTGTGCTCGGGGTGCTGGTTGGGATCGTTCAGGTACAGCTCGAAACAGGGGCGGTCGTCGGGTTGGTAGCCGCTCGAAGGAAGCCAGGTCCCGTAGACCCAGGTCCAGGCGGCACCGTACTCGGAAGGGTCGAGCTCGAAGTGGGCGAATGCGTACCGGCCTCCAGGCACCTCCATGGTGCCTACCTCGCCCTCGACCGGCGTGCCCTTGGGCACGGTGATGCAGGCGCTCACCCGCAGCTTCTCCGGCTCCGTCACGTCCGGATTGTCGTGATAGACGCAGAGCATCCGGGTCTCGGGGAACCGCAACAGCCCCCGCGGTCCCGCCCAGGACATCAGCTTTCCGAATAGCCCCTTGAAGAGCTCGGCGTCGCCGGCGTAAGGGCCGATGTGGCGAACGTAGGCCACGTTCAACGGCGTGGTTTCCTCGACGCGGACGCTTCCGGCGGCTTTGATGGGCATGGGCTCTCTCCTCGAAGTTGCGTCCGGTCCATTCCGGACGCCGTCCCCAGTGGAACCCAGATCCTGCTCCTGGTCTTTTCCTTCCTTGCCAACCGTTTTGCGTTTCTTGCTGCCGGCCATTCCGGCCCCACGGCGTTCGGCCTCGCATCGCCGGCGCCACTCGCTGCCGCTCATCCCGAACTCGGCCCGGAAGGCGCGGGCGAAGGCCGCCGAGCCGCCGAAGCCGCAGTCGAGGGCCACCTCGGTCACGCTCTTCTTGGGGTTGTGGAGGAGCTGGGATGCCGCCTTCTCGAGACGGAGGCGCAGAACGAAGCGGTGGAGCGGCTCTCCCACCATCGCACTGAAGATGCGGTGGAAATGGAAGGGTGAGAAGCAGGCGACGGCGGCCAGCTCGCGCAGGCTCAGCTCCTGGTCCAGATGGGTCTCGACGTAGTCCTGCACCCGGTGAATCCGCGCGAGGTACTCCTCGCGCCGGCTGCCTTCTTCCGCGCCCATCGCACCTCCTCGGCTTGCCCAGGTTCGGAGGCGCTGCCGACCCACGAGCCGAGCCGCCGGCTCCGGGTCGAGCCTGCGCTGGCGCTTCCCGGCACCTCGGCCGCTCGGCCAGCGCCCACAGGACCCTAGCCTAGCGCGGCCGGGGTCGCAACCCAAGGAACAGAAACCACAGAGGCACAGAGAAGGAGAAGAGGAGACCTCCGGCCAGAAGCGGGACGGATGGCGATCGGCCGGCGCGGTTGCGCGTCGAGGTACCCCACGCGCGACTCGCGAGGCACGGGACGCAGCAAGCCATCAGCAATCAGCAGTCAGCGACGGATGGCGCCCGAGGCTGTGGAGAGCGAACCTGCTCGCACTGCGGCTGCTGCCGTTGCCGAGTGCTGACGGCTGTGTGCCGACAGCTACCCCGCGGGGGCTTCCGAGCGTCGGAGCGCGGAGCGGTACCTCGATGCCAGCGCGGGCGCCCGCGCCGGCGAGCGGCGTGGAGTTCTCTTGGACCTCGGAGGGGACCGGTCTACCATGGATCTGCAACCTGGCGAGGCTCCGGGCTCAGATCGCGATGGAGGTGGCCATGTGGAGGATGCAGCCAGCACTGGTGATGGTCCTGTTGGTAGCTTGCGGGACGGAGGCCCCCGATCCGGCCGAGATTCCAGCCGGCGTGTGGTCCGGTTCCGACGCTCGCGCCACGGTGGGGGCTTCCGGTGCCGCCTTTGCTTTCCACTGTGCGGCCGGCTCCGCTCCCAACCCGTTGACGCTCGACGCCGACGGGGAGTTCGACCTGGCCGGCTCCTATGAGCTGCAAGCGGGACCGGAACCGTATCGCCAGCAGGCTGCCCGCTTTCGCGGCCAGGTGCGCGGCCGGACCATGACCCTCGAGGTACGGATGGACGACGGCTCGCGGGCTCAGGGTCCCACCGAGTTGGTCCTCGGCGCTTCCGAGTCTCAGC
>DATECU010000174.1:0-4860 GCA_035286745.1 Vicinamibacteria bacterium | reverse complement strand
CGGGAGCGGTCAGCTTTCAGCGCTCAGCCACGAAGCGCGTTGCTGATCGCTGATGGCTGATGGCTAATCGCTTCCGTGTCCGCCTAACCCTTGGGCTTCTTGAGCTGGACCTCACCCAGCGCCTTCTTCTGGCAGGCGATCAGCTCCTTGATCCCCTTGTCGGCCGCCATCAGCAGCGACAGGAGTTGGTCGTCGTCGAAAGGCGTGCCCTCGGCGGTGCCCTGGATCTCGACGAAGCGGCCCTGCCCGGTCTTGACCACGTTCATGTCCACCTCGGCCTTGGAGTCCTCGTCGTAGGCGAGGTCGAGGCAGATCTCGCTGCCCACCCGGCCTACCGAGGTGGCGGCCACGAAGTCGAGGAGGGGAAGCTCCGGGAAGGCCCCGTGCTTCTGCAAGTGGCGTAGCGCCTCGACCAGGGCCACGAAGGCGCCGGTGATGGAAGCGGTGCGGGTGCCGCCATCGGCCTGGATCACGTCGCAGTCCACCCACAGCGTCCGCTCGCCTAGCGCCTGCATGTCGACCACCGCCCGGAGCGAGCGGCCGATCAGGCGCTGGATCTCGTGGGTGCGGCCCGAGGGTCCGCCCCGCCCGGTCTCGCGCTGGGAGCGGGTGGAGGTGGCTCGGGGCAGCATGCCGTACTCGGAGGTGATCCAGCCGGTGCCCTTGCCCTTCAGGAACTGGGGTACCCGCTCCTCGACGCTGACCGTGCAGATGACCTTGGTCTCACCCACCTCGATCAGGGCCGAGCCCTCGGGGTGCTTGATGTAGCGGGGGGTGATGGTCACCGGCCGCATCTGGTCGAGACCGCGCCCGTCGGCACGCACGCCGGCGCCGGCGCGCAGTACCCCGGGGTCGATCTTGGTCTTGAAGTCGCCGATTCTGAAGCTCATGGCGCGCCAACTCCGGTAGCGGCAGCCGGCGGCGCCGCGGCCCCCAGGCCGTAGAGACGCCGGTAGTGCTCGAGGTGGGTGAGAATGCTCATGACGTAGCCGCGAGTCTCGGTGAAGGGGATGCTCTCGATGAACTCCTCGGCGGACATCTCGGGTTTGCCGGCGGTCCAGGCCAGCACGCGATGCGGTCCTGCGTTATAGGCAGCCAGAGCGCGCTCCAGCCGCCCGCCGAACTCGTCGAGCATCTCGCGCAGGTAGCGGGTGCCGAAGCCGAGGCTGATCGCGGGGTTGTGGAGATCGCGTTTGCGGTAGGTGACGCCCAGCGATCGGGCCAACTGGCGACCGGTGGGGGGAATGACCTGCATCAGGCCCCGGGCCCCGGCGCTGCTCACGGCGTCGGCGTCGAAGGTGGACTCCTGCCAGATGATGGCAGCTACCAGTGCCGGGTCGAGGCTTTCCTTCTGCGCGCGCTCCTGAAGCAGGTCCGCATACTCTAGAGGGTAGATCACCTTCCACACCGCCTCTGGCAGGTCGTCACCCGCCTGGCTCTTCCACTCCGGAAAAGCCCGCTTCATGGCGGTGATGGCCGGGCGGAGACGGCCCTGCCGGCGTTGGATCCAGGCCAGGGTGGCCTGGACCTGGGGCCGAGCCGGGAGGCGTTTCAGCTCCTCGGCGGCTTCGGCCAGGCGCTCGATCAGCAAGAGCTGGCGCACGCGTTCCAGGGAGGGATCGAGAGCGGCCGGCGGAGCGACCGCGGCGGGCCGTGTCGAAGAGGCGCCCCCGCTGACCAGGGCCAGAGCCTCGGCGGCCCTGAGGCCGTGGTAGGTGTGCTTGAAGCGCCGCACCGTCTCCCCATAGATGGCGCGGGCGGACTGGTCCGCGCCTAACGCTGAGCGCGACCTGCCGGCCCAGTAGAGGAAACCGGCGACCGAGGACCCCTGGGGTCTGGCCTGGGCCGCCTGCTCCAGCATGCCGGCCGCCAGCTCGTGGTGCCCGGCCCGGAACTCCCACCAGGCCACCCGCCAGGTGGCGCGGTCCGCATAACGTCCATCGGGAAAGCCGGCCAGCAGCCGCCGATAGTAGGGCAGAGCCTGGTCTTCGAGGGCGTCCTTCTGGAAGTGCTGGGCCAGGCTCAGAAGCGCGTCTTCAGCCCAAGGTGTGCCCGGGAAGCGAGCGACCACGTCCTCGTACAGAGGGGGCGCCGGCTGCCGCCTGGCCTGGATCTTGGCCAGGAAGTAGGCGGCTTCGGCTTCCGCCGCCGAGCCCTTGGGCACCGCCTTCAGGGTCGCTGTGGCCTCTCGGTACTGCCGCAAGGTGAGCAGAGCGCGCCCCAGACGCACGCGCACCTCGGCGGCTCGCTCGGGACCCAGGCGGCGCGCCAGCAGGGAGCGGTAGAGGGGAAGCGCTTCGCGGAAGAGGGCGGCGCCGGAGAGGGCGACCGCCTTCTTGTAGTCGCGCTCATCGCGTTCGGCGGGGGTGAATGCCGGCAGACGGGGCCGCAGGGCGGTGAGCCGTGCGCTCGCGCCGCGGGCTTCGGGTGAAGCGGGGAAGTCGCGGTCGAGCCGGTCGAGGGCCTGAGCCGCCATGGCCGCCTGTCCGGCGCGCTCGTGAAGCGAAGCCAGGCGAAGCAGCGCAGCCGGAGCCTCCGAGGGACACTCCTTGGCCGTGCGTTCGAGCAGGGCGATGGCCTCCGCACCGCGGCCGGCTTGCTCCAGGGCCTGCGATCCACCGGCGACCGCGGCGCAGCCGAGCGTGCTTGCGGGGTGGGTCTTGAGCACGCCGAGGTAGGCGTCGGCGCCTCTGCCGGGATCGCCGAGGGCTTGCTGGGCCCCCGCCACCGCCAACAGGGCGTGATCGGCCAGCGCCGTGCGATCGATGTCGGGGTGCTGGAGATGGGGAAGGGCCTCGGCGAATCGGTTGTTGCCAACCAGCATCAAGCCGGCGGCGAGCTGAGCCAGCCCGGAGGCGGTGCTGCCTGGGTGGGACGAAGAGACGGCCTCCAGCGGTCCCAAGTCGACCGAAGTGCCGACGATGGCCTGGCGCAGGGCAGTCTCGGCCGCGTCGGCCGGTCGGGCCTCGATCCAGGCACTTGGTGCGTTCGGTGCGTCCGCCCGAACGGCGGCCGTCAGGGTGAATAGGGCGAGGCCGAGAACCGGCGCCCGCCTACATGGGACCCAGCGCACTGGGATCACCCCCGCCCAGGATCCGCACCAACTCCTCAAAGAAGTAGTTGGTGGTTTCCCGCACACCCGGTGCCACCCGGTCGGCGTACATCTGGCGGCCCCGCTCGATATCCTCTTTGAGCCGCTCGTAGAGGTCCTTGTGCCGGCGCCCCTCGTTGACCTTGGCCTCGTTGTAGAGCTTGATCTCGCTCACCACCAGCCGCGCAAAGCGTTTGGCGTCTTCGTGAGCCTTCTGCTGTTCCGGGGTGAGGGCCACCGGCGCGGAGGGGGCGGGCGGGGTCCGCGGAGCGGGTGGCGGGGTGGCAGCCGGCTGGCGCAGGCCCGCCATGGCCGCCGGGCCGAACATGACCGTGGAGCTCTGGTCCTGGGCGGCCGGTGGTGGCGTGGGGGGAGCGGGCGGCGCCGGACGGGGGAAGCCGGCGCGCTCGCGCACCTCTTCGGTGTCGGCTTTGATGGCCTGCGCCTTTTCCACCGAGATGCTGCCGGTGGTGCGGGTCACCGCCGTCTTGGGCGCGGAAGAGATGACGTCCACGATCTTGCCCGCGACCAGCACCAGCACCTCGATCAGGTCCGCCACCTGGTCGGGGATCTGGCCGCTCGTGGTGTCGGCGTACAGGATGGCCGCCAGCTTGTCGCGGAGGATCAGGGGAACCGCCATCATGCCTCGGGGGTTGCCGCCCAGCCGCAGCAGCGCCTGAACGGTGCCCGGGGACGACTGCAACTGCCCGCGCATCGCCTGGCGCGAGTTGTGAACGGTGCGGAAGACGGTGTCCGTGGCCAGCGCGACGGTGGTCTGCTTCACCGCATCAGCCGAGTCGATGCCCTTGGCGTACCAGCCTATGGCGGCCGATCCCTTGACGATGAACATGGCGGCGCGATCCACGTAGCCGGTGATTTCGTTGACCAAGAAGGTCAAGACCTCACTCAGGCTGGTGCCCTTCTCGATGGCTGAGAGCGAGGCTCGAAGCTCAGCAAAGCCGGGGCCCTCGGCCGCCGCGGGGGGTGCGGGTGGCGGTGGCGGCTGGCTGGCGACGACCTCGGCCATGCTCTGGCCGATCTCCGTCTCGTCGATTTTCTCATCGTACCGGGCCACCGTCTCTTGCAGCTCATCGAGGGAGCGCACCAGGTTTTCCTGGTGCCGGCCGATGTGGCGCTGGATGTCCACCACCCAGTTGGCCATCTGGCGGCTGATGAGGGCGAGGGTCTTGGACTTGAGGTCGTCTTCTAGGCTCATCTGAACCTCGACAGGCGTGAAAAATCCCGAGTCTACTGCGACTTAGCGGATTATGGGTGAGCGTGTGCTTCAGTGTCAACATTGGCCGCCCAGAAGGCTTCTGCGGTAATGTCGGCGCTCGATGCCGAGGATGGGCCAGGGGATGGTCCGCACTGTCTACGCCCGCCTGCGGGCGCGCTTCGGTCACGCCGGCTGGTGGCCCGGCAGGACCGCCTTCGAGGTTTGCGCGGGGGCCATCCTGGTGCAGAACACCGCCTGGCCCAACGCGGAGAAGGCGCTCTCTTCGCTGCGACGCAGCGGCCGGCTGTCCTACCGCGGTCTAAGGGACCTCTCGCCTGCTCAGATCGCTCCCCTCATCCGTTCGGCGGGCACGTTCAACGTCAAGGCTCGCCGGCTGGCCGCCTTCGTCTGGTTTCTGGGGGCCGAGTACCGGGGACGGGTCTCGGCGATGGCGACCGAATCGGTCGAAGCGCTACGACGCAAGCTGTTGACTGTTAACGGGATAGGACCCGAGACCGCCGACTGCATCGTCCTCTACGCGGCCCGGCTGCCG
>DATECU010000173.1:0-3759 GCA_035286745.1 Vicinamibacteria bacterium | reverse complement strand
TTCCGCGGGTCGCCTTGGGGCCTCGACCGGGCGCACGGGAGGAGCCCCAGCCAGCTCCACTGCGAAAGAGACGGCGCCCAGCCGGAGCTGCTCGCCTCCCTGCAAGAGCGCCTCGTCCATGCGGCTGCCGTTGACCCAGGTGCCGTTGGCGCTCCGCTGGTCGACCACCACCCAGGCCTGGGCGCGCTGCTCGATGACGGCGTGTCTTCGCGAGACGGAGGCGTCGTTGACCACGAGGTCCGCGGTGGGGTCCCGCCCGATGAGCGTGCGCACCCCATGGATCTCGAGGGGAGCACCGACCGGCGGGACGAGCCGCAGTGTCGCCATCGGGGGAGATTCTAACGACGAGGTGACACGGGGGTCAACGGCAGCCGACCGCGGGCGGCCGGCTGCCGTTCTGCTGCAAGGGCGCGCTCAGTTCGTGCCAGGCCGGGAAACCGGGCCGCCGGGCGAGAAGTTGACGACGATCGACGCGCTCACCGAGGTGTCGAGCTTCTCGGCGCGGGCGGGGAACTTGGTCGGGGTTTCGACCAGGTTACCCCCGACGTTGCGCCGGAAGAGCGCCAACTCCACCAGCTGCGGTTGGTTGTCGTAGGCAAACTGGAGGTTGAGCTTCACCGAGAACCGCCTGTTCATTTCGACCGACAGGGAGTTCTGCCAGTTGGCGCGCAGGTCGTCGGTATCCTGAGCGTTCTCGTCCACCACCAGCTGCGACGTGTACGCAGATCGCTTGGCGTCGCCAAACCGGAAGCCGGCGTTGACGGTGAAGCGCACGCCGGCGAAACTGTCCTCCGTTTCGGGGTCGGGCACGACTTCCTTCTGGTCCGTGTAGGTGGCCGCCACGTCGGCCTGCAGGGTCTTTGAGCTGTCCAGGTTCCGCCACATGTACCCAACGCCCGCGGCACCACTGGTGCGGCTGTCCAAGCCGGCGAACTTGTCGCGCTCGAAGTTCCCCGCGACCTTCCAGAAGAAGCGTTCGGTCACCCGCCGCTCGAAGGCGCTGTTGACGAAGGCCTTTTCGGACTTGGTCTGAGTGGGGCCCAGTTCCACCTCGGCGAGGTTCAAATCGCAGGTGCCGGTGCACACGGCTCGTCGGGTCGGCTCATGGACGTCGGTGCGCACGAAGTTGGCATCGGTCTTCCACGAGGTCCGCAACCACTTCCGTGTGATCTGGGCGTTTAAGCCCAGGTTGAGGGTCTCGCTGTTGCCTTTGGCGAGAGCGAAGGATAGGTCGCTGCTCGAGTACCAGCCTGGCACTTCGGCGCCGAAGCCCTGGGCGCCGAAGCCCAAGACACAAGCCGCCGTGACGGCCATGCCCGCAACACGGAATCGCTGCTTCATTTTCTCAAAACCTCCTGGCTCGTATGGACTGGCAGTTTAGTCTCCTCAGCCGCGGGGATCAACACTCCACTCTCATCTCTGCCACCTTGCGACAGCGTGTCTCGCGGTCTGGCACCGCGTGCGGCGGCTTGACGACCCCCCGCCCCTGGGATACGGTTGGGCACTTCACCATGCGTAGGACAACGCTGGCCTGCATCCACGTCCGGGCTGGCAGCTTCAAGGCGGCCGCTCGGCCCGCCGTCGGCGTGTGAGGAGGTTGGCATGGCTCTGGTTCGAGCGACTCTTCCCACCGCGCTTCCCACCGTCAGGCAGTTCGTGGCTGACTTCAAGAAGCTCGCCCGCGAGGCCGGTTCCTCACCGGCTCTGGACAACCTGGCACTGAGCCTGGACGGTCTGGAGACCTACTCCAGCCGAAAGCCCGTCGATGTCGAGCTGATCCTGCTGTCGTCGCTCGATGCCGAGGAAGCGAACCGCGTCTCGACCTGGCTGGGCCCTGGCTTCCCGGCCGCCCAGCTGCTCTCGCCCCCCGCCGACGGGGTGGAGATCGGCGTGCCCGGCCCGCCGCTCGAGTTGCGCGTTCAGCTCCGTTCCGCTCAGGGCCGGGCGCCCCGTAAGGCGGGTGCGCCTCGTCCCGGCGTGCTGGTGGTGATCGCCAACAAGCCGGTCAGCCTCGACGAGGACGCCGAGAGCGCTCTGGTCCGGGCCTTCGAAGACCGACCTCACGTGGTGCTGCTGGCTTCGGCCAGGCCGTCCGCCCCGCCGCCCTTGGCGCCGGCTCCCGAGACCGTAGGGGAAGGCGCTCCGGTCGAGCCGCCCGCTCCACCGTCGCCCGCCGACGATCCGTTCTTCAAGAGCCTGGAAGCCAGAGCCAAGGCTGGCGCCTGGACCTGTCTCACCCATCGCGTGCCGCCCGAGCTGTCGCTTCAGGCGCGTTTGGCGGCGGCTCCCTGGGATTCGCTCCAGGACCTCTTCCGCGCCCATTCCGTGGCACTCGCCCTGGACTCCCTGATGGGCGTCTTCGAGATGGCGATCGAGCAGCAAGAGAAGGAGATCCGGGTCAACAAGGCGGTCACCCAGCAGAAGCTCGCCAAGTTCGGGCCCCAGAAGGGCCCCGGGGCCGCCGCCTCGCCCATCGCCGACCTGCTGGCGGACCTCAAGACCCGCACCCAACGGCTGTCCCAGGAGTTCGAGCGCGGCGCCGCCGAACGCCTGCAAGATCTAATGGGCCTTCCCGCCGGGGCCCTGGTGCGCGAGACCGAAGCCCTCCTGGCTGGCCTCAACGACCTGGAGACGGAGCCCAAGGCCAAGACCCTGGGCGTCAAGGTCCCGGCCGAGTTCGAGGAGAAGGCCAACCGCCTGATCCGGGAGCGGGTGGCCAAGCACTGCGGCGCCGACCTGGTGGCCCTGAACGACTTCTTCCGGCTGATGGGCCAGGAGATCGAGCGAACGCTCACCCAGGCCCAGAACCCGCCCATCGTGGTGCAGTTCCGCTACCTCACCGACGAACGGGTGCGCCGCATGCTCGACATGTACGGGATCTTCCAGGCCAACTTCAAGGGCGACATCCCGAGCCCGGGGTTCTCGGAGTATTTCGCCTCGGTCCGTAAGTACGCGATGCTGCTGGTGATGGGCGCCTCCATGTTCGGCGCCGCCGCCATGGTGAGGCAGTACCGGGAGTACATGATTCCGATCACCGTGCTGCTGGTGGGCTTCGGCATCTACCAGGTGGCGGTCAGCACCCGTCAACAGCGCATCGAGACCATGGACAATCAGCTCGATGCGGCGCGCACCCAGATGCGCCAGGAGTTCCGCCGCATCATCGGCGAGCTGCAGAAGCAGTGGTCCGCCACTCTGAACCAGTACCTGAGCGAACAGATCGCGGGGGCTCTGGCGGAGATCGATGCCGGGATCAAGGAGTTCCAGGGCAAGAAGGGCGGGGGGGACGTCAACCCCGAGCGAGACCGCCTGCAGCGTCAGTCTCAAACGTTAGAGGCATCGGAGAAGCGGCTGGCGGCCTCGGGCAAGACCCGAGACGCCTTGGCCGGCTCCATCGCCCAGATCACGGGCGACCTCAAGGGCCTGATGCCCGGGCCCGGAGGCGCGCCCGGGCCGGCCCGACCGGGCATGCCGATGCCCGGAGGCCTCGCCGGGGCTCGGCCCGGAATGCCAGCCATGCCGGCCCGGCCGGGTATGCCGGCGATGCCGGGCGCCGCGGCAAAGGCGCCCTCCATGGCCGATGCCAAGGCCTCGGCGATGGCCGACGCCAAGGCCAAACTCGAGGCCATGAAGGCGGCCAAGGCGGCACCGGCGGCCCCCGCGGAGGGCGCTCCGGCGGCTGCACCGGCCGAGGCCAAGCCCTCGGCCATGGCCGCCTTCCAAGCCAAGATGGCCGCCTCCAAGGCGGCCAAGGCTCCCCCC
>DATECU010000172.1:0-23210 GCA_035286745.1 Vicinamibacteria bacterium | reverse complement strand
CCCTCCGGCTGGGACCATCGACGCCTCGATCGATTGGGGCGGGAGCGCCAACGTGGACATCTACGCCACTGACAGCTCCTGCGCCAACTCGGCAGACTTGCAGGCGGGCCGCTGCATCGTTCTGGCCAAGAACGAGACCGTGGGCCAAAACCCGAAGTCGATCGCTTTCCAGTCCCTCGCCAACCGCATCTACACCTTCTACGTGCACAACACCTCCGCGTCATCGAGCCTCGTATCTGGGGAGATCCACGTGGGGGTGACCACCACATCGCAGTAGCCGAGGGCCATCGACTGTGTGTTCCGGGGGCGCCTTGAAGGCGCCCCGTCTCCTTGTTGTGCTACCTTGAGCCGCTCATGACGCGCCGCATTGCTGCCCTCCTTCTGCTGGTTGCCCTTGGCTGTGGCGGGGGCGGCTCGCCTACCGCTCCCCAGTCGACTCCTACGCCCCCCGAGACCGGTGAGGCGGTGACGGTGGTGGTCTTCTACGACGAGAACGACAACGGTTCTCTGGATTCGCGCGAGCTGGTGAGACTGCCCGAGGTCGAGGTGACCTGCGGGGGTCGCTCGGCGCAGACCGAGAAGGGGACGGGGCGGGCGGTGGTCCGCGGGGTTCCGGCGGGTGCCCAGACGGTGGCGATCCGCGCCGGCACCCTGCCTCCGTTCTACGCCGCCGGCAGCCCGGTGGCGGTCACTCTGCCGCTCGGTCAGGGGTCGGAGATCCAGTTGCCCGCCACCCTGGAGGTCGGAAACAACGTACCGAACGTCTACATGGCGTTTGGCGACAGCATCACGCGGGGCGACGGAGCGCCTCCCGGCGCCGACTACCCCGCTCAGTTGCAGTCCCTCCTCCTATCTGCGCTGGGCGACGCCCAGGTCGTCAACCGCGGTGCCGACGCCACCAACAGCTACGAAGCCATCGAGCGCCTCAACCGCAACCTGGGTTGGAACCACCCCGCTTTCACCCTCATCCTGTACGGCACCAACGACTGGCACGTGATCGGTTGCCAGGACAACGCCCCGGCCTGTCACGCGGTCGACAACCTGCGCACCGTCATCCAGAGGGTGAAGGCCTCCCGCAGCCTGCCCTTCCTGGCCACCCTGCCGCCGGTGAATCCGGCTCTGGCCCCGGCCAGCCGCAACCAGTGGGTGAAGGACATCAACGAGCTGCTCAAGCCCATGGCCCGCGAGGAGGGCGCGGTGGTGGCCGACCTCCACGCTGCCTTCATGAAGCAGCAGAACCTCCCCTCGCTCTTCAGCGACGACGTGCATCTGAACCAGGCGGGCTATGCGGTGGTCGCCCAGGCCTTCCTCGAAGCCATCGTTCACGGCGAATCACCTCTCGCGGGCCTTGCTGGCCCGGCCCTGACCCCCTTGGGGTCCCGGTAGCTCGCCGGGTCACCTACCGCAGCGGCGAGTCGGGGCTTTCCCCGCATTCGACGGAGAGGCGGGCGCCCTCCGCGGCGAGCCCCAAGCACTCGAAGAGGTTGCGCACGTGTTGCCCCAGGCGATCGCCCCTGGCGGTGCCGGCCAGGATCACCGCAACCAGGGCCCGCGCCCGTTCGGCGACGGCGTCGGCAGCCCGCACCGCCGCCTCGAAGGGCGGGTCCTCGTCAAAGGCCTCGGTGGCGTCTTCCAGCGCTCGGAAGGCCAGGCGCAGCTCGGAGGCCGCGCCGTTTCCGGAGTCGCCCAGGGCCCCCAGCGCCTCCAGGCTGCGGCCGATACGCTGGACGATGGTGCGGCAGTGGGGCAGGTTGATCAGCACGTAGCGAGCGTAGGCGGGATCCTGTTCGCTCACGAGAGAATCGAGTCTACCACCCCGAGCCGCCGAAGCCGCCGAAGGCCGGCAGGCCGGCAAGGCCGGCTGTTTGTGGTAGCCTGACCTTTCGCCATGGCCACCAAGATCCGCCCCAGCACCCAGGTCGTGAAGGAGACCCTCGGCAACGGGATCACCCTGATCACCGAGGCCATGCCCCAGGTCAGGAGCGTTGCCGTCGGGGTCTGGCTGAAGCGGGGCAGCCGTCACGAGCCTGAAGACCGCCACGGCATCTGCCATTTCATCGAGCACATGGTCTTCAAGGGCACCAAGACCCGCTCGGCGGAGCAGATCGCGTCCCAGGTGGACTCGATCGGCGGTCACATGGACGCCTTCACCGCCAAGGAGTACGCCGCCTTCCATCTCAAGGTGCTGGACCAGCACCTGCCCACCGCGGTCGAGATCCTGGGCGACATCGTCCTGAACCCGCTCTTCGACGCCGGGGAGATGACCAAGGAGAAGAAGGTCATCTTCGAAGAGATGGGCATGGTGGAGGACACCCCCGACGACCTGGTGGTGGAGATGTTCACCCAGGCCTTCTGGCCAGCTCATCCCCTGGGGCGCCCGATCCTGGGAACCCGGCAGAGCGTGGGGCGCTTCACCCGCGACCAGTTGGCCCGCTTCTTCCGGGACACCTATCGCCCCTCGAACCTGCTGGTGGCCGCCGCCGGGCATCTGGATCACCGTTCGCTCGCCCGCTTGATCGAGCGCCACTTCGGCGGGCTGCCCCGTTCGGCGCAGAGACGAAACGGCGGCCCACCGGAGTCCCGCCGCCCCTTGGTGACGCGCTCCAAGAAGGAGCTGGAGCAGGTCCACCTCTGCTTGGGGGCGCCCAGCTACTCGCAGGTCCACCGGGACCGTTATGCCTCCTACATCATGAACACGGTCTTGGGCGGCAGCATGTCTTCCCGCCTGTTCCAGAACATCCGGGAGAAGCGGGGGCTCGTCTACTCGATCTCCTCGGGCGCCGCCGCCTACGCCGATGCGGGCCTGCTCAGCATCTACGCCGGAACCGGCCTGGACGTCTTGGACCAGGTGCTGCGGCTGACGGTGGAGGAGATCAAGCGGCTCAAGGGCGAGCTGGTCCCGGCCGAGGAGCTGCGGCGCGCCAAGGACCATCTGAAGGGCAGCCTGATGCTCTCTCTGGAGAGCTCGGGCAGCCGGATGAGCCACCTGGCCCGCCAGGAGATCTACTTCGGCCGCCAGTTCTCCCTGGATGACATCATGGCCGGCGTGGAGCGGGTCGAGGACGAGGACGTGCGCCGGGTGGCTAACGAGCTGTTCCAGGACCGTTTGGCGATGAGCCTGCTCGGCAACCTCAAGGGCTACCGGCCCAAGCCCTCGCTGCTCCGGGTGTAGCGGCGCTCGGACATCCATGGCCCCGGCGGCTCCGGGGCGCACTCGCGGGTTATCATTGCGCCGATGAGACAAGTGGCTACCGCCTTGTTGAGCGTCGGCTTGCTGGCGGCCGGCTGCGAGTCGGCCAAGGCCCCGTCACCCCAATCCCTGTTGACGGTGGACGTGGGCCCCAAGCCGATCCAGGCGCCCCTGGCCTGTCCGGCGCCGCCGCCTTCGACGCTGCCGTGCATCCTCTCGCTGACCCCGACCGTGACCATCGCCGAGGCCGGCGGCCTGGGCGCTCGGCTGGAAGCCATCGACGTCACCATCGTGAACCTGGCGACCAGCGACCGGTTTCAGCACACCATCACCGGCGAGACGGTGAAGGCCCAGGCGGGGACCGATCGCATCGAAGCCGGCAAGACGCTGAGCTTCCAGCTCCAGATCGCCTACCCCGTGGCCTGTTGTTCGGCGCCCAGGCTCTCCGCTACCTTCAGCTTCCGCTTCCGGGACGACAAGGGCAACGCCCTGACCCAGGACATCCAGCTTGCCATCGGCTAACGGCCTGCGCTTCCGGGTGGTTGGCTCAGGCAGTTCCGGCAACGCCACCCTGGTGGAAGCCGGGGGCACACGCCTGCTGATCGATGCCGGCCTGGGTCCCCGGGAGCTGGCCGAGCGCCTCCAGTCCCTGGGCGTCGATCCCGCCTCGCTGCAAGCCATTGTGCTCTCCCATGAACATAACGATCATGCCAAGGGTGCCGCTTCCTTCTCCCGCAAGTGGGGGGTGAAGCTGGTCGGTACCCGCGGCACCTACTCGGCGGCCGGTTTCGGTGCGGTGGACATCGCGAGCTACAACGTCCTGGAGCCTGAGGTCCCCTTCCGGGTGGGGGCCCTGGAGGTGCGGGGCATCCCGATCCCTCACGATGCGGCGGGGCCGGTCGCCTTCGTGGTCTCGCACCAGGGGACCTCGCTGGGCCACGCCACCGACCTGGGTCACCTGAGCCGAGCCGTGCTGGACGGTTTCCGGGGGTTAGACGCGCTGCTGCTCGAGTCCAACTACGACTCCGAGATGCTGCGAAACGGCCCCTACCCCTGGTCCCTCAAGGAGCGCATCTTGAGCCCGCGCGGACATCTCGCGAACGCCGACGTGGCTCGATACCTGGGTCAGGAATTAGGCGAGTCGTGCCGGACCGTGGTGCTGGCCCACCTCTCGCGGAAGAACAACCACCCCGAGCTGGCCCGGATGTCGGCCGAGGCGGCCCTGGCCCGGCGCGGCAGGAGCGAAGTCCGGCTCGAGATCTCGGAGCGCGAAGGCACGGCCTGGATCGAGGCGGCCCCGGAGCCCGAGCCGGCGGCCTCGGGACCGCGCCAGATGCGTTTGTTCTAGCCCCCGAGCGTCAACACCAGAACCTGCGCCGCCAGCACCCGCAGGATGATGGTGAGCGGATAGACGGTCACGTAGGCGAGGGCGGGGGCTTCGGTACGGGTCAGCGAAGCCGCGAAGAGGAGCGCGGGCGGATCGGTCATGCTGCCGGCCAGCAGGCCGCAGAGCGTGAGGTAGTTGAGCCCGAGCAGCGCCCGCGCGAAGACCGCCACCAGCAGGATGGGCAGGAGAGTGATGGCGGCGCCGCAGGCGATCCAGGTGAGGCCGGGGCCGTGGAGCAGCGTCTCGAGCAGCTTGTCGCCGGACTTGAGGCCCACCGTCGCCAGGAACAGCACGATGCCCACCTCACGCAGCATGTAGTTGGCACTGATCGGCATGTACCAAACGAGGGGTCCCAACCGCCCCAGCCGGCTGGCCAGGATGGCGACCAGAAGCGGCCCGCCAGCCAACCCCAGCTTGACCGGCGCCGGCAAGCCGGGGAGCTGGAGCGGCCAGCTCCCGATCAAGACGCCCAGGGCGATGCCCAGGAACATGGGAATCAGGTGGGGGTAGTGGAGGCTCTTGGGGGCGTCGCCTAGCTCGGCCGCTACCCGTTCGATGTCCTCCGGCTCCCCCACCGCCAGCACGGTGTCGCCGTACTGCAGCTCGAAACCGGGGGAGATGCCCATCTCCACCTCGGCTCGGCCCACCCGGGTGATCTGAACGCCGAAGCGCCGGGGGAAGTCCAGCTCGCGCAAGGTGCGGCCGGCCGCCGCGGGCCGGGTCACAATCACCCGGCGTGTCGTTATGCGACTGGGCAGGGCCCGCAGATCGAGGTCGCTCTCCCGGCCCACCACGATGCGGAGGTTGTCGAGCGCCTCCCCCGGCCCCACCGCCAGCAGCACGTCGCCCAGCCGGAGGGTGGTGTCCGGCTTGGGCACGTGCAGGACCCCGCCCTGGTGGATGCGGGACACCACGACGCCCGAGGCGGCCAGGGTGGGGACCTTCTCCAGGCGCACCCCTTCGAGGTTCGGGTTGGACACCTCCAGGTTGGCCCGCGCCAGCGGTGGTGATTCGCCCTCGGCCGCCGCGGCCAGCGCTCGCTCCTCCTCGTCTACCCTCACCCGGAAGACCAGGCGCAGGGCCAGCATGCTGAGGATCACCCCCACCACGCCAAACGGGTAGGCGGCGGCGTAGCCCAGTCCGGGCAGCACCAACCGCCTGGCCGTCTCCTCGGGCGAAGCGGGCAGTTCCTTCAAGGCCTGTTGCGCCGCGGCCAGGCTGGGCGTGTTGGTAGTGGCCCCGCTGAGGACGCCCACCAGGGCCGCGTTCTCCAGGCCCAGAACCCGGCCGAGACCGAGCGCCGTAAGCACGCCCAGGATCACCACGGCACCGGCCAGCAGGCTGAGGCGAAGGCCCTGACGGCGCAGGGAGGCGAAGAAGCCGGGGCCCACCTGCATGCCGATGGTGTAGACGAAGAGGACCAGACCGAACTCGCGCACGAACTCCAGCACCGAGTCCTGGAGACTGAGGCCGAAGTGGCCGAAGGCGAGCCCGGCGAACAGCACGCCGGCAACCCCCAAGCTCACGCCCTTGATGCGAAGGCTGCCCAGGGCCAGGCCGATGACGGCCACCGCGGCCAGGATGAGCAGAGCACCCACCACGGTCCGGCCGTCGAGAAGTTGGGTCAGGAAGGGCACTCGCTTGGACCGCGCCGATTGTAGCCGAAGTGGTCGGGGCCTTCGGAGGCCTGGTTCGGGAGACCGTCAGCGACGAGCGCGTGCGAGCAGGCTGCGCAAGCGGCCAGCGGTCTCCGGCGACTCCTTGAGCGCCAGCAGGGGATCAAGCTCCTGCCAGATCAGCTCCTCCCGCAGTCGGCCCGCCTGACGCGTCGCCACGCCGTCGATGTCGAGCCAGTCCTTGTCGCGGCCGGCGAACGCCTTCAAGACGATCAGGTCCTCCGCCGAGCAGGTCAGGAGCGACCGGCCTTCACCGATGGCGAAGGCCGAAGCACGCTCCACGGCCCGCTCCTCGAAGGGCATGGCTCCCAGAGACAGGTCGAGAGGGACTCCGTTCTGCGCCTCGAGCAGGAGGACCCGGTAGCGAAGGGCGAACTCGCGGGCATCCTCCCGCCGGCTCCCGAATGCTCCCAGCAGCGCGTCCACGAACGGCTCCTCATCGCCGAAACCCGTGACAAGCATGAGGTCGGCGTCTTGCGTCAGTCGAGGTTCGCCCCAGCGCTGGACCGCAATCGCACCGATGAAGCAGAATCGCCAGCCGCGGGCGGCGCAGAACCCCTCCAGCTCCAGGGCGGCCGTGAAGATCGGGTTCACTGCGAGTCAGGACGATGCAGGAGCCGCTGTTGCTCGACGAGACCGGAGGTGTGGCGGCGTGAGGCGGCAAGCGCTGCCGGCGAGGCCAGCGCGCTCTCGGCCGTGAGCGCCCGGAGCTCCCGGCGCCGTTGCTCTTCGAGGGCCGGGGCCGCCTCCCGCCACTGCTTCATCCACCGGCGCTGGGCTGCGGCATCCACTGCCACATCTTAGCACCCGGGCCTATCGCGGCCACAGCCAGCCGAAGCTCCCCGCCGTCAGCAGGGCATACAACAAACCGTCGATGTTGGACTTGAGGGTGGTGAGCCAGGAGCGGCGGTACCAGATCGTCAGTTGCCAGAGAGCAATGGCGTAGCCGATGAAGGCGGTGGTCCCGGCGAAGCGAAACACGCTCAGGTAGGGAGCGCCGGCGGGCAATGCGCGCCCCGCCACGTAGGCGGCAAGGAAGCTCACCACCACCGAGTAGAGAAACCAGAGGATCAGGTTTCTTCCCATCGCCATGGGCCCGCTCGGGAACACCGTGAGCACCACCACCGGCCCCTTCTGGAGCTTCTCCGAGAACTCCGGGGAGTGCATCTCCTGGGTGCTCTGGGCGCAGGGCATCATGTAGTCCCCGGGCGGGATGGCCAGTGGGCGGAGCGCCTCCATCACCCGATCCTCGTTAGGCAACTTGGGATAGTCGCTCTTGTGCCAGGGGAGCGCCATGTGAATGAGGGAACTCGCCACGAAGACCATGACCGCGGACAGCAGGATCGGGAGCCAGAGGGCGCTGAGTCCTGTCATCACAACCTCCTTTGTCGTTGGGAAAGGGAGGCGCCGCCGGGTCTCACGGCTGCTGCTGCCCCTCCCGCCGGAACTTGAAGAAGTCCTGCAAGAGCCGCCGGCACTCGTCCTCCAGGACTCCCGGGATCACCTCCAGGCGATGGTTCAGGGACAAGTCGTTGACCGACACCACGGATCCGAGCCCTCCCCATTTGGGCTCAGGCGCACCGTAGACCACCCGCGCCACCCGGGCGTTCACCAGGGCCCCCGCGCACATGACGCACGGCTCGGCGGTCACGTAGAGCGTGCAGCCGCCGAGGCGGTAGTTGCCCAGCGTGCGCGCCCCCCCGCGCAGGGCCACGATCTCGGCGTGAGCCGAAGGATCGAGGCGGCGGATCGGCTGATTGAAGCCGCGGGACACCAGTTGCCCGGAGTGCACCAGCACCGCCCCCACCGGCACCTCGCCCAGGTGCAAGGCACTCCTCGCCATCTCGATGGCCTGGCGCATGAAGTCCTCGTGCTCGGTGGGCTTCGGCATGAGCTGGATCGGTGAGGAAAGGGTGACGATAGCGGAACCGCCTTCCGAGTGCAACCGCGCCGGTTTCACCTAGCGCGGCCAGGGGCCGCAACGGCACGAACGGATCCCGGCAATCAGCTCTCAGCAGTCAGCCGTCAGCTACGGCGGGGCGCGAGGCTGGAGCAGCCGGGACGAGGCAATCGGTAGCCAGCGGTCAGCTGCGGCAGGGTACGCCGCGCTTCAGCCTCTCGCCACCGGTCGTAGCTGATCGCTGATCGCTGATCGCTGACGGCTATTCGTTATGACCGCGGTACCATGAAGCGGTGACCATCACCATCGTCTCCGGAGGCCAGAGCGGCGTCGACCGGGCCGCCCTGGACCTGGCCCTGGAGCTCGGCCTGGCCTGTGGCGGCTTCTGTCCGCGCGGCCGGATTGCCGAAGACGGCCGGATCGACGACCGCTATCCCCTGATCGAGACCCCCTCCGCCGACTACGCCGAACGGACCGAGTGGAACATCGTTCATTCAGACGCCACCCTGATCCTGCACCGTGGCCACCTTTCCGGCGGCACCGCGCTGACCGCACGCCTGGCGAGACGCCAGGGCAAGCCCCTGCGATTGGTGGATCTTGCCGAGCACCCAGACCCGGCGGCGGTGGCGGCGTGGGTCGCCACCTTCCGAGTTCTGAACGTGGCTGGCCCCCGCCAGAGCCAGTCCCCGGGAATCTACCGGGCCGCGCGTGAGTTCCTACGGCAGGTTCTTGCGGACCACCTCAGGGTTCGGGAGCGGACTTGAGGAGGCCCAGGGCGGCCTTCGGCGCAAGCACGGGCACGGGGGACTTCGCGAAGTGTGCCGGGTTGCGACTGACGATGGCTTCGCACCTCGCTGCCTCGGCCGCGGCGGCGACCACTGCATCCTCGAAGTCCGTCCAGTTCAGACTCGCCGCCCGGCGGATCACGACCTCGTCCACCGCGGCGACCTGAAACACGTTGAGCAGGTCCGCGAGCGCCTGTCGGGCGAAATCGCCACCCTTCTCGTGGCGCACCAGGTAGTGAACCGTCGTGAAGCCGTGGCCCGGTAGCAAGCCGAGGACCGCGCCCTCCTTCGACGCCCGCCACAGCGCCGCCGCCTCCGTCACGTGAGGGGTGCGGTCGAAGAGGACGTCAAGGACCACGTTCAGATCGAAGAGCAGCCGCCTCACCGGTACTTCCGCAGCAGTTGCTTTCGGTAGGCCTCGGGGTCCGTCCCCTTGAGGCAACCACGAAGCCGGTCGAGCTCAGGCAAGTCCTCAGGTCGGGTGGGTCGCGAAACGACATCAAGGAAGCGCTCGACCAGGTCGGAAACCGAAGTCCCTTTCCTCTCGGCGTACCGCTTGGCCCGGCTCGCGATTCCCTCGTCCACGCTCAGGGTCAGCTTGTACATGTACGTATGATACAAGCAGTCGGCCTACGTAGCGAGGTCCCAGGGGGCCGGCGCCGTGCGCGTGCACGAGACGTGCCGTGCGCCATCTCCGTCTTCGCATGGCTCCATCCCGATCGCGGGCGCTTGCGTACAGGCTTGCCCAGGCCGAGGCAGCGCCGCGCTTCCTCGCTCGAGAAACCACCCTTCTTCTGGTAGCCGGTCCACGAGCGGTTGATGATCTCGATGAATGCGGGATTGTGGCTGAGGGCGAAGGTCTCGGCGTCCATGCCGTCGCGCACCGGGACCACGGCGGCAAAAGGCCTGCCGCCCCGGGTTAGCACCCACGCTTCCCTACGCTGCTTGCGGCCGTACTCGGCGAGCGAGGCCTCGTCGATCTCCACCGTCCTCATGACGCGACTTCCTTTCCGCCGATGAGAAGCCTCTCTCGCTCCTTGATCCCAACGGCCACGGCGATTACTTTCTTGGGCGCATCCTCCACGGAATTCACACCCGTAGATCGCCGAGCCGCAGCTCCCACGGCGCCACGTAAAGCTTCTTGTCGGGGTCCATGGGCTTTCGGTTGCGGGCGCGGACGGTGGGCTGGTGCGCCAGTCTCGCCTCGAGCTGATCCATGACCGCCGCCCGCCGGTCCGCCGGCAGCTTGCGGATGTGCTCGATGGCGTCGTCCGCGTATTCGAACGTGTAGGCCACGCGCGAGGATCATCCCCCGCTTGATGGCGGCGCCCGCTCCAACTCGGGCGCCGCGGTTCGGGCCCGGGGGTGTTCGGGGGGCGGGAGCCCCCCGCTTCAAGAGCGGCGACCGAATTCACTTCGGGCGCCGCGTATAGAATGGTGGCTCCTTGAGGAGGACCATGCGACCTGTTCTTGTCTCTGCCCTTGTCCTGGCCGCGGCCCCTGGCTTTGCTGGCTCTCGAACCGTGACCCTCACCGCGGCCGAGAAGCAGGCCGCCGCCCTGATCCGACCGGAGGTGATCCGCGCCCACACCCGATTCCTGGCGTCCGATTTGCTCGAAGGCCGGGGACCGGCCAGTCGCGGCGACCGGTTGGCCCAGGAGTACATCGCGGCCCAGCTCGAAGCCCTGGGCTTGGAGCCCGCTGCCCCTAACGGGACCTTCTTCCAGCCCCTGGACATCGTGGGCATCCTGAGCCACAACCCGGAGACCTTGACCTTCAGCCAGGCCGGGTCCGGCGGTGGGAGCTTGAACCTGCGCCTTCTGGACGACTTCATCGCCTTCTCCGGGCTGGAGCAGCCCGAGGTGGCGGTGACCAACGCAGAGGTGGTCTTCGTCGGGTACGGCATCGTGGCCCCCGAATACCGGTGGGACGACTACAAGGGGCAGGACCTCAAGGGCAAGGTCCTGCTCATGATGAACAACGATCCCGAGGACGATCCCCAGCTCTTCGAGGGCAAGACCCGGCTCTACTACGGCCGCTGGGACTACAAGTACGAGATCGCCGCCGAGCAGGGAGCCGCCGGCGCCATCATCATCCACACCACCCCCTCCGCCGGTTACCCCTGGCAGGTGGTGCAGACCTCCTGGTCCGGCGAGCAGTTCGCGCTGCCGGCCACCGCGGAGACCCGCGAGGTTCCGGTCAAGAGCTGGGTCACCGAGGAATCGGCCCGCAAGCTCGTCGAGTTAGCCGGACAGAACTTGGACGCCTTGCGCGCCGCGGCCCAGAAGCGGGACTTCCGGCCGGTTCCGCTGGGCGTTCAGGTGAGCCTCGGGCTCAGGAACGACGTGCAGCGGAAGGCGACCGCCAACGTGCTGGCTCGCCTGCCCGGGCGCGACCCGCTGCTGGCCAAGGAGGCGGTGATCTACACCGCCCACCACGATCACCTGGGAATCAAGGAGGACGCCAAACCCGGCGAAGACAAGATCTACAACGGCGCTCTGGACAACGCCTCTGGAGTTGGCGTTATGCTGGCGATCGCCCGGGCCATGACCTCGTTGCCCGAGCCGCCGCGTCGCTCGATCCTGTTCGCCGCCGTGGCCGGCGAGGAGCAAGGGCTCCTGGGCTCCACCTACCTGGCGGCCCATCCCCCGATTCCCGCCGGGCGCCTGGCCGCCAACATCAACTTCGATGGCGCCAGCATCTACGGCCGCACCCGCGACCTCACCGCCCTCGGCTTCGGCAAGTCCGACCTCGACGAGTGGATCGTGGGTCTGGCGGCCTTGCAGAACCGCAGGGTCGTCCCCGACCAGTTCCCCGACCGCGGCTACTACTACCGCTCCGACCAGTTCGCCCTGGCCAAGATCGGTGTCCCCGCCGCGTACTTCGACTCCGGCACCGAGGTGATCGGGCAGCCCCCCGGTTGGGGCAAGAAGCGGATGGAGGAGTTCGAGGAGAAGCACTACCACCAACCGTCCGATCAACTGGGGAGCCACTGGGACTTCTCGGGGGCGGTGGAAGACGCGCAGCTTGGGTTCTTTCTCGGCCTCAAGGTGGCGAGCGAGACCGCGCTGCCGGCATGGAAGGCGGGCGACGAGTTCGAGGCCGCGCGCAAGAAGGCGTTGGCCGAAACCGGCGCATCCGTCAGGTAGGACCACCACGTGCTCGGCCTGTGGCTGGAGGACCGGAGGCTCCGGCTGCGCGAGGATCTGGCGTTGCCGGCGGCTCCGTCGGGCGAGGCGCTGATTCGGGTGCTGGCGGCCGGCATCTGCAACACCGACCTGGAGCTGACCCGGGGCTACTACCCCTTCGCGGGCATCCCCGGCCACGAGTTCGTGGGCCGGGTGGAGCGGGCGCCGGGGGCCGAGGCCTGGGAAGGCCGGCGGGTGGTGGGCGAGATCAACGCCGCCTGCGGGGCCTGCGAAGCCTGCGAACGCGGCCGCCCAACGCACTGCGAGCGGCGGACGGTGCTGGGCATGGTGGCCCGCAACGGCGCCTTCGCCGAGCACCTGCTGCTTCCGACCGCCAACCTGCACACCGTACCCGACCAGCTGACGAACCAGGTGGCCACCTTCACCGAACCGCTGGCCGCCGCCCTCGAGATCCAGGAGCAGCGTGCGGTGGGACCTGACGACCGGGTGGTGGTAGTCGGCGACGGCAAGCTCGGCAACCTGGTGGCCCAGACCCTGGCTCTCACCGGCTGTCAGCTCCTGGCCGTCGGCCGGCATCCGGCCAAGCTGGCCCTGTTGGCCGCCCGCGGCATTCGGACCGGTTCGGCGATTGACGTGACACCCGGCCGCGCCGACGTGGTGGTCGAGTGCACGGGCAACCCCGAGGGCTTCGAGCTGGCCCGCCGAGCGGTTCGCCCCCGGGGAACGCTGGTTCTCAAGAGCACCTACGCCGGCGACACGCGCATCAACCTGTCGTCGCTGGTGGTGGACGAGATCACGCTGCTGGGCTCGCGCTGCGGGCCCTTCGCCAAGGCGCTCGACCTGTTGGCGCGAGGGGCGGTGGACGTGGAGCCGCTGATCCACGCCCGCTACGCGCTGAGCGATGGGCTCACCGCCTTCGAGCGCGCTGGGCGACCCGGGGTGATGAAGGTTCTGCTAGAGTGCTGAGGTGCCCTGCTTGAAGGAGGGCGGTAGCGCGGCGAAAGGGGTTTGGCCATGACGCCAGGACTCGTCGTCAGGCTGGTTGTCTTCACGGTCGCCGGCTCGGCTCTCTCCGGCGGAGCCTCGGACCTGGCTGAGATCAAGCAGCGTGGCAAGCTGCGGGTCCTGGTGGTGGACGGCTCGCCGCAGTTCTTCTCGCTCACAGGCGACGGCGCCCCCGGCTTCGACCGCGAGATCCTCGACGGCTTCGCCCGCCTCCAGCGGATCGAGGTCGAGGTGGTCCGGGTCGCCTCCTGGAGCGCCCTGATCCCGGCCCTGCTGGACAAGAAGGGCGACCTTGCGGCCGGGGGTGTCACCGCGACCGAGGGGCGGCGGAAACTGGTCGACTTCAGCGCCGAGGTGTTCCCCACCCGGATGGTGGTGATCACGCGGAAGCCGCACCCCCGGGTGGAGACCCTGGAGCAGCTCAGGAGTGCGCGTGTGGGCAGCGTCAAAGGCACCAGCATGCAGGAAGCGTTGCTGGCGGCCAAGGTCCCGCCCGCCAACATAGACGACAGCTTCCCTTCGGGCGGCTTGCCGGCGGCCCTCCGCGCCGGCACCATCACCGCCTGTCTTGAGGGGGTCGAGGACGCCATCCTGGCGCAGAGGAAGGACCCCGAGATCGAGACCGGCCTCTACCTGGGCCCCAAGCAGAGCCTGGCGTTTGCGGCGAGAAGAGACCAGCCGGAGTTGCTCGCTGCGCTCAACGATTACCTGGACAAGCTCCGCAAGACCGGCGCCTGGAGCCGTCTGGTGGTGAAGTACTTCGGCGAAGGGGCCCTCGAGGTCCTGCGCAAGGCCCAGGCTCCCTAGCCGCGTTGGCTTGGGCTCACCTGCCCTTGGCGGGCTTGGCGGCGTGGTGCTGGAGGTCATTATGCGCCACGCGGCCGGCCACTAGCGTCATCACCGGCCAGCCGGTGAGCGTCCAGCCCGCGAACGGCGTGTGGCGGCCCTTGCTCAGGAACTCCGCCGGGTCCACCTTGCGCTTGCGGGCGAGGTCCAAGACCGTGATGTCGGCCGGCGAGCCGGGGGCCAGCGTCCCGCCGGGCAGGCCCAGGACCCGGGCCGGCTTGGTGCTCATGAGCGCCACCAACCGGCCGAGGTCCAGGTGGCCGGGCGCCACCAAACGATCGAGAGCCAGGGCTACCGCCGTCTCCAGGCCCACGATGCCGAAGGCCGCCTGGTCGTACTCCACCCGCTTGTCGTCGACGCTGTGGGGCGCGTGGTCGGTGGCAATGCAGTCGATGGTCCCGTCGGCCAGCCCCGCCAGCACCGCCCGGCGGTCGGCCTCCGAGCGCAGCGGTGGGTTCATCTTGGTCGCGGTGTCGTACTCGCTGTCCTTGACCAGCTGATCGGTGAGCAGCAGGTGATGGGGCGTGGCCTCGGCGGTGACCTTGACGCCCCGTGCCTTCCCTCGCCTAACCGCATCCACGGCGCCGGCCGTCGAGAGGTGGGCGATGTGGACCCGGCCCCCGGTCAGCTCGGCCAGCAAGACGTCGCGCTCGACCATGATGGTCTCGCCCGCTGCCGGCGCCCCCCGCAGGCCCAAGAGCGTGGACACCGGCCCTTCGTTCATCGCCGCGCCTGACGAAAGCGTCGGCTCTTCGCAGTGATCGATCACGGTGAGCCCGAAGGCCTGGCTGTATTCGAGGGCCCGGCGCATCAGCCGCGCCGAGACCACCGGTCTGCCGTCGTCGGAAACCGCCACGCAGCCGGCCTCGCGCAGGTCGCCGTACTCCGCCAGCTCCTCGCCTCTCTGGCCCTTGGTGATGGCGCCGATGGGATAGACGCGGACCACCCCCTCGGTCTTGGCCTTCTCCAGGATGGCGCGGGTGATGCCGGCGGTGTCGTTCGCGGGGTCCGTGTTGGGCATCGCGCAGACCGCCGTGAAGCCCCCGGCCGCCGCCGCCCGGGTGCCGGTGGCGATGGTCTCCTTGTCTTCACGGCCCGGCTCGCGCAGGTGGGTGTGCAGGTCGATGAAGCCCGGGCAGACCATGAGACCCGAGACGTCGACCACCTCGGCACCCGAGGCCGTGGCCTTGCGGCTGACCTCGATCACCTTGCCGTTCTCGACCAGCACCTCGAGGAAGTCGCTCACCCCTCGCGAGGGGTCCACCACCCGACCGCCCTTCAGCAACAGCCGGCTCATGCCTGTGTCTCCTGAGTGCCGCCCAGCAGCAGGACCAGGACGGCCATGCGCACCGCCACCCCGTTCGTCACCTGATCGAGGATCACCGAGTAGGGTCCGTCCGCCACCTCGCTCGCGATCTCCACCCCGCGGTTCATGGGGCCGGGGTGCATGATGATCACGTCCTTGTGGGCTCGCCTCACCCGCTCCTCGGTGAGGCCGAAGCGGCGATGGTACTCGCGGAGCGAGGGGAAGTAGCCGCCGCTCATGCGCTCGAGCTGGATGCGCAGCATCATGATGGCGTCGGCGCCCTCCACCGCCTCGTCGATCGAGTGGGTGGTGGGCACCAGGGCGCCGAGGCCGGGAGGCATCAAGGTGGGGGGCGCCGAGAGCACCACCTTGGCCCCCAGCTTGGTCAGCAGCCATACGTTAGACCGGGCGACCCGGCTGTGCAGCACGTCGCCCACGATGGCCACCTTGAGGCCCTTCAAGCGGCCCTTTTTCTGGCGCAGGGTGAGGGCGTCGAGCAGGGCCTGGGTGGGATGCTCGTGGGCCCCGTCGCCGGCGTTGACGATGGCCGAGCGGCAGTGGCGGGCCAGGAAGTGCGGAGCCCCGGAAGCGCTGTGGCGCATCACGATCATGTCCGGGTTCATCGCCTCCAGGTTCCGCGCCGTGTCCAGGAGGGTCTCGCCCTTCTGCACGCTGGAGGTGGAGGTGGCAATGGAGAGGCTGTCGGCGGAGAGCACCTTCTCTGCCACCTCGAAGGAAGAGCGGGTGCGGGTGGAGGCTTCGTAGAAGAGGTTGACCACCGTCTTGCCGCGGAGGGCCGGCACCTTCTTGATGGGCCGGTCCAGCACCTCACGCAGGCCCTGCGCGGTGTCGAGGATGGTCTCGATGTGCGACGGCTCCAGAGGCTCGATGCCCAGCAGGTGCTTGTGCGGAAACCCGGCGCTCATCGGCCCCCTCGGCGCGTCTTGCCCGGCGTCTTGCGCGTTGCCTTCACGCTTCCCTTGGAAACTCCCTTGGCCGGCCGCTTGCGTTGGGCGCGTCGGGGCCGCGCCGGCCTGGGCTCGGGAGTCCGCTCCAGCAGCAGCACTCGATCCGCCCCGTCTTCCTCGGAGAGCTGCACCTGCACGATCTCGTCGCGGGTGGTGGTGAGGGTGCGGCCCACGAAGTCGGCGCGGATGGGCAGCTCGCGGTGTCCGCGATCCACCAGCACCGCCAGCTTGATCCGGGCCGGCCGGCCGAAGTCGATCAGTTCGTCGAGGGCGGCCCGCACCGTGCGGCCGGTGAAGAGCACGTCGTCCACCAGCACCACCGTGCGCCCGTCGATGGAACAGGGGATGTCGGTCCCCTTCATCACCGGCTGCGGGCCCACGGTCGTGAGGTCGTCGCGGTAGAGGGTGATGTCGAGGGCGCCCACCGCCGGCATCCCGCCTGCGGTCTCGGCGAGAAGCGCCGCCAGGCGGCGGGCGAGCGGGACGCCGCGAGTGCGGACCCCCACCAGCACCATCTTCGTCACCTCCGGCTCTCGCTCCAGGATCTCGTGGGCCATGCGGGCCAGCGTGCGGGAGAGTCGGGGCTGGTCCATCAGCTCCTGGCGCTCCCTGAAGCCTGCGGGCATGCGGGCTGTCATCGCGTCAGCTCACCTTTCCCCCGTCGGGCACCGGGCGCTCGGGCATCAGCAGCACGTTCTCTCCCTTGCCGTTTGGTACAGCCAGCACCAGGACCTCGGAGTCGAACCCTGCCACCCGCTTGGCGGGGAAGTTCACGACCGCCACCACCTGAAGCCCCACCATCTCGCCCGCCTCGTAGAGGTCCGCGATCTTCGCGCTCGAGGTCTTCTTGCCCAGGGGGCCGAAATCGATCTCCAGGGCGTAGGCCGGCTGGCGAGCGCCCCGAAGCCGGCGGGCGGAAAGAACGGTGCCGACCCGGATGTCGAGGTCGAGGAAGCCGTCGAACGTGGCCAAAACGTCCGGATGTTAGCCCGAGCCGGGCAGCCAGGACAAGTCGAGTTGCCTGGACCCGGCTCTCAAGACGAAACTAGCGCGGTCTTGAAGACGCCCAGGCCCCTCGCCCGCTCCGCCGCCGCCTCCCGCCTGGGCACCGTCCTTCTCTTCCTTTTCGGCTGCGCGGCCGCTCTGCTGGCCGGAGAGGTCGCGCTCCGGATCCACGACCCTCTGGGCCAGCGCCTGCGCGGGGACCGGATCGTTCTCAAGACCAACTTCCGTCACGTCCTGGTCAACCACGCCAACCCCCGCCTCGATCCCGAGATCGTGTTCACCAAGAACGCGCTGGGCTTCCGGGGCCAGGACCCGCCTCGCGATTTCGATTCGCGCCTCACCCTGCTGGCGGTGGGCGGCAGCACCACCGAGTGCTGGTACCTTTCCGACGGCAAGGACTGGCCGCTGGTCCTGGGCCGCTTGCTGGCCGTCGATTTCGACCGCTCCTGGATCAACAACGCCGGCCTCGACGGCCACTCCAGCTTCGGCCACCTGGTCCTGATGAGGCAGTTCGTGCTCAAGCTGCGTCCCAAGGTGGTGCTGTTCCTGGTCGGCGCCAACGACGTGGGCCGTGCCCTGCTCAAGCAGCAGGACAACGCCTTGAGCGACCCGCGGGCGGACACCCTCGCCAACCGGCTGGCCCGCCGGAGCATGCTGGTCTCCACCCTGCTCAACCTGGAGCGGAGGGCGCAAGCGGAGCGGCTGAGCCTTGGCTACCGGGAGGTGGACCTGCGCGCCACCCCCACGCTGTTCTCGGGCAGGGCCCGGCGCGCCGAGGCCCTGGCCGGCCTGGCCGACCGGGCACCCGCCTACCGCGAACGCCTGGCCGAGCTTTTGCGCCTTTGCCGCAGCGCCGGCATCGAGCCCGTGCTCCTCACCCAGCCCGCGCTCTATGGCCCCGCCGTCGACCCCCTGACCGGCGTCGATCTGGGGACCATGGAGGTGGACCAGCCGCGGGGCATGAACGGCCGCATGGCCTGGGAGCAGCTCGAGCTCTACAACCAGGTGACCCGCGATCTGGGTCGGGAGCAGCAGGTGCTGGTGGTCGACCTGGCCCGGGTGATGGCCAAACGCTCCAGCTTCTTTTACGACTACCTCCACTTCACGAACCAAGGAGCCGAGGAGGTGGCGCGCCTGACGCAAGCCGAGCTGGCGCCCTGGTTGGCCCGCCGCTATCCCGAGAAGCTCAGGGCTCCTCGTCCGGCAGCGGCGGCAGGTCCGGCAGGGGCCGCGCCGGCGGCTGTGCCACCGCCAGGCTCTCGTAGCTCCGAATGAAGGTGAGCGGGTTGGCGCGGGTGAAGTCCTCGTCCACCAGCTCGATGAGCACCCGCCCCTCCATGTCCCGAGCCACCGGCAGGCCCATCAGGTAGAGCACGGTGGGGGCCACGTCGAGGAGGGAGGCGCCGCTTGCCACCGCGCCTGCCTTGATGCCGTCGCCTACCGCAAGGATGAAGCCGTCGGGCGCCCCGGAGTGGGTCCCGCTCAGCGTGGGGTCGCCCAAAAGCGCCTCCAGGATGCGCCGCCTCAGCGGGATCGGTTCCATCCCGTAGGTGGAGACCAGGATCAGGATCTCGCCCGGCCGGGGCTGCCCGCTCCCCTTCTGCGGGTTGGCCCCGCGCGCAGCCTCCCCCAGCAGACGGCTCAGGAACGCCGCATAGCGGTCGAGTAGCGCCCCGTACCGGCGCACCTCCTCCGGCCGCACGTCTCCGAACTGGTCCGGCTTCGCATAGCGGGTGAAGCTGTGTCCCAGCACGTCCAGGCCGTAATAGGAGGCGGCGAAGAAGGGTGGATCGTAGGCGGCGCGCAGCACCGCCCCGGCTCGGTGGTAGGTGAGATCGGGCGCCAGGGCTCGCTCCAGCAGGTCGCGCTCCACCGGGGCCGTGTCCTTGGCCACTTCCACCGAGAGATCGGCGAACTCGGAGAGGCGGGCGCGATCCAGGTCGGCGGGCCGCACCAGCTTGGCCCGCACCTCGGGCAGCAGGTCGGGGGGATGCAGGGTGCTGGCGGCCCGCGCCGGGTCGGTCGCCAGCAGGTGAAAGAAGTGGGAGAGCATGAAGCCGCCGAGCGGTTCCGGTGGGTAGGTGCCCCAGAAGCGGACCACGCCGGCGTCGACACCAAACGCGTTGAGGGCGTTCCACAGGGCCCGGCGCTTGCGGTCCCCCGAGGTGACCGGGGTGGTGGACACAACGCCCGCCTTCTCCAGAAGGCCGATCAGCGCCCCTTTCGGAAGCACGTCGAAGACGGTGCCGCTCGCCCCCAGGCGGTAGCGGGCGAAGCTCTTGACGCCGTGTTCCCGCGGGAGCTGGCCGGTGAAGACGGTGGTCCATAGCGGCGGGCCCTCGGTGGGCCGCAAGGTGGCCAGAGGCCCGAAGCCCCCGTGACGGAACATCTGCGCCAGCTCGGGAGCGTGACCGCGGGCGATCAGCTCGCGGATCTGCTTGGGGCCCAGGCCATCGACGCCCAGTAACGTTATGCGGCGGAGGGGCAGGATCGGCTCCAGGGCCACCGGCACCGCCGGAGGCGGCGGGAGGGGAACCGGCCGGAGCGCCAAGGGCACCACCACCGCCGAGGCCACCGCCAAGACGGCGATGGCGGATCCGGGGCCACGGGTCCGGCGGGGGAACAAGAGCGCATCGACGCCCACCGCCAGCAGCAGCAAGGGAGCCACCGACACCGTGACGCTGGACAGAGCCAGCGCGCGCAGGAACTCGTGGGGGACCGAGAAGCGGTAACTCCAGAGGTTGAACCAGAAGAGAGCCGCCGAGGCGACCAGGGACAGGAAGCTCAGGCTGGCGAAGAACGGTAGCCCCTCCACGATGGACCGCGGCCGGCGACTCGGGCGGCCCAGGAGGGCGAGCAGGGCGGCGACCGCCAGGCCGAGAAAGCCGATGGCCCAGTAGGGCAGCAGCAGCCGGGTGAGCACGGGAAGCCCGTCGCGGCCGAGGGAGAAATCGGGGTTCAGAAAGAGGACCAGGACGACGAAGTCGAGGGCGAACAGGAGGCCGGCCAGGGCCGCGCTCGCCAGGGTGCGTGAGATCATGGCGTGACCTGCGATTATACGGAGACCGCCGCGAATCGCTTATCATCCGCTGCGTGCCGATGAACCTGGCGGCGCCCCTGGTGGCGCGCAAGGACCTGCCCGGGCCCTACGCGGTGCTGGAGTTTCGCCATCCCCCGGTGGCCGCCGAGGCGCGCGCCGGGCAGTTCGTCATGCTCAAGGCCGAGGCCGCGCTGGCACCGTTGCTCCGGCGGCCCTTCTCGATCATGACCGTGGATCGCGAGGCCGGGACCTTCTCGGTATTCCTGAAGACCGTGGGCCCCGGCAGCCGGGCCCTGGCCCAGCTCACGGTAGGTGAGATGGCGGCCTGTCTCGGCCCTTTAGGCCGGCCCTTCAGCCCACCGCCCGCGGGACGCGAGCCGCTGCTGATCGCCGGCGGCTTTGGCATCGCCCCCTTTCACCTGTTCAGCGAGGAGTTGCGGGCCCAGGGCCAAAAGCCTCGTGTGTTTTACGGCGGCCGCACCGCCGCCGACCTGGTTCTCGGTGAGCCGTTTGACGCGTTGGGCGTTCCCTTGACACCCGCCACCGACGACGGGAGCCTGGGCGCGAAGGGCCTGGTGACCGGCGCGGTCGAAGCCTATCTCGAAGAGACGCACCGGCCGGCGGCCTTCTACGCCTGCGGACCGCACCCCATGTTGCGGGCGGTGGCACGCCTGGCTCAGGAGCGGGGTTGCCCGGCTCAGGTCAGCCTCGACCCCTGGATGGGTTGCGGCATGGGCACTTGTCTCGGCTGCGTCGTGCGCATCCAGCGCCCCGGCGAGGCGAGCCCGGCGTGGCGCTGCGCCTGCACCGAGGGCCCGGTCTTCGATTCCCGGGAGGTGGTGTGGGAGGCCCGGCCATGAACCTCGGGGTCGAGATCGGGGCCGGCCTCAGGCTCAAGAACCCCCTGCTGGTCGCGTCCGGGACCTTCGGCTACGGCGTCGAGTCCGCGGCTTTCGTCGATCTGGCCAGCCTCGGAGGCATCGTCACCAAGGGGTTGTACCTGACGCCGCGCGGCGGCAACGAGGTGCCCCGCATCGTGGAGACACCCTCCGGGCTGCTCAACGCCATCGGCTTGCAGGGGGTGGGAGTTCACGCCTTCGTCCGCGAGCTGCTGCCACGACTGTCCGCTCACGACACCGCGATCCTGGTGAACGTCTGCGGCGACAGCGTGGACGAGTACGCCGAGGTGGCCCGGGTGCTCGGCGCCGTCCCCGGCGTGGCCGGCCTGGAGATCAACATCTCCTGCCCCAACGTCAAGAAGGGCGGTCTGGCCTTCGGCAGCGACCCCGGCATGACTCACCAGGTGGTGCGAGCGGTCAGGGAGGCGACCCGGCTGCCGGTCATTCCCAAGCTCTCGCCTAACGTTACCGACATCACGGTTTTCGCCCGCGCCTGCGAAGAGGCAGGTGCCGATGCCCTCTCTTGCGTCAACACCGTGCTCGCGCTCTCGGTGGACGTGGAGCGACGCCGGCCCAAGCTGGCCTTCGGCACCGGCGGTCTGTCCGGCCCCGCCATCCGCCCGCTGGCGGTGCGCCTGGCCTGGCAGGCGGCCCGCGCGGTCAAGATCCCGGTGATCGGCATCGGCGGCATCGCCAGCGCCGAAGACGCGCTGGAGTTCCTGATCGTCGGCTGCCGGGCTTTCCAGGTGGGCACCGCCAACTTCGCCGATCCCGGCGTCCACGGCAAGATCCTGGCCGGCCTGGAGGACTACCTCCACCGCCACCGTTTCACCGACATCAACCAGGTTGTGGGCAGCCTCGAATACCCGGGGCTCCCCGGGAGACAGCAGCCGCCATGAACCCACGCGAGCGTCTGATCGTGGCGTTAGACGTGCCCTCTGCAGGCGAGGCCGGCGAGCTGGTGAAGCGGCTCCGGGGCCGGGTGGGCATGTTCAAGGTGGGCAGCCAGCTCTTCACCGCCGCCGGTCCCGACTTCGTGCAGGAGGTGGTGGACGGCGGGCAGAAGGTCTTCCTGGACCTCAAGTACCACGACATCCCCAACACCGTCGGGAGCGCGGTGGCCGCCGCCGCTCGCTTGGGGGTATCGCTGCTCGACGTCCACGCCCTGGGCGGCAGGGCCATGCTGGAGGCGGCGGTGGGGGCCCTGCCCGCCATGGCCACCCGCCTCTTGGCCATCACCGTCCTCACAAGCCATGGCGAAGATTCGCTAGGCGAGCTGGGCATCGCCGGCACCCTGCCGGCGTCCGTGCGGCGGCTGGCTTTGCTGGCCCAGGCGGCCGGAGTCGACGGCGTGGTGGCTTCACCCCATGAGGTCGCGCTGATCCGCGAGGCCTGCGGGAGGGACTTCGTGATCGTGACTCCGGGGATTCGGCCTGCCGGCTCGGCCCGGGGCGACCAGGCCCGGGCGGCCACGCCTCGCGCCGCCCTGGCCGGCGGCGCCGACTACCTGGTGGTGGGCCGGCCCATCCTCGAAGCGCCCGATCCCGCCGCCGCCGCCGAGGCCATCGTCGCAGAGATGGGGACCTAGCGACGGATGCACCCCAAGAGGCACGGAGCGCCGGCCGCAACGAACGGATTCACCACAAAGACACAAAGGACACCAAGAACGTAAGGCGAAGTGCTGGGGACAGCGATCGGAACCTGGCGATCAGCGATCAGCACTCAGCGGTCAGCGACGGATGGCATCCGAGGCTGTGGAGAGGGAACCCGTTCGCACTGTGGGTGCTGCCGTTGCTGAGCGCTGACGGCTGTGTGCTGACAGCTGCCCCCGGGCCTTTCCGAGCGCGGACCGGCATCTCGATGCCAGCGCGGGGCTTCAGCGCACCAGAAACCGCGCGGCCGCCAAGCTGACCAGCAGCAGGCCGGGAATCACACCGCCCCAACGCGGGCCGGTGGCCGGCGCCTCCACGGCGGCTGGCTCGGCGCCGCGCTCCTGGCGGCCGAACAGAGCGCTTCCCACCAGCAGGCCCAGCCCCCCCAAACTGAGGACGAGA
>DATECU010000171.1:0-8501 GCA_035286745.1 Vicinamibacteria bacterium | reverse complement strand
CGAGGGCACGGTTCTGATGGCGGCAGCCGTGCCGCCGTTGCCGGCCGAGGGGACGGTGCTGATGCCGAAGGCGGAGCTGCCCCGCCGGCCGGCGGCCGCCTCGCTTCCCATCACCGGGCCGCTGCCGCGAAGCGAGCCCTCCCCGGCGGCCGTTGACGCTTCCGGCAAGAAGAAGGCCGCGCCCATCCTCCTGCTCTTGGGCGGCGGCCTGGTCCTGGTGCTGGGGCTGGCCGCGGGACTGTTCTACTTCCTGCGCCATCGAGGCGGCGTCGAGCCCACACCACCTCCCCCCACGGTACCGGTGACCGCCCCAACGTCCGAGCCGACCACCACTCCGCCAGTGGTGACCAGCGGATCGCTGCACGTGGAGAGCACGCCGGCCGGCGCCGCGGTGAGCCTGGACGGCGTGGCCAAGGGCGCCGCCCCGCTGGATCTGGCCGACCTTCCGCTCGGGCCGCACGAGGTCAAGGTGGAGATGCGGGGCTACGAGGCGGCGACCCAAAGCGTGAACCTCACACCCGAGGCCCCGCAGGCGGGGGTCAGCCTCACCCTCGCCCGCGCCGCCCCGGTCACCGGCTCCCTGGATGTCGTCTCGGTCCCCAGCGGAGCCGCGGTGTCGCTCAACGGTGCTCCGGCCGGCCAGACCCCCTATCGCAATCGAGCCGTGCGGCCCGGTGTCTATCGGGTGCAGGTGATGCGCGAGGGCTACGAGCCCTGGGTCCACGACGCCACCGTGCAGGCGGGCAAGAAGGCGAGCCTGGAGGCCACCCTCAAGGCTCTGCCCAAGGCCACTCCCACCCCGGAGCCGAAGGACACCGTCGACCCCAACAAGGTCTATTTGCCTAACGAAGTCGACGCGCTTCCCAAGAAGCTCTCGGGCAGCACCCCCGCCTACCCCAGCGACGCCCCCAGGATAAGATCGGGGGAGAAGGTCTCGGTGGTCGTCAGCTTCACGGTCACCGACACCGGGGAGGTCTCGGACGTCAAGATCGTCGAGTCGGGCGGCAAGACGCTCGACGAGGCCCTCCTCGCCTCGGTCAAGGCTTGGAAGTACACACCGGGCAGCAAGAAAGGCGTGAAGGTCAAGGTGCGCATGACGTCCAAGCTGACCTTCATGTAGTGCGGCGGTGGCTTTGACCGGCGTGGCTTCTGCGCGGCCGAGGGAGGCCGGTCCCAAGGGCGAGAGGTTTGCCCGTCTCACGACGGAAGGGCGCTAGTTTGGCGAAAGCCATGGCGAAGCTGATCGTGAACCCCACGTCGTCGGCGCGGCGGGAGGTCGCGCTGGGCCGGATGCTGCTGTCCATCGGGCGCGACCCCAGCAACGACGTGGTGCTCCCCGACGCCATGGTCTCCCGACGCCACGCCGTCATCGAGTGCCGAGGCAGCCAGTACTTCCTCAGGGACTGCAACTCCTCGAACGGCTCCCTGGTGAACGGGGATCGGGTGAGCGAGTGCGGCCTGCACGACGGAGATCTGGTGGCCATCGGCACCGCGCGCCTGCTGTTCCGGGAGGACCCGCTGATCGAGGGGTCGGGCAAGGTCGTGCATCACCCGTCGGCGCCCCGCCTGCTGTGCCCGTCGTGCCAGGCCGACTACCGCAAGGGCGATGCCTTCTGCCGCCAGTGCGGCGCCGGGCTGGCACCCGCCGGCCCCTCCGCCTTGCTGTGCGTGGCCTGCGGCACCGCCGTGCTGCTGCCGGCCAGCTTCTGCAGCGGCTGCGGCCGCGACCTCGAAGGCGCGGCAAGCCCCCCGGAGGTCACCCGCGAGCGGCCACTGGGCGGAGACCTTGGGAGCGAAGAACCCGACACCGAAGACGCCGAACCGGGCGGCGAGCCGGCCGGCGACCGGCCGGCTCCCGGTGCGGCGTCGATGATCGAGGTGCCGTCGGCCCACCTGGAGCCCATCCCGGAGACGTCGCCCGTCGGCCGGGCCGCGGTCGAGCCGTTGCCACGCCCGGCTCCGCCGCCGGCGCTGCCCGAGCGGCCGCTGCCGATCCCCGCCCGCGGCCCTCGCCGGCAACCGCACCTGGCGGACAGTGGGGAGAACCGGCCCGCGCCGAACGCGGCCTCACCCGCCGCCGGCCTGGGCCGGCGTGCCGCCGCCGCGGCTCTCGACGGCGTGCTGGTGAGCCTGTTCGCCGCCGCCCTGCTGACCCCGGCAGTGCTCTACTGGCGGAGCCGCAACTTCGCCACCGAGAACCCATCGTTCGTCGCCATCCTGCTCACCCTGGCCCTGCTGCCCCTGGTCACCGCCGCCGCCTCGACCTACTTCATCTACTTCTGGGGAGCCAAGGGCGCCACCCTGGGAAAGCGGCTGCTCGGCCTGCGGGTGGAGACGCTCGAGGGCATCACGCCCATTGGTCTGGGAAGGGCGACCTTGCGTTTTCTGGGCTACCTCATCTCCGCGGGCTTCTTCGGCATCGGCTTCCTGATGGGGGCTTTCGAAGGGGGAGCCCTCCACGACCGCATTGCCGCCACCCGGGTGGTCCGGCAGGAGAAAGGTTAGGCACTGGAACCCGCACCTCTCGAATCCACGGCCTCCGAATCGGTGGCCCTGCCGGCTCCCCGGGCGGGAGCCAAGGCCGTCTGGCGCGCCCTGTGGGAGCTGCTGCACGACCTCTCCGTCGCCGTGCTCTTCTGTTTCTTTCTCATCACCTTCGTGGCCCAGGCCTTCCGGGTTCAGGGGACCAGCATGCTGCCGCTGCTGGAGGACGGCGAGCGGATCATCGTGAACAAGTTCGTCTACCGCTTTCACCCCATCGAGCGGGGCGACGTGGTGGTGTTCTGGTTCCCGCGGGACCCCAGCGTCTCCTACATCAAACGCGTGGTGGGGCTGCCCGGGGACACCGTGGAGCTGCGTCGCGGCCTACTGCACGTGAACGGCCAGCCGGTGGCGGAGAGCTTCCTGCGGCCTCAGTACCGCGACGACGCCACGGTACCTCCCTTCGAGGTGGGCCAGGGCTACTACTACGTCTTGGGAGACCACAGAAACGCCAGCAACGACAGTCGGAGCTGGGGCGAGGTTCCCGAGAAGTACATCTACGGCAAGGCGTTCTTCCGATTCTGGCCGATCTCCAAGAGCGGCCTCATCCGCTGAGCAGGAGCCGAGAATGGCAAGTGGCGTGAGGGCCGTCCTGGTCCTCGAAGACGGTCTTGTGTTCGAGGGACGATCGTTCGGCCGGGCCGGGGAGACCACCGGCGAGGTGGTCTTCAACACCGCCCTCTGCGGCTATCAGGAGGTGCTCACCGACCCCTCCTACGCCGGCCAGATCGTGACCATGACCTACCCTCACATCGGCAACTACGGCGTGAACCGCGAGGACGTCGAATCGGCGCGGCCACAGGTGGCGGGCTTCGTGGTGCGGGAGGTGGCCAATGTCCCCTCCTCCTGGCGCGCCTCGGGCCCGCTCTCCGACTACCTCGACCAGGCGGGAGTGGTGGGCATCAGCGAGATCGACACCAGGGCCCTCACCCGGCACATCCGTACCCAGGGCGCCCAACGCGGCGTGATCTCGACCCGCGAGTACGATCGCGATCGCCTGGTGGCCAAGGCCAAGGCCTCTCGCTCCATGGTGGGTCTCGATCTGGCGCGCGAGGTGACCTGTGCCCGCACCTATCGCTGTCCGAGCGGAACCCCGAACGGCCAGCAGCTTCGGGTGGTGGCCTACGACTTCGGCATGAAGCAGAACATCCTCCGCATGCTGGCGGCGACCGGTTGCGACGTGAGTGTGGTGCCGGCCACCACGCCCGCTTCCGAGGTCCTCGCCGAGCGCCCCCACGGGGTCTTCCTCTCCAACGGTCCCGGCGATCCCGAGCCGTGCACCTACGCGGTCGAGGCGGCTCGGGAGATCATGGCCGAGCGGGTTCCCTTGTTCGGGATCTGTCTGGGCCATCAGATCTTGGGTCTGGCTTGCGGCGGCAAGACCTTCAAGCTCAAGTTCGGCCACCGGGGGGCCAACCATCCGGTCAAGAACCTGGCGACCGGCCAAGTGGAGGTTACCTCGCAGAACCACGGCTTCTCGGTGGATCCGGGGCTCTTCGATCGGCCGGAGTTCGTGCTCACCCATCTGAACCTGAACGACGGCACCGTCGAGGGCTTCCGGCATCGCGACTTGCCCGTGATCTCGGTGCAGTACCATCCGGAGGCCAGCCCCGGTCCCCACGACAGCCACTACCTGTTCGCGGAGTTCGTGGCCCTGATGACGACCCACCGTAACCCCTAACGCAAATGCAACCACAGAGACACGAGAGACACAGAGGACGAGAACGGCTGGTTTCTTCTGGTTGGAGCCGGTGATCTGAGATGCCCAAAGACCCCTCCTTGAAATCGATCCTGGTCATCGGCTCCGGGCCCATCGTCATCGGGCAGGCTTGCGAGTTCGACTACTCGGGCACCCAGGCGGTCAAGGTGCTCCGGCAGCAGGGCATCCGCGTCTCCCTGGTCAACTCCAACCCGGCCACCATCATGACCGACCCCGAGTACGCCGACCGCACCTACGTCGAGCCCCTGACGCCCGAGGTGCTGGAGAAGATCCTCCAGCGCGAGCGTCCCGACGGGCTGCTGCCCACCGTCGGCGGCCAGACGGCCCTGAACCTGGCGGTGGAGCTGTCTCGGCGTGGGGTGCTCGATCGGCTGGGAGTGCGCCTGATCGGCGCCTCCCGGCAAGCGGTAGAGATTGGCGAGGACCGGCGCCTGTTCAAGGAGGCGATGACCCGGATCGGCCTGGAGACACCCAAGAGCGGCTTCGCCAAGACCACGGCCGAGGCCCGTAAGGTGCTGGAGCTGACCGGCCTGCCGGCGGTGATCCGACCCTCCTTCACGTTAGGGGGGAGCGGCGGCGGCATCGCCTTCAACGTCGACGAGTTCGAGGAGACCGTGTCCCGCGGTCTCGACCTGTCGCCGGTGCACGAGATCCTGATCGAGGAGTCGGTGCTGGGCTGGAAGGAATACGAGCTCGAGGTGATGCGGGACGGGGCCGATAACTTCGTGGTCATCTGCTCCATCGAGAACTTCGATCCCATGGGCATCCACACCGGCGACTCGGTGACGGTGGCCCCCGCCCAGACGCTGACCGATCGCGAGTACCAGACCATGCGCAACGCGGCTCGGGCGGTGATCCGCGAGGTGGGGGTGGAGACCGGCGGCTCCAACATCCAGTTCGCGGTGGACCCCAAGAGCGGCCGCATGACCGTCATCGAGATGAACCCCCGGGTGTCGCGGTCCTCGGCGCTGGCCAGCAAGGCCACCGGTTTCCCCATCGCCAAGATCGCGGCCCTGCTCGCCATCGGCTACCGGCTGGACGAGATCCAGAACGACATCACCAAAGTCACCCCGGCGTGCTTCGAGCCGGTGATCGACTACGTGGTGGTGAAGATCCCGCGCTGGGCCTTCGAGAAGTTCCGAGGTGCGAACCCCACCCTGGGCACCCAGATGAAATCTGTGGGTGAGGTGATGGCGATCGGCCGCACCTTCAAGGAGGCGCTCCAGAAGGGCTTGCGCGGCCTGGAGATCGGGGCCTCGGGCTTCTCCAGGAGCGATCTCGACGACGCCCGGGTGAAGGAGAAGCTGCTCACTCCCGATCCCGATCGCATCTTCTACGTCAAGCGCGCCCTCGATCTCGGCTGGTCCCATGCGGAGGTCTACCGCATGACCGGAATCGATCCCTGGTTCCTGGACCAGATCCAGCAGATCGTCAACCTGGAGCGGGAACTCGCCGAGCAGGCGTCGGCCCCCGGGGAAATCACCCGGATATCCCCGGACCTCCTGCGCCAAGCCAAACGCATGGGCTTCTCGGATCCGCGGCTGGCTCAGTTGGCCGGTGTGGGCGAACTGGAGCTGCGGCGGCACCGGCTGGCGGTGGGAATCCGGCCGGTCTTCAAGCGGGTCGACACCTGCGCCGCCGAGTTCGAGTCCTTCACACCCTACCTCTACTCGACCTACGAGTCGGAGTGCGAAGCAGCACCCACGGAGCGGAAGAAGATCATGATCCTGGGCAGCGGCCCCAACCGCATCGGCCAGGGGATCGAGTTCGACTACTGTTGCTGCCACGCGTCCTTCGCCTTCAAGGAGCTCGGCTACGAGACCATCATGGTCAACTGCAATCCGGAGACGGTGTCGACCGACTACGACACCTCCGACCGGTTGTACTTCGAGCCGCTCACCTTCGAGGATGTGATGAACATCGTGGAGGTGGAGAAGCCCCAGGGTGTGGTCATCCAGTTCGGGGGCCAGACCCCCCTGCGTTTGGCGCTTCCCTTGCAAGCCGCCGGGGTGCCCATCCTGGGCACCAGCCCCGACGCCATCGATCTGGCCGAGGACCGGAAACGCTTCAGCGCCTTGCTCCACCAGTTGGGCATCCGGCAGCCCGAGAGCGGGACCGCCACCTCGCTTCCCGAGGCCAAAGAGGTCGCCGAGCGCATCGGCTACCCGGTCCTGGTGAGGCCCTCCTATGTGCTGGGCGGACGGGCCATGGCCATCGTCTACGACTCCGCCCACCTCGAAGGCTATGTGCGCGAGGCGGTGGACGCCTCACCCCAGCACCCGGTCCTGATCGACCGCTTCCTGGAGGACGCCTTTGAGGTCGATGTGGACGCGATTGGCGACGGCGAGCGGGTGATGATCGGCGGCATCCTGCAGCACATCGAAGAGGCCGGCATCCACAGCGGCGACTCGGCCATGGTGCTGCCCACCTACAAGGTGGCCCCGCAGCACCTGGTCACCATCAGGGACTACACCCGGCGCCTGGGACTCGCACTCGAGGTACGGGGACTGATGAACGTGCAGTACGCCATCAAGGACGATGTGGTTTATGTGCTGGAGGTGAACCCGCGGGCGTCGCGCACCACCCCCTTCGTCAGCAAGGCCACCGGGGTGCCCCTGGCCAAGGTGGCGGCTCGGGTGATGGCGGGCCAGAGCCTGGCGGCACAGGGCCTGACCGAGGATCTCGAGGTCGACCGCTTCTTCGTCAAGGAGTCGGTCTTCCCCTTCATCAAGTTCCCGGGCGTCGACATCGTGCTGGGGCCGGAGATGAAGTCCACCGGCGAGGTGATGGGGATCTCCAAGGACTTCGGGATCGCCTTCGCCAAGGCCCAAGCGGCGGCCGGGTTCAACATCCCCAGCTCGGGCACCGTCTTCATCAGCGTGAACGACTTCGACAAGCGAGGCGTGCTGCCCCAGGCTCAGGCGCTTCGCGAGTTGGGCTTCAGGATCCTGGCCACCCGGGGCACCGCCGACTTCCTGAACGCACAGGGGGTGGAGGCCGAGGCGGTGTACAAGGTGAACGAGGGCCGGCCCAACTGCGTGGACCTGATCAAAAGCGGCAAGATCGACATCATCTTCAACACTCCGCTGGGCAAGGAATCGTTCTACGACGACGGTGCCATCCGCAAGAGCGCGACCCTGCACGGAGTCTTCGTGGTGACCACCCTGACCGCCGCCGCCGCCACCGTGCAGGCGATTCGGGCTTTGCGCGAGAAGGCCCTCGACCTGGTGAGCTTGCAGGAGATTCACGCCTCGTGAGACCGCTCTTCCTCGCACTCTCCGGGGGCGGGGCCCACGCGGCGGCCCACGCCGGGGTGCTCAGGACCCTGGAGCGGGCCGGGGTGCCGGTGGCGGGGCTGGCGGGAGTGAGCGGGGGAGCCCTGGTGGCGGCGGCCTGGGCCGGGGGGGCCGATCTCGACGAGCTGGTGGAGAAGGGCTCTCGCCTGCACCCCTGGATGTGGGTTCGCGGCTGGGGCGGCGGGCTGCTTTCCGGGAGCAAGTTAGGTGCATTGATCGACGAGACCCTGCCCGCCGAGAGCTTCGAGGCGCTCCGGGTCCCCCTGGTGGTGGTGGCGAGCGACCTGGAGACCGGCGAGGCGGTCGCCTTCAGCCAGGGCAACCTGCGCGATGCGGTCCGTGCCTCGTGCAGCTTCCCGGGCTTCTTTCCGCCCATGGTGATCGGGGACCGCCGTCTGGTGGATGGCGGGCTGGCGGAGGTGGTTCCGGTCCGGCGGGCGCGCGAGATGGCCGGGGAGTCGGGGGTGGTGGTGGCGGTCGACTGCAACGCAGGCGGTCGCTGGCCGGCCGCCAACTCGTTTGTGGCGCTCGCTCTGCGGGCCGGCCTCACCATGGTCCGCGGCCGCACCCGCGGCGAGCTGGCCGGGGCCGACCTGCTGATCGCGCCGCCGATCGGCGAATCGGGCTGGATGCGACCGCAGCGGATCCCCCAGTTCGCGGCGGCCGGCGACCAGGCCGCCCGCGAGGCCTTGCCGGAGATACGAAGGCTGATGGGCACGTAGCGATGAGTGGCAGCGATCAGCGGTCGGCAGTCGGCAGTCGGCAACCCCGCCGCCGCCGTCGATGGGGCCTGGCCCTGCTGGTCTTCCTGCTGGCCGGGCTTGGCCTCTTCCTGTGGCCGGAAGCGCCCCCGGGACCCACCGGCAGTTGGATGGCGGCTCAGGGCCTGGTGCCCCGGATCGAGTCCCTGGAGGGCGTCGCGGTTCGCTATGTGCGCACCGGCC
>DATECU010000170.1:0-7286 GCA_035286745.1 Vicinamibacteria bacterium | reverse complement strand
GGCCTTGCCCCCGGGCCGGGCCCGGGCCTCCAGGATGCCCACCACCTGGAACCAGTCCCCGCCCACCCGGACCGCGGCACCCAGGCCGTCGCCGAACGGATAAAGCTCACGGGCCAGCGCGGCTCCCAGCACGGTCACCCGTTTGGCGTCTCGGAGATCCAGCAGGCTCAGGAAGCGGCCGGCCGCCAGGCTGAGCTGCGCGGCCTCGCGGTAGGCGGCGGTGGTTCCCACCAGGAGGGCCGGGGTGACCCGGGACCCGGCCTCGGCTTCGGTCGAGGTCTGCCTGACCGGGGCCACCGCCAGCAGGTGCGGCACCACTCGCTCGACCGCCTCGGCGTCGCGCAACCTGAGGCCTGGGGCCTGCGGCGAATCCTGGGGGCGAGCCCGCAGGGTCACGCTGTCGATGCCCAGGGCCCCGATCTGGGCCATCGCCTCGCGCCGTGCGCCCTCGCCGACCGAAGACATGGCGACCACCGCCGCCACCCCGAAGACGATGCCCAGGATGGAGAGGGTGGAGCGGAGCTTGTGCAGCAGCAGGCCGCGCAGGCCCAGGCGGAGCAGCACCCGGGGCGACATCAGCCGGCCACCCGCCCGTCCGCCAGCGCCATCACCCGCCGCATGCGGCTTGCCATAGACTCGTTATGCGTGACCAGAATCAGGGTGCGGCCCTCGGCGTTCAGTTCCAGAAGCAAGCGGGTGATCTCGCCGCCCTTGACCGAGTCCAGGTTGCCGGTCGGCTCGTCGGCCAGCAGCACCCGGGGCTCGGTCACCAGGGCACGGGCCAGCGCGGCGCGCTGGGCTTCCCCCCCCGAAAGCTCTGAGGGCCGGTGCTCGGCCCGATGAGAGAGGCCCACCCGCTCGAGGCAGGCCAGGGCTCGGGGACGCCATTCGTCGGCGGAGAACGACCCATAGAGGAGCGGCGTCTCCACGTTCTCCAGCACCGAGAGCTGGGGAATCAGATGGAAGGACTGGAACACGAAGCCGATGGTGCGGTTGCGGATGCGGGAGAGCGCCCGGTCGTCGAGGGCCGCCACCGGGGTCCCCCCCAGCAGGTACTCGCCCCCGCTGGGCCGATCGAGGCAGCCCAAGATGCCGAGCAGGGTCGACTTGCCCGAGCCGGAGGGGCCCACCACGGCTAACGAATCGCCGTGGGCGACCTGGAGCGACACCTGGTCGAGCGCCACCACCTCGCTCTCGCCTCGCCGGTAGACCTTGCTGGCGCGGCGCAGGTCGAGGAGCGGCGGGCCGGCGGTCATCGGTTCTGGCGCAGCAGCCACACCCCGCTCCGCCATTCGAAGCGCAGGGTCTCCTCCACCGGCGGCCGCTGGCGGCCTCGTCCGCCCACCACCACCTGGGTCACCAGCACCGGCACCACCACCGTCTTCCCTTCCTGGATGATGTCGAGGACCCTGAGGTCGGTGGCCACGTTGAGCGCACCGCGAAGGGGCGCCAGCAGCTCTTCGCGTTCGGCGGGCGTGAGATCGGGTCTTGCCTGGGCCAGCGCCGCGGTGTCCTGGGACTCCAGGGCCTTGGCGTAGGCGGCGAGCGTGTTCTCGATCACCTGGCGCAGTTCGGGGACCAGATCGGTGAGCGGCCCCGGTGGCTCGGTGGTGGTGGGAGGGAGGGCTGCCGGGGGGAGGCTGGGGGAGGCTGGGCGTGCGCTAGGCGGCGGGGGAACGCTGCGGGTGGTGGCGAACAGCAGGACCAGGAAGACCAGGCCGGCGGCGCCGAAGATAAGCCCCCAGGGGGTGCTCTGGCGACGGGTCCTGGGCAACAGCACCTCGGAGGCGACAGTCGACGGCGTGGCGGCCGGAACCAGGGGCTCCCGCCGCAGGACGGGGGCATCGGGCGGTGTCACGCGTGGTGGGGCCACGGGCGGCGGGTGCGGTGAAGGCGGGGGCGCGGGCGGCGGCGTGCTCGCCGGCACCAACACGAAGTCGCTGCGGCGCAGCCACTGCTGCCGGACCTCCTGAATCGCGGCCTGGGCCCGGGGGTTGCCCGGATCCTCGACCAGGACCGCCCGCAGGATGCGCAGGCTCTCGTCGATCTGGCCGCGACCCAAGAGATCGGTCCCCAGGCGCACCTGAGCGTGGAGCGCCCGGCGGCGCGCGGCCTCGGCCTCGATCTTGTCCCAGGCGCTTTGCAGCTCGGCCAGCATGGCCAGAAGCTCGGGATGGTCGGGGGCCAGGCGCAGGCCCTTGCGCAGGGTGAGAACGGCGGTGCGTTGGCGGCCGGCCTTGAGGTGCCCGCGCGCCACCGCCAGCGCCTGAATGGCCCGCTCCCGAGCCAGCCTCTCCAGCTCGCGTTCGGCCTCGGCTTCGGCGGTGCCCAGGCCCAGGCGGCGCTCCTTGAGCCGGCTGAAGAGGCGGAGCGCCATCGGGTGGTCGGGGATCAGCTTCAGGGCCGAGGTCACGATGCGTTCGGCGCCGTCGTGCTCTCCCCGCTCCAGCAAGCCCTGAGCCTCGCGCACCCGGGCCTCCAGGCGGTCGCGCCGGCGGCCCTTCAGGAGGTCGCGCCGGGCCCGCTCGAAGACCGCCCGGGCGGTTATGCTGTCGGGCCGGTCCTTGACGGCTCGGGAGGCCAGCACCAGCGCCCGGTCCCCCTGACCCCGGGCCAGGCTCTCCTCGGCCTCGAACAACAGCAAGCCGAAAGCGCGTTCCGCCGGGCTGACCTCGGGCGCGGCAGCGGGGGCGGGCTGAGGAAGGGGAATGGGCAGCGACGCCGGGTCCGGCAGCGGAGGTGGAGCGGCCACCTCCGGCATGGGGGAGGGCGGGGGCGCCAGGGGAACGGGCGGCGGCGCCGGGTCCGGCGGCGGTGCAGCGACCACCTCCGGCGCGGGGGACGCCGTGCAGTAGAGACACTCGCCCACCGACGGCAACACCGGCTGGCCGCAGGTGGGGCAGGGGAAAGCGCGGGTAGTCACAGCATCATGTCGTGGCGGAGGGCGAGGGCATTCTAGCCCAGCCGGAGAGGTTCCCGACTGCCCGGGCCCGCCCTCACGACCTCACGTCCTCACCGCGACGAGCCCACCGAGCCCGGATCGCTGGGCGGGGCCAGCGGATCCCGGAGGGCGACCCGCTCCCCGCGACGGAGGCCCTTCTCCACCACCACGAAGTCCTGATTGGAAGGCCCCAGCACCACGGCTTGGGCCCGAAAGCCGCGTCCCTCGGTCACGTAGCAGAGGTCCTGCCCCTCGCGTTCGAACACCGCATCTAACGGAACGAAGACGGCACGGGCCCGCTCTTCCACGTGGATCTCCACCCGAGCCGTCATGCCGGGCCGCAGCCTCGGCTCCGATTCCTTGACCTGGATGGTGACCCCGAAGAACTTGCTGCCCCGCCGCTCCCGCTCCTCCTGGGCCAGGCTGCCCACCAGCGTGACCTGGCCGGTGAGGACCAGCTCGGGGTAGGCCTGGACCCGGATCTTGACCCGCTGGTTCTTCTCCACCTTGTGGATGTCGGTCTCTCGGATCTTGGTCTCCACCACCATCTTCGAGATGTCGGGCAGGATCAGGAGCGGCTGGTTGGCCCACACCTGGTCGCCCACCTGGGGCTTGCGCTGCTCGGAGCCGAAGAAGACGTCGCGGTAGACCACGATGCCGGGTACGTCGGCGCGCACCTCGGTGCGAGCCAGTTGTTGTTGAGCCAGCGCCAGCTTGCTGGAAGCTTCCTGGATGCGGCTGTCGGCACCGGCGATGGCGGCTCGCTTCTGTTCCAGGCGGTAGGCGGCGGAGATCTCAAGCTGCTTCAGGCTCTCCTTGCTGAGCGCAGCCTCGGACTTGGCCTGGGCCAATTCCAGCGGCCGGGTGAAGCGGAGCAGCGAATCGTGCCGCCGCTTGGCCAGCTCCGCATCCTCAGCGGCCTTGGCCAGCGCCTGCTCCGCCCGCTCCAGTTCCTGGCGGGTGATGAAGCCCTCGCTGAGCAACGGCTTCAGGTCTTCGAGCGCGGTCTTGGCCTTCTGCACTTCCCGTTCGGCGGCCGCCACCGCCGCCGCTGCTTCCTCCTCCTTGAGCTGGCCCTTGCCCTCCTGGGCGTCCTTCAGCTCCAGCACGCTGCGCTCCAGCTTCTGGCGGCCGGTGCCGATTTCCTCCTGGTTCTGGATGGCCTGGAGCTTGTAGTCCTCCTGGGCTTGCCTCCGTTCGGCCTGGGCCTGGGCCAGGGCCGCCTGGCTGCGCCGGATCTCCTCCTCGAAGGGCGCCTGGTCGAAGAGGATCAGCAGATCGCCCTTCTGCACCATCTTGCCCTCCGGCACGATGGCGATGACCTTGGCCTGGTTGCTCTGGATCTGCGAGGAATAGGTGACCGACTTGAGCGCCTGCAACACCCCACCCTCCACGATCGAGACCTCGAAGGGCCCCTCGCGGACCTCGGCCAGGGCAATGCCGGGGGGGACACCCGGTGCGAGCATAACGGGAATGAGGAGCGCCCCGGCCAGCAACAGGGCGCCGGCCAGAGCCGTCCGCGCCTTGTTCTCGGCGGCCAGGGCCAGGAGCGCCCGGGCTCCCTGGGGGGTCCAGGTTCGGCGCCGAAACAACGCGCGCAGGGCACGGGCCAGCAGGGAGACCACGGACAGCATTCGGCGAGCCAGGCCGGCGAAGAGGTGACTGGCGCGCTGGACGGTGGCGGTCGTGCTCACGGCGCGAACTCCCGATCCGGGTCCAAGGTTCCGGTGGCTCGCTCGAGCTCGAGCCGCGACGCCTGGTAGCTCTTGAGCAAGGAGGCGAGAGCGCTGCGGGCCGCCACCAGGTTGCCCTCGGCTTCGCCCACGTCGAAGTTGGAGGCCAGCCCCCGCTCATAGCGTAGCAGGGCCAGCCGGTACTGCTGCACCGCCACCTCCACCGCGCGCCGCTGCAAGTCCACGCTGGTGCGAATGTGCTTCAGGTTGCGCACGGCGCCTCGCACCTCGGCCTCCACCTCCTGCTCTCTCTGCCGCAGGTTGCGCCGGCTGACCTCGACGTCGATGCCCGCCAGCGCGGCCCGGGTCCGGGTTGCCGTGGTCTCCAGGGGGTAGGAGGTGGAAAAGGAGAGGCTGACGCGTCGATCCGCCAGGTTCCAGGCGTCGCTGAAGCTCGAGGATCTGCCTGCGCGTGTATAACCCAGGGACAAGTCGACTTGAGGCAGAAGGTCCTGCCGGGCCAGAGAAGCGGTTCGCCGGGCGTCCTCGACCTGGTCGCGGGTCTCCTGCAGGTCGAGCCTGTGGGTCATGGCGCGAGAAACCAGGGCCTCCAGCGGCTCCTGGTCATCCCCGACATCATCGGGGAGGGCCCCCGCCTCCGGTTCCAGGTCCACCGAGGGAGCCAGGCCGAGATGGGAGCGAAAGGTCTCGATGGCGCTCTGCAAGGAGGTGAGCGCCGCCACCTCGGACTCCCGAGCCTGGGCCGCCAGGAGTTCGGCACGGAAGACATCGAGCTTGCTCACCAGGCCTACCTTGAGACGCGCATCGGAAGCGGTGAGCAGAGCCTGGTTCCGCTTCAGGCTCTGCCGCGCCACCCCGAGCAGCGCCCGCTGCAACAGCACCCCGTAGTATGCCTCGGCCACCTGAATCACCAGCCGCTGCTTTTGCAGCTCGAAAGCCCGCTGCTGTGCGATCTTGGCCCGCCGGCTGTTCCGAAGATCGAAGAAGGCGGCGCTTGGACCCAGGCCTCGCAGCAGAGGCTGGGTCAGGGTGAGGCTCAGGTCGCTCGCGCGGTCAAGGGGTACTTGGTCCTGCGGCAACCGGTCGAAGCCGGCCGACCCCTTGAGCGAACCGCCGGTCCACGGCAGCTTCTGGGAGAGGGCGAGCTCGAAGCTCGATTCGTCGGAGGCGCGCCTGTAGCTAGGCGTGAGCTTGGGGTAGAACTGGGCCAGCGCGTCCCCGTGTTGGAGCCGGGCTCGCTCGAGTCGGTCCGCCGCGCCAAGCAAGGTGTAGTTGCCCCCCATGGCCAGAGCCACGGCCTGGGCCAGGCTCACCGTCTCGGCCCCGGGGGCGGGGCCGATGGCTTCGTCGCGAAACTCCGGCCGCTCGATAGGAGGCGCCTGCGGCGGTGCCGGATCCGGAGCCGGCGGAGCCTGCTGAGCGCCGGCCGCCTCTGTCAACACCGCCAGAACCGCTCCCAAGAGCTTCAGTCGAAGTCGCACGGAGGGCCCAGGTTATCCGCGCCGGCCGAGGGCGTCAAACGGGGCGCCGGACCTTGAATCACCAGGGGACCCGGTGCTATCGTCCCCTGCCCCCATGCTTTCACCGCTCGCCTGGAGCCTGCTCCTGGGCACCGCCGCCGCCGCCGCCAACGTCCTGGGCGGGCTGATCGTGGTCTCGCGGCGGTCCTGGAGCGAGGAGGTCCTCAAGCACTTCGTGGCCTTGGGCGCCGGCTTCATGCTGGCCGCCACCTTCCTGCGCATGCTCCCCGAGTCCTTCAAGCTCTCGCCGCAGGCTCCGCTCCTGATCCTGGGCGGCTATTTCCTGGTGCACTTCTTCGAGCACACGGTGGCCCCGCACTTCCACTTCGGCGAGGAGGTCCACCAGGACGAGATGATGAACCCGGCGGTAGGCTTCTCGGCCCTGGTCGGGCTTTCCACCCACACCTTCTTCGATGGGGTCTCGATCGCCTCCGGCTTCCTGGTCTCGGTGCCGCTGGGCCTTCTGGTCTTCTTCGCGGTGGCCTTGCACAAGATCCCCGAAGGCTTCACGGTGGCCTCCATCGCCCTGGCCTCGGGCCGAGGCAAGCGGGGCGCCGTCAACGCCTCGGTGATCCTGGCCGCCGCCACCCTGGCCGGGGTGCTGGGCATGCACCGCTTCGCGGGTGCCGTGCCTTACGCCCTCCCCATCTCCACCGGGGTGGCGCTGTACGTGGGGGCCACCGATCTGATGCCCGAGGTCAACGAGGAGCGGGGCATCCGCATGGCGCTGGTGGTCTTCCTGGGGGTCTTGCTCTTCTATCTCACCGAGCGCGGCCTGGAGGCGTTAGGCATTCAGTAGGCGCGAAGGAGTCCCTTTCATGGCATCCCCGTCCTTCATGCTGCTCGCTCTGGTGCTCAGCGGACCGAGCGGGCCGGCGGCGCTTGGGCCCCAGATCGAAGTCCAGGAGCACACCCTGGCCAACGGCATGAGGTGGCTGCTGGTGGAACGCCACGACGCTCCCAGCATCGCCGCCGCCTGGGTGGCTCACGTGGGTTCGGTGAACGAGCGGCCCGGCATCACCGGCCTCTCCCATTTCTTCGAGCACATGATGTTCAAGGGCACCCACGTCATCGGGACCCGGGACCTCGCCGCCGACCTCCGCTTGATCGCCGAACAGGAGAAGCTGCGGG
>DATECU010000169.1:0-38208 GCA_035286745.1 Vicinamibacteria bacterium | reverse complement strand
ATCCACCAGGCGTCTGCTCGGAGAGCCGGCCTCCCCTGCAAGGGTCGGGTCATTCGAGGCACGAGCTGCCCACTCAGAACCACGGCCACCGCGATCGTCACCTGGGCCGTGGTCATCACTCCGTCCAGACGCTCGCGACCGAACCAGCGAAGGCAGAGTTGATACACGACGACGACCAGCGCCGTGCAGAACAGCGCTTCGAGCGCGGTCGAGACGGCGTGGACGAGCGGATACCAAACGGCCGCTCCGGCTGAGAAAGCACCGACGACCAGGCCGACGGCGTTGAAGGCACCCGCCAGCCAGAGCGACACCCGCACCAGGACCCCGACCTTCGCCCGCAGGAGCGCGCGGGGCGTCACCGGCCGGTGCAGCAGGATGTCGGCCTCCTCCTTGTTGAAGAGCACCTCACCCGAAGACGCCGCGACGAACATGCCGATGAAGACGAAGGTCATGCCGTGCAGGTAGACCGACAGCGCGAAGACCGTCTGCCCCACGAACATGAGCGCGAGCCCGCCCATTAGGCCGTAGATCGCCAAGGTGCCGAGGAGCTTGGAGCCGACCGAGGAAGGGGCAGAGTCCTTCCGGGTCCCTCGCGAGGTGCGCCCGCGGAGAAACAGGGTGAGGAACAGCCGGCGCAGCGTCCGTTCGGTGGGAGCAGCCGGCGGCCGACTCACGGACGAAACGTCCTGGCGAAGTCCGCCGCGCGCCTTGCGATTTCGCCGCCGCCGGTGAGTTGCGTGAACAGCCCTTCGAGCGTGGCCGCGCCCCCGGCCGCGACCAGCTCGTCGGGCCTGCCATCCACCAGCAACTTGCCCTTGTCGATGATGATGACGCGATCGCACACGCGCTCGACCACGTCCAAGATATGGGAGCTGTAGACAATCGTCTTGCCTTCGCGGGCCAGCGTCTGGATGAGAGCCTTGAAGCCCACCGCGGCGTTGGCGTCGAGGCCGTCCAGCGGTTCGTCGAAGAAGACGACTGGCGGGTTGTGGAGCAACGCTGCCGTGATCACCACCTTGCGGCGCATTCCCTTGGAGTAGGCCCCCAGCAGCTTGTCGGTCAGCGTCCCGAAACCCAGATCGAAGAACGAGATGAACTGCTTGATCCGATCGAGAGCGGCGTCGCCCGGGATGCCGTAGAGCGACGCCACCATCTCCAAGTACTCGAGGCCGGTCAGGGATTCGAACACGGCTCCCGACTCGGGCACCAGACCGACCCGGCGCTTGATCTCGATCGGCTCCCGGCGCAGGTCGAACCCACAGACGGTGGCGGTGCCGGAGGACGGCTCCAGCATGCCGGTCAACATCTTCAGGGTCGTCGTCTTGCCGGCCCCGTTGGGACCGAGAAACCCGACGATCTGACCGGCGGCAACCTCGAAGCTCAGTCCATCGACCGCGGTCTGCGCACCGAACGATTTAGTGAGCTGTCGAAGCGAGATCAAGGCGCCGTCACCACACGCGGCAGGCGTTCGCCCGCACCATCGGTTGGCCGGCCTTGCAGCCGAACGCCTGCCAGAACTCCGGCATGTTGGACACGCTGCCGTTGGTCCGGAACTCGCCCGGCGAGTGGGAGTCGGTCTGGGCGAGCTGCCGCGCCGCCTGCTCGGTCACGTTCTGGCACCAAACGTTGGCGAAGCCCAGGAAGAACCGCTGCTCGGGCGTGTAGCCGTCGATCTGGGCTCGCGTCTTGCCGGCCAGGGCCTTCTGCAGCGCCATGTAGGCGACGCGCAGGCCGCCGTTGTCGGCCGTGTTTTCGCCCAGGGTCAGCTTCCCGTTCAAGTGCACGTCTCCGCTCGTCGCGTCCTTCACGCTCACGAACCCGTCGTACTCCTTGGCGACGCACTCGGTGCGCTCCCCGAAGGCCTTGAGGTCGTCCGCTGACCACCAGTTCTCAAGGTTGCCCTGGGCGTCGAACTTGCTCCCCTGGTCGTCGAAGCCGTGCGTGTACTCGTGACCGATCACGACACCGATGCCGCCGAAGTTCACCGCATCGTCGATGGCTCGGTCGAAGAAGGGGGGCTGCAAGATGCCGGCGGGGAACACGATCTCGTTGTTGGCGGCGTTGTAGTAGGCGTTCACGGTCGGCGGCGTCATGCCCCACAGGGTGCGGTCCGTGGGCTTGTCGATGCGGGCATGGTCGCGCTTGATCTCGAACACCCGGGCCCGCCGCGAGTTGCCGAAGTAGTCGTCGCGCCGCACCGCGACCGATGCGTAGTCCTTCCACTTTTCCGGGTAGCCGACCTTGTGAGCGTTGAACGCGGCCAGCTTGGTGAGCGCCTTGGCCTTGGTTTCCGGCGTCATCCAGGGCAGCCCCTCGATGTCCTCCCGCAGGGCGGCCGTGATGGCCTCGATCATGGAACGCATGCGCAGCTTGCCCTCGGAGCCGAACGTCTTCTCCACGTAGAGCTGGCCGAGCGCATCGCCGAGCGCACGGTCGGTCGCCTGCACACAACGCTTCCAGCGCGGTTCCATCTCCTTCGCCCCTTGAAGATAGGCGCGGTTGAAGCGGAAGTCCTCCTGGACGAAGGCGGCGCCCAGGTAGGGAGCGGTGGCGTTGACGAGGTGCCACTTCAGATAGGTCTTCCAGTCCGCGATGGGGGTCTTCTCGACCAGGGGGTTGAACTCCGCGAAGTACTTCTTGCTGCTCACGTTCAGGTTCGAAAACGAGGGAGCGCCACTGGCGGCGAAGTACTCTCTCCACTCGAAGGCCGGCGCCAGCTTCTGGAGATCCCCCACCGTCATGGGGTTGTCGCGGTTCTTGGGGTCGCGCATGTCCACGCGACTCAGGTGCGCGCTAGCGAGCTCGGTCTCGATGCGCAGGACGGTCTGGGCGGACGCCTTGGCCTGGTCAGCGCCCTCGCCGATCAACGTCAACATGCGGGTCACGTGCTCGAGGTACTTCTCGCGCTTCTCCTTCGACTTCGGATCGTCCTTGAGGTAGTCCTCGCGGTCGGGCAGGCCAAGGCCGCCCTGGCCGACGTTCGCAATGGTCTCCCGAGAGTCGTGCAGGTTGGGGGCGGCACCGAAGCGGAAGAGCGCCGGCAGGGCCTGCGCCTCGTGCTCGCCAAGGAGCCGGAACAGGGCGGCCTTGGAGTCGACAGCAGCGACGCGAGCGAGGAAGGACTCGATCGGCTTGGTGCCCTGCTTCTCGATGCCGGACTCATCCATGCAGGCTGCGTAGTAGTCGCCGACCTTGGACTCGATAGGTGAGCGCCGGTCGGCCGGGTCCTTCACCTGCTCCAGGATCTCGTGCAGCGCCTCGCGGTTGCGCTCCGCCAGCTCGTTGAAGCGGCCCCAGCGAGTCTGGTCGGCAGGGATCGGGTTGGCCTTGCGCCAGCCGCCGCAGGCGAACTGGTAGAAGTCGACGCAAGGATCCACCGTCTTGTCCAGAGCGCCGATGTCGAACGTCCCCGGAGGCTTGGGGGCGGTCGATGCCTTCTGCTCAGCCTCGACCGAACAGGAACCCGCAACGTCCTGCCCCGTCGCCGTCACCGCGCACGCCAAGAGAATCAGACACCCAAGCTGCTTTCTCATCGCTCGCCTCTGTCATCAATGATGACGATTGCCCCCGTGGGCGCAGTTCTATCGCGAAAGCGGCCGCCGCGCCAGTTGCCTCCGCGGTTCGGGTGTCGGGGCGTCGAGCACGCTTCCCCGGCTCTACCGCAGGCGCGCGATGGCCTCCGCGCGGAGCCGCGCCTGGTCGTGGTGTGAGGCTGGTCCCAGGGGCAGCATCGAGCGGTACAACACGCCGGTCTCGGTCGCCAGGCGGTCGAGCTCTTCCACGTCGAGGGTGTCCCACTCCATCTCGTCCAGGCGCGGGTCCAGGCCCGTTTCCTCGGCGAGCCAGCACCAGTCGAGAAGCGCCTTCTCCGGCGTCGCCACCGGCACCCGCTCCCCCTCGAACATTCCGATGCCGTATCCGAACCAGAGGTCCCGGGGAAGCAGGTGGTACTCGACGGGCACCCCACCCGCGTCCACCCGACCGGCGCGGTCGAGGCTCGCCACCTGAACCGAGGTGACGCCCTCCACGATCACGCCGTGGTGGACGAGAGCCGCCAGAAAGGACACGTATCCGACGGGTTGACCTCGATTCCACAGCTCATCGGCGAGCCGCGTCATGGCAGCAACGCGTCGTAGAGCGCCTTCACCTCACGAATGGCACGCATGGAGTCGAAGCCGTCGAGATGCGGCCGGGGCAGAACGTCACGCAGCTCGCCCCGGGCCTTGCCGGCTTCGGCCGCCGCGGCCGAGAGGGCCGCCCCAAGTCGCTCCTCATCGAGGTCCGGCTGCTGGGCGAAGTCCAGGTCGGCCGAGTATCGCGGTGATCCGAACACATGACGCACTGCGCCACCACCCTGAAGCACCAGCCCGGGAACAGCCGACGTGTTCCTCAACACCTCACGCCCCAGCTCCGACTTGAGCACCAGCGAGAGCGGTGCGCGCAACTCGGAGGCGGTCTCCGCGAGGGTCTTGAGCGGCTTCATTCCCCGCGATTGTAGCGCGCCCTCTGGATCCGGTAACCGCCGGTGTGGTCGCGCTCCCGAATCAGGTCCGGCCTGGCTGGTTCCCCCACTTCCGAACCAAGGACTCTTGCGGATGGACCAGCGCAGCCTCCTGAGAGCGATGCGGTGGATGGCCTGCGCGTTAGGCGTAGAAAGCGCAGGGAGTGTTCACGACCGTGCTATCCTCCACGGGCGATGGGGGCAACGGACGCCCGTCAGGGCGCGCCCGCCCCGTGGAGTGGGCGATGAACGGCAAGAAGACGTCCCCCTGGGTCTACGTCGGGATCGGGTGCCTGGGCGCCGTCGTGTTGGCGGTGGCCGCCGTGGCCGGCCTCGGCTTCTTCGGTTATCGCTGGGCGAAGCAAATCGAGTCGGACATGAAAGACCCGAGGACCCGCGAGGCCAAGACAATGGCCATCCTGGGCTGCAAGCGACTGCCCGAGGGCTACCATCCGATGGTCAGCCTGTCCGTCCCCCTGATGATGGACATGGCCATGCTCTCCGACGCCGAGCCTGACACCGAGGGGCGCGTCCGCGGCTTCAACCGCCGGGGCTTCCTCTACTTCCAGTTGCTGAACCCCCGCTCCGACCACAAGGACCTGCGCGACTACTTCGAGGGCAAGACGAACGACGACTCGATCCTCCGAAGGAGCGGCATCGGCGTGCACGTCCAGTCCAAGGAGCTGATCCGCCGCGGCGTTCTCCCCATGCAGGGCTACACCCTCATGTACTTGGCCCAGCGCGGCGGCCTCCACATGAACGAGGGTCGCGCCGACGGCATCAACACCCTGATGCTGATCGACTGCGCCGTTCCGGAGTCGCGACGGCGCATGGCCATCTGGTTCGGACCCGACCCCGACCCCGAAGCCCCGGTGGCGTCGGTCGACTTCACCGGCAGCCCCGCCGACGAAGAGGCCCTCCGCGCCTTCATGGGCCACTTCACCTTCTGCCAGAAGCCGTAGGCGCACGGGCGCTGCCAACGAACGGAAACCGCGCCGCGGCTTTCGAGACGATGGCGAGGGCTTCGACGCGGCTCTCCGAAACGTCATAGAACACCCTGATCTCGTCCACTCGCAACCGATACTGCGGTCGCGCCATGCCCGCAGCCGCTTGATACGACTGCGACTAACCCTCTTCCGCTGGTGCCGGCTACTCTCACGGAGCCCAGCAAGGTCGGTCCGACGCTGGAACGCTGGAATGGACGGCGGCAAGCCCCCGTGGAGTCAGCGAGCTTCGACGGCAGCCCCAGCCTCCCCCGTCACCGGCGGCTGGGTCTCGTCCGCTTTCTGGTGTCAGCCAGTCCTGACCGAGAGCGTGTTATCCGTGGTGGCACGGGCAGCGCCTGGGGGGCGACTGGGATCCGCGATAACGATGGTCTCGGCGATGCGGTCGTGGACCGTCCGCCGATTCGGGTGGATGAAGTACTGCACGAAACCGAAGCCGAACTCGAGCGCGGAGGCGCCGTAGCCCAGGGCGCGCTCGAAGGCGTGCCAGAGGCTCAGCCGCTCGCGGACCAACGACACAACCCGGATCCGAAGAAGCCGCTTCCCGGGCGTCCTCCCGTTCCCGAAGTACGTCCCCAGACCGAAGTACACCACCCACCAGACCACGCTGTACCAGTTGTTGAAGAACTTCAACTGGACGTTAGTGACATCGCTGCGAGACTGCGCAGCCCTGGCGGCGGGCGCCGTGAACCTCACTTCTCCGCCGGCCCCGCTGGTCGCGTAGACCAAGGTCGCGGCAATGACCATGAAGAGAACCGCCCCGATCCCGAGGTCGATCAGGAACGCTATCGCTCGGCGCCGGAAGGACGCAAGCTGGCATCCGTGCAGCGCCCGCATTCGCTCGGTCTCGTGCGCGTCGTAGGTCACGGACCACCCCTGGCTCGAGGTTCCCAATCGCTGCCCCCTCTATGTGTGGGCCGAAGACTCGCTGCACCGAGGATAACCAATGTGCGCCGCGACCAAGGGAGTGTAGCATCGAGCGCCCCGGGGCCACGAGTTCGGCACCCTGATCGACGCCATCCTGATCGACTCCACCGGCGACAGCGAACTGCCGGAGGAGACGAAGGCGGCGCTCGAGCTCTCCCGCGACCCGTCCACATCCAGGTCTTCCCGACGCTCACCTGACATCATTGCCCCCGGGTGGTCCGCCTGGCCTACCAGTTCCCGAGGGCGAGCGACAAGATCACAGCCGACGGAGTCGAGGTCACCGGCTTCCCGGACCTGGTGCGCAACTACCCCGAGTCGTGGCCGGCGCGCCGACCGTCAGGTGCAATGATGCAATGGACTCCTCCTTGCGGCGCGCCAGACACCGATGTGCCAGGATCGCCTTGGGAAGGACGAGGAGGACCATATGGGAGAGCATACCGTCGTTCGCGTGGGCATCGCAAAGCCGGTCTTCGAAGTCGCCGTGTCGAAACGGAACGGACGCCCCAGAGGCACAGAGACGGAACCTCGGCGCCTACTCCCAGCGCACCGAGTGAGAGATGCCGCGGCGCTCAAGCTCCGCCATCACCTCCGCTGCCGGCACCGCCTGCTCCATTCGGTGGGCGCCGGGGGCGATCCGGCCCTGCGCCTGCAGGGCCATCAGGATCGCTGCATGCCAGCCGGTGAGCCGCTCCATCGCGGTGAACCCGGTGGCGGGGTCGTAGCGGTCCACCAAGTCGACGCTGACCCGGGCCGCGCGGCCGTCCTTCTCGCCTACCCCCACCGCGCGCATCACGCAGACGTCGCGGATGAGCGGCGCCGTGATCTTCGGCTCCAGCAGCCGATGGTAGAGGTGCCGGGGCACCACCGGCTGGCCATCCACCTCCACCGGCTGCTCGGAGAAGAGGCCCAGCCGCTTGTAGGCCTCGAAGGTCGCGAAGTGGCCCGGGTACCGGAGCACCTTGTTCTCGTAGCGCTCAAGGCGTCCCAAGTGCGTGTGCGGCGTGGTCGACATGCTCCCGGAGATGACGAACGCCTCGAGCGTCCCCAGCGGTGGGAACTCGATGGGTTCGAGTTCGGTGAAGGTGGGCACCTGCGTGAGTCTCCCGTTCCGGATGAAGGTCGCATCTCCGTCGTATTCGTTAGTGAGACCGTTCACGTGGAAGGTGAGCTGGTAGCGCCAGGGGTCCGCCGGGTCCGCCGGAAGTCCGCCGTCGTAGAGGCAAACCTCGCGGACCCGGTCCAGCAATTCCATCACGTAGACGCCCATGTGGTTGATCAGGCCGGGACCCATCCCGCAGTCCGGAACCACGCTCACGCCGGCCTGGCGTGCCGCCTGGTCGAGGCGCAGTTGCGACCACACCACGTCGGTGTTTCCGCCCAGGTCGCACAGGCAAGCCCCTGAGGCGATGGACGCCTCCGTTATGCCCAGATTGAAGAAGTAGGGCACCGCGCTCAGCGCCACCTTGGCGCCGGAGAGGACGCGCCTCACCGAATCGCGGTCGGAGGCGTCGACCGTAGCCGCCTCGGCCACCGCACGACCGGCGAGGGCGTTGACGCGGCCGGCGGCCTCGCGCGCGACCTCCATCCGCTGGTCGGCCAGGACGATCCGCGACGCCTGCCCGTGGCGCGCCAGGTCGTAAGCGGCTGCCGTGCCCTGCCGCCCAGCTCCGACGATCACATAGCGATGGTTTTCCATCAGCCGGTGATGCTAGCACGAGCCCGGCGCGCCGCCCCGTCCGACTACACAACGGAGGGAGCTACGGGCCTTCGGCCCGGGCCAAGAGGAACGCGTGGGCGCGTCAGCGCTGGTGGCCGCCACGCGGCGGCTTGCGCATCTTCTCCGCCAGGCGCTCCAGGGCGCGCCCACTTGTGGCTCCTTGGATCTCCGCCTTGAGGCGCGGGTCTGCGAGCCAACGCCCAAGGGAATCCGCCAGGCCGAACGCCCTTGCCATCTCGCGCGCCTTCCGTTCGAACTCCGGGTGCCGCAGGGCAAGAGCCGCCACATCCATGACATCCTTGGGACCCCCGGCCTTGAGCTTGAGTCGGAAGAGGCCCTCAAGGTCCACAACCCGCACGGTCGCTCTCGTCAGAGGCACCTCGATGGCGCGCTCCCATTCCAACGGCACCAGCGGAGGCATCACGTCGACCCGCACGTCACCGACCATTGCCTTGACGCAGGGGAAGCCGCCTTCGAGTGGGTCTCCTTTGGTGAGAACGGCGGCGATCCCCTCATCGAGCAAGCGCTTGCGAACCTCGGCCAGATTGCCCTTCACGATGAAGCCCACGTCCTTGGTGGCTCGGACGTAGCCGTGACTGCCGACCGCGAGCCCCCCGACCAGGAGACAGTCCTGGGGACCCAGGATCTTGGCCACCCGGCTCGCCACCCGCAGCAGATCGGTTCTCTTCACGGCCCGCTCAGCGATTGGACACGGCGCTGGAGATCGAGGACCGAGCCGCTCAAGGAGGAGCAGCTTTCGAGCCGCTTTCGCATCTCGCCGACCTCCGGCGTCGCCCCGGGTTCGCCCCTGGAACGAGAGGGGCTCGAAGGGCTGCGGCCACAGGGCCGGCCGGGGCTACCAACCACCAGAGCGCGGAGGGGCACGTCGGACCAACGGGCGGTGTCACAGCCAGCCGGGGACGCGCACCCAACGGAAAGGACCCCAAAGAGGCAGAGCGGCAAGGACCGCTGCCCCTCTGGCGTCGGACGCTTGGTCGTGATGCAAACGTACCGGATCGAATGGCTCATGACGCGACCGCCAAACGTCGGCTCGCGGAACCGGCTCCGGTTCGGTAGGATAGCGTGGGCACCGCCCCCCTCGAAGGAGCCACCATGGCGCGACTCGACAGCGAGACCCTCGACCTCTTGCTCACCACCCTCAGGGACTACGCGGCGAAGGAACTGACCCCGGACGTGCTCTTGGGCCTGGACCAGCGGGACGAGTTCCCGGCCCAGATCCTGAAGGACCTCTACGACCCGGAGCGAATCGGCATCCATCTGCTCTCGATCCCCGAGGAGCACGGGGGCCTGGGTGGCGGCGCCTACGACATCTACCGCATCTCGGAGGTGATGGCGGGGATCGATCTGGGCATCGCCACCGGCGTCCTGGCCACCTTCCTGGGCACCGATCCACTGAACGTAGGGGGCACTCCGGAGCAGAAGGCCCTCTGGCTGGGCCGGCTGGCGCGCGAGGGCCTCTTGATGGCGTACGGCGCCACCGAGCCCCAGGCGGGCAGCGACCTGGGCGCGCTGGCGACGCAGGCGGTGCCGGTCCAAGAGAACGGCCAGCTGACCGCCTATCGAATCAGCGGACGCAAGCAGTGGATCAGCAACGGCGGTGTGGCCGACCTCTACACTATCCTGGCCAACGCACCCGGCGGGCCCTCCTGGTTCATCGTGGAGAAAGGTGCCCCCGGCTTCTCGCACGGCAAGCCCGAGGACAAGCACGGGATTCGTTCGAGCAACACCGCCGCGCTCTTCCTGGAGAACGTGCTGGTGCCGGCCGATCGCCTGGTGGGCGGCATCGAAGGCAAGGGCCTCACCCAGGCCCAGGCGGTGTTCGGCTACACGCGGCTGATGGTGGCGGCCTTCGGCTTGGGGGCAGGCTGGGCCGCCCTCCAGCGAGCCATTCGCTATTCGCAACAGCGGGTGCAAGGCGGGGCGCCGCTCAGCCAGAAGCAGGGCTACACGCACAAGCTCCTGGTGCCCAACGCCTGCCGGCTAGAGGCTGCCCGCGCCTATGTCGAATGGACGGCGGACCGTCTGGACGGCGGCGAGCCCGATCTGGCCACCGAGGGCGCGGTCGCCAAGTACCTGGCGAGCGAGGCCGGCAACCGGGCGGCCGAGGACGCCATCCAGGCGCTCGGCGGCTACGGCTACACCCGCGAGTACCAGGTCGAGAAGATCAAACGCGATGTCCGCATCACCACCATCTACGAGGGCACCTCCGAGATCCTGGAGTGGACCATCGCCCGCGATCGCTGGCAGTTGCACCTCAAGACCCGCGGGACCTACTACCTGGACTGGGCCGCGCGGCTCGAGCCCCAGCAAGCGGCGAGCCCGGCCAGCGGCATCCCCGCCGCCGTGCTCGCTCTCCGCGCCCTGGGCGCCCTGCTCGAGCGCTGCCGGCTGGACCGTTTGACGCGGAACCAGCACGTCCTCTTCCGGCTGGGGGAGCTGATCGCCTACGCCGAGACGGCCGCCATCTTCTCGGAACGGGTCAAGAGCCATCCCACTCGGGCGATCCCTCTCGACCAGACCACCCTCCAAGCTATGGCCCGGGTTCACGCCCGGGAGGCCGCGATGAGAGTGGCGGCGGACGGCCTGCGTTGGGCGGTCGGGGCTGGGCAGACCGACCCGGACCTGGCCCGGACCTTGCACTTCGAGGCCGTAGCCAAGGCCCAGGCGGGGCTGGTCGAGGACATGGACCAGATCGCCCGCGAGTTGAGCCGGGCCTTCCCCGCCGAGTAAGGAGCCGTCACCATGAGAGACCGCACCGAGCGCGCCGTGGCGATCGTGGGCGTGGGCGCCATCATGCCCGATGCTCCGTCAGCCGCCGCTTTTCGCGACAACGTCTGGAACCGTCGCTACAGCATTCGCGAGGTCCCGCCGGAGCGCTGGAACGTCGCCGACTACTACGACCCGGACCCAGCGGCTCCGGACAAGACCTACAGCAAGATCGGCGCCTGGGTGCGCGGCTTCGAGTTCGACTGGAAGCGGTTCCACATCCCGCCGCGAGTGGCCGCCACCATGGACGAATCGCAGCAATGGGCGGTCACCATCGCCGCCGAAGCTCTTGCGGACTACGGCTACCCGGGGCGCAAACTGGACCTGGAGCGGACCGGTGTCATCCTGGGCACCGCCATGGGCGGCGAGCTGTCCTACCTGACCACGCTCAGGATCTGCTTTCCCGAGTTCGCCCGGGCGCTCGGGAAGGTGAGCGAGTTCCAAGCCCTCGAAGCGCCCATCCGCCAGGCCATCCTGAACCGCTGGCACACGACGATTGGCGCCAGCATGCCCCCCATCACCGAGGACACCATGCCCGGGGAGCTGGCCAACATCGTCTCCGGCAGGGTGGCCAACGTTCTGAACCTGCGGGGCCCCAACTTCATCGCCGACGCGGCCTGTGCCTCCAGCCTGGCCGCCCTGGACACCGCCGTCGACCTTCTGGTCGCCGGCCACTGCGACGCCGTGCTGGCCGGGGGCGTCGATCGCAACATGGGCGTCAACTCCTTCGTGAAGTTCTGCAAGATCGGAGCCCTGAGCGCCAGCGGAACCCGTCCCTTCGGCGAGGGGGCCGACGGCTTTGTGATGGGCGAGGGCTCGGCGGTGTTCCTGTTGAGGCGCCTGACGGATGCCGAACGCGACGGGGATCGCGTCTACGCGGTGGTGCGGGGTGTCGGCGGCTCGAGCGACGGCAAGGGCAAGGGCATCACGGCCCCCAACCCCATCGGCCAACAGCTCGCCGTCCGGCGGGCCTGGGAGGACGCCGGCCTGGGTCCGACCAGCGCCACCCTGATCGAGGCCCACGGCACCAGCACCAAGGTGGGCGACGTGGTGGAGGTGGAGAGCCTGGCCTCGGTGTTTGGCGGGGCGCGGCCGGGTTCGATCGCGCTGGGCTCGGCCAAGAGCAACGTCGGCCACCTGAAAGCCGGAGCCGGCGCGGCGGGCCTGCTCAAGGCGGTCTTCGCCCTGCACGAGAAGGTGCTGCCGCCTACCCTGAACGCCGAGCCACCGAACCCAGGGATCGACTTCTCGCGCACTCCCTTCGTTCTGAACCACGAGCTTCGCGAATGGCCGCGCAGCAACGGCCCGCGCCGGGCCGCGGTCAGCGCCTACGGTTTCGGCGGCACCAACTTCCATGTGGTGCTGGAAGAGCACCTGCCGGGAGAGCTGACCACGACCGCGAGGCCGCGTCAGGTGGCGGTGGAGTGGAGCGCAGGCGCGGCCGGCAAGCCGCCGCTCCGGGGGCTGGCGCTTCTGGGCGCCGGCACGCCGGGCGCTCTCGCCGAAGAGGTCGATCGCCTGCTGGCTCGCGCTAGCGAGGGACTCCTGCCCCCGGTCGCAGCACCCGAACCCGCGGAGCTGGCGCAGCCCGAGCGGCTGGCCGTCGACTTCGAAGACGGTGCCGAGCTGATCGAGCGCTTGCAGAAGGCTCGCAAGGCGCTCGCCGCTGACGCCGCCTCGAGCTGGCGAGCGCTCCAGTCGCAGGGGATCTTCCGGGGTCGCGGTCCCAAGCCGGGCAAGATCGCCTTCCTGTTCACCGGGCAAGGCAGCCAGTACGCGAACATGGGACGGGCCCTGGCCGAACGCGAGCCGGCGGTCGCTGCCGTGTTTGCCGAGGCGGATCGCGTGATGCTGCCGATCCTGGGCCGCCCTCTCACCAGCTACCTGTTCGTAGACGCCGCGGATTCGACCGCCGTCGAGCAGGCGGAGCAGGCGCTCATGCAGACGGCGATCACCCAGCCGGCGGTGCTCACCATGGACACCGCGGTCTGCCGGCTGCTGGCCGAGTACCGCCTGCAACCCGACATGGTGATGGGACATTCGCTAGGTGAGTACGGGGCCCTGGTGGCCGCCGGCGTGTTGCCGTTCGCCCACGCCCTGGAGGCGGCAGCGGCGCGAGGCCGGGAGATGACGCGGGTCAGCCTGGGCGACAACGGCTGGCTGGCAGCGGTGATGGCCCCGCTCCCGGTGGTGGAGGAGACGCTGGCGCGGATCGACGGCTACGTGGTGCCCGCCAACATCAACGCCCGGGGCCAGTGCGTGATCGGCGGCGAGGGCGAGGCGGTGGCGCGCGCCATCGAGGCCTTCGGCAAGCAGGGCTACCCGGCCCAGCGGCTGCCGGTGAGCCACGCCTTCCACACCCGGATCGTGGCCCCGGCGGCCGAGCCTCTGCGCAAGGTGCTGGATCGCCTTTCCATATCCCCGCCAGTGCGCCCGTTGGTCGCCAACGTTACCGCCGACTTCTATCCGTCGGACGCCGAAGCCGTCAAGGAGCTGCTGGTGCGGCAGATCGCTTCGCCGGTGCAGTGGGTGGCCGGTCTCGAGAGGCTCTACGCCTCCGGGGTCCGCACCTTCGTGGAGGTCGGGCCCAAGCGGGCGCTCAAGGGCTTCGTGGACGACGTGCTGGGCGATCGCGATGGCGTGGTCTCGCTCTTCACCAACCGCCCCCAGCCCAAGGAGCTTTCGGCCTTCAATCAGGCCCTGTGCGGGCTCTACGCGGCCGGCTACGGAACGGAGACGGCGGCGCCCGTGGTGCTGTCCACGCCCGCCGCCGCGGCTCCGCCGCCCGTCGCCAGCGCCCCGACCGCGCCGGCCGCCGCCTCACTCGAGGGCATCACTCAGCTCCTGACCCAGACCCTGGAACGCCTGGGCAGCGTACCCGGCGCGCCTTACGACCGAAACCAGGTCCCACTGGGCTCGATCGTGGTGAGCGGCACTGGGCTGGGCCTGCCTGGGGCGGACAAGCCGGTGATGGACCCCGGGAACGCCGAGCGCATCCTGCGCGGCGAGCAGTTCGTGGACCTGATCCCGGAGCGCTTCCGCGCCCTGATGGCGGCCAAGCAGGTCACCCGGCTGGTGAAGGGGGAGGACGGCGGCGGCCACTTCGAGACCATCACCGACACCAGTGAGGTGATCAAGCTGGCGGCCCGACCGGGTTCCTTCGACCTGACGGCCGAGTACGGCGTCCCCGAGAAGCTGGTGGAGGCGCTCGACGTCACCACCCAACTCGCCATGGCGGCTGGCCTGGACGCGCTGCGCGAGGCCGGGATTCCCTTGGTGCAGACCTACCGCAAGACCACCACCGGCAAGCACCTTCCGGATCGCTGGCTGCTGCCGGAGGCGCTCCGGGACGAGACCGGCGTCGTCTTCGCGAGCGCCTTCCCGGGCTACGACCGCCTGGCCGACGAGCTTCACCGCTTCTACACCTATGACAGCCGGCGCAACCAGCGCCAGATGCTGGAGGAGTTGCGCCGATCGACGCAGGATCCGGTCACGCTGCGCGAGATCCAGCGCCGCTCCGCCGAGCTGGACCAGGCCCTGGCTCGCGAGGCCTACAGCTTTGACCGCCGCTTCCTGTTGCGGGTGCTCACCATGGGGCACAGCCAGTTCGCCGAGTACATCGGCGCTCGTGGTCCCAACGCCCACGTGAACGCCGCCTGCGCTTCGACTCCCCAGGCAGTGGCGCTGGCCGAGGACTGGATCCGCTCCGGCCGCTGCCGCCGGGTGGTGGTGATCGGGGCCGACAACGTCACCGGCGCGCACCTCTTGGAGTGGATCGGGGCCGGCTTCCTGGCCACCGGGGCCGCCGCCACCGACGCCAAGGTGGAGGAGGCTGCGTTGCCCTTCGACCGGCGCCGCCACGGGACTCTGTTAGGCATGGGGGCCTGCGCTTTGGTCCTCGAAACCCAGGACGCCGTTGAGGAACGCGGTATGCGCGGCATCGTCGAGCTGCTGGCCACCGAGGTTCGCAACAGCGCTCACCACGCCACCCGGCTCGACGTCCAGCACATCGCCGAGGTCATGGACAGCCTGATCACCTCGGCCGAGAGACGGTTCGGTCTGGGCCGGCACGCCATGGCTCCCGAGACGGTCTTCATGTCTCATGAGACCTTCACCCCCGCGCGGGGTGGCAGCGCCTCGGCCGAGGTGGCGGCGCTCCGCCGCACCTTCGGGGCCGCCGCCAGCGAGATCGTGGTGGCCAACACCAAGGGCTTTACCGGCCACCCGATGGGCGTGGGGATCGAGGATGTGATCGCGGTGAAGATCCTGGAGCACGGGGTGGTGCCACCGGTGCCCAACCTCAGGGATCCGGATCCTGAGTTAGGCGCGCTGAATCTGAGTCGGGGCGGCCGCTATCCGGTGAAGTACGCCATTCACCTGGCGGCCGGCTTCGGCTCCCAGATTGCCTTGACGCTGACCCGCCGCATCCCGGGGGGGCTGGAGCGCACCGACCACAGGGCCCTCCACCAGAGGTGGCTGGCCGAGATGAGCGGCTACGACCGGCCCGAGACCGAGGTGGTGAAGCGGGTCTTGCGAGTGGTAGCGGCCGGGGCGCCGGCCCGCTTGCCGTCCCCCAGCCCCTGGACTTATGGCATCGGCCCTTCGCGCCGGGCTCCCGCGCCCGGGGATGGGGTGCGGCTAGAGGCGAGGCAGGCGTCGCCCCTAGGTGGTGGATCGCCGGCGATCGCGCCCGCGGCGGTCCCGACTCCGCCACCAACGTCACTACCGCAGCCGGCAGCGGCGGCCGCGACGGTCACCTCCGCCACGCCGGTCCCGGCTCCGCCGGCAATGGCAGGGCCTGATCCGGTGACGGACAAGGTGCTCGCCATCGTGGCCGAGAAGACCGGCTACCCACCGGACATGCTGGACCTCGATCTCGACCTGGAGGCCGACCTGGGTGTGGACACCGTCAAGCAGGCCGAGACCTTTGCAGCAGTCCGTGAGGCTTACGGCATCCCGCGCCAGGAGAACCTGAGGCTGCGCGACTTCCCCACTCTCAAGCACGTCGTGCAGTTCGTCTTCGACCGCCGGCCCGAGCTGGCGGTTACCGCCGCGCCTACCGCTCCGCCCGCCTCCACTGCCCTGCCCGCCACCACCGCGGCTGGCCCTGACCCGGTGATGCAGCGGGTGCTCGCCATCGTGGCCGAGAAGACCGGCTATCCGCCGGACATGCTGGACCTCGATCTCGACCTGGAGGCCGACCTGGGTGTGGACACCGTCAAACAGGCCGAGACCTTTGCAGCGGTCCGGGAGGCCTACGACATCCCGCGCCAGGAGAACCTGAGGCTGCGCGATTTCCCCACCCTCAAGCACGTGGTGCAGTTCGTGTTCGACCGCCGGCCCGAGCTGGCCGCCGCCGCGGTTCCACCCAGGGCTCCGGCGGCACCGAGTCCGGTCGCGCCGCCGGCAGCGCCCCCGGCTGCGGCGAGGATCGAAGACGCGGACCGCATGCCCCGCCGGGTCCCCGTCCCCCTCCTCCGCCCCTCCCTCGATCTTTGCAAGCCCACGGCCCTCATGCTGGGCGGGGAGAGCCGGGTGGTCGTGGTGTCGGACGGTGGCGGCGTGGGCACAGCCCTCATCGAGCGCCTGGCCGAGCGCGGCGTTCAGGTCCTTGCGCTAGACGCAGGCTTGGCGGTCGCGGATCTTGAAGCCCGGCTCAAAGCCTGGTCGGCCGACGGCAGGGTCCAGGGTGTCTTCTGGCTGCCGGCGCTCGACGCCGAGCCACCCCTGGCCGAGCTGGACCTCACGGCCTTCCGCGAGCTGAACCGCCGACGGGTCAAGAACCTGTACGCCACCCTGCGCGCGCTCTACGAGCAGGTGGCCGGCGCCGGCAGCTTCCTGGTCGCGGCTACGCGCCTGGGTGGCCTCCACGGCCACGGCGCCGAGGGCGCCGTGAACCCGCTCGGCGGCGCGGTGGCTGGCTTCACCAAGGCCTACAAGCGCGAGCAGATCGAGTCGCTGGTGAAGGTGGTGGACTTCGCCCCCAACGCTGCGCCTGCCGAGGTCACCGAGGCGTTGATCGCCGAGGCCTTGGCCGACCCTGGCGTGGTCGAGGTCGGCTATCACGACGGACTGCGAGTAACGATTGGCCTGGAGGAGCAGCCAGCCGCCGACGGCCGGCCGGGGCTGATGCTGGGCCAGGACTCGGTCTTCTTGGTAACCGGGGCCGCGGGGGGAATCACCAGCGCCATCGTGGCGGACCTGGCCGCCGCCAGTGGCGGCACCTTCTACCTGCTGGACCTGGTGCCGGAGCCGCGCCGAGACGATCCGAAGATCGCCTTGCTGCGCGCCGACCGCGAGAAGCTCAAGCTCGCCTTGATCGAGGAGATGAAGGCGTCCGGCGAGCGGCCAACGCCGGTCGTGGTCGACAGGCAGATCCTGGCCGTCGAGCGCTCGGAGGCGGCGCTGCGGGCCATCGAGGCGGTGGAGGCCGCCGGGGGCGCTGCGCACTACCGCAGCCTCAACCTGCTCGACGGGCCGGCGGTGACCGCCGTGGTGGACGAGGTGCACCGGGACCGGGGACAGATCGACGTGCTGGTGCACGCGGGCGGCATCGAGATCAGCCGGAAGCTGTCCGAAAAGGAGCCGGAGGAGTTCGATCTGGTCTTCGACATCAAGGCCGACGGCTTCTTCAGCCTGCTGCGGGCGACGGAGAGGATGCCGCTGGGTGCTACCGTCGTCTTCAGCTCGGTGGCCGGACGCTTCGGAAACAGCGGCCAGACCGACTACAGCGCGGCTAACGCGCTGCTTTGCTCGCTCACCAGCCACCTGCGCCGCTTGCGGCCGGAGACCAAGGCGCTGGCCATCGACTGGACCGCCTGGGGCGGCATCGGCATGGCGACCCGGGGCTCCATCCCAGCCGTTATGCAGATGGCCGGCATCGAGATGCTGCCTCCAGAAGCGGGCGTGCCCACGGTGCGCCGCGAGCTGACGGCGGGAGGCGGCTCGGGTGAGGTGCTGGTGGCCGGACGTCTGGGCATCCTGGGACAGGAGTGGGACGAAACCGGCGGGCTCGATGCCGCCAAGGTCAACCGCCTGCTTGCCGCCCGTGAGCGACCGCTCCTGATGATCGGCACCGTGACGTCGGCGCGGCTCCATGGCGGCCTGACGGTTGCCACCACTTTGGATCCGAAGATCCAGCCCTTCCTGTTCGATCATCAGATCGAGGAGACGCCGGTGCTGCCCGGGGTGATGGGAACCGAGGCCTTCGCCGAGCTGTCCAGCGTTCTCTGCCCCGGCTATCTGGTCGCTGCAATCGAGGACGAGGAGTTCCTGCTCCCGTTCAAGTTCTTCCGCATGCAACCGGCCACCCTATATCTGTCCGCCACCGCCAAGCCCGAGGGCGCGGGCGAGCTGCTGGTGAGTGCCGTCCTGCGCTCGGTGATCCAGCCCAAGCCCGAGCTGCCGGTGCAGGAGCGGGTCCACTTCCGGAGCCGGGTGCGGATGAGCCGCGAGCCCCTGCCCAGGCCTCTGATGGCGTTCGAGCCACCCAGGCCAGAGCGCCTGACGATAACGGCGGACGCGGTGTACCGCGTCTACTTCCACGGACCCGCCTATCGTGTCATCGAGCGCGCAGGGGTGGCCGGCCCGACAGCCGTCGGCTTGATGGCGACCGGCCTTTGGCCGGACACGACGGATCCATCCCACGTGTGGGTGACCGCGCCGCGACTGCTCGAGCTGTGCTTCCAGACGGCAGGCCTCTGGCTGCTGGCGACCCAGCAGGTCATGGCGCTGCCCGCAGCGCTTCGCCGGGCGGTCTTCTACCGGCAGCCCCAGCCGGAGGATGCCAGGCGCCTCTACGCCGTGGTCACAGCGGTCGGGGAGGGCGCCGAGTTCGAGGCCCGGGTGTTGGACGAGGAGGGGAACGTGTACCTCGAGCTTTCGGGCTATCGAACCACACCGTTGCCCGGGCGTACGGTCCTGCGTTAGGACCTGCCCGCCGGCCAGGCCGAGCGGGCCGCGCCCTGGCTATCGCCCCTCGAGGTGCTTCTTCAGGAAGGCGATGGTGCGGGGCCAGGCCTTCTCGGTTGCCCTTTGGTTCGCGCCCTCGCGATCGGTCTGCGCCCGCAGGAAGCCATGGCCCGCGCCCTCGTAGGTCTCGACCTCGTAGGTCTTGCCGAGCTTCCTCATCTCGAGCGCGGCGGGCTCGATGGTGGCGGTCACCCGCGCGTCGTCGGCGCCGTAGAGACCCAGCACCGGCGCCCTGATGCTGGCGAGCTGCGCCGCGTCGGGCGAGGTGCCGTAGTAGACGACGACCGCCTCGAGTCCGGGTTGCGCCGCGGCGTAGGCGAAGCTGGTCGAGCCACCCCAGCAGAAGCCCACGGTCGCCGACTTGGCGGTGGCGGCGGGGAGCCGTGTGGCAAAGGCGCGCACGGCGTCAAGGCGTTTGGCGGCTTCCTGTTGGGACAGGCCGCGGATCGCCTTGACCACGTCGTCCCGGCTGGGCAGTGAGTCGGACCCGCCCCCGCCGGGGCCCAGGCCTGAGATCAGGTCGGGGGCGATGGCGATGAAGCCCTGTGCGGCCAGCGCATCGGCGACTCCTCGGATCCAATCGGTGAGACCGTAGATCTCGTGAATCACGATGACGACCGGCGCCTTGTCCTTGCGCTCCGGGTAGGCGACGAACGACCGGATGCTCGTCCCGCCGTCCATCTTGACGTCCGCCCACTCGCCGTGGCGAGGCGTCTTCTCGAGCGCCACCTTGGCTCCCTTCTCGTCGGGTGGAAGGGCCGGACCGGCGAGCAGAGCGGAAAGAGCCAGCGTGCCGAGCATGGGGACCTCCGTTGTGATGGGCTTTTCCCTCGAGCCCTTGAGGAGCGGCACTTCTACGCGCTGCGGCTTCTCGGTTGCGCTGTCCTTGGTTGGTGGGAACTATAGGCGCCTTCGGCCGCGGTGACAACCGCAGCCTTCGTCGTCCGCTCAGCCTCGTCGGCGGCCGGCGTTTCGTTTGGGGCGCCGCTGGGGCTCTTCCTGGGCCGCAGCCCTCAGCCGGAAGGCCGGCGGAGTCGCCTGGTCCCATTCCAGCGGGACCTTGTCCAGGGTAATCGTCAGGCTGCCGTCTTCGGCCCTTTCGCGGACCCAGGTCGAGGCTGGGCAGGTCGCCGAGGCCACAGTAGCCCTTTCCTCCGGCCAGGCGCCCACGCCCTTCGAAGCACGCAACGAGCGGGCATTGAGGACCTGCTGCGTCAGTTCGGCCAGGAGCGCCGTCGACACCGCCGTTCGCCAGCCCGACAGGAGGTTGGGCATTGCGATCCGACTCACGAAGTTCCAGCGCGGGACGGCCGCCAACGCCTTGCCGTTCAATGCCGTGACGTCGGTCCCACAGGCCCGCCCTCGTAGCTCGGCGACGGCCGCGGCCACTCGGGTGGAGTGGTCCGCCCCGCACAGGCGAAGGAACGGAGTTGAGAACGGTCGATCGACGTAGCGAGTGAAAGCCGTCTCAGCTTCTTGAGGGTCGCCCTCGGCAAGAAGCGGCAGGAGCCCGTGCATCATGCCGCCCGCAAACACGAGCGCCTCAGTCTGAAGGCCTCGGAGAAACAGATCTCTGGGATCGTCCTCGACCACGCGCCGCTGCCACAACTCGGGCACGCCTTCGAGCTGGCGCAGGGTGCCAAGCTGCATCTGGCTTGTAAGGTAGGTGATGAGTGCGCTGATGAGGTCAGGCCGAGTCCGGGTCCCTTCGCTCAGCTTCCATGAGGCTTCGAGAGCCGCGGCGACCGCCGCCGCGTCGCCGTCCACACCAGCGTCGAGGGCCCGAGCGAGAAGCACGCTCTGGAGGTCGCGCTGGGCGACCAGGCTGGGCACCGGTGCCGCCAAGTGTCGGCCGAGGTCGATCTCCCACTCGATAGCCGGACCGTCACGCAGGTGAACGATGATGGCCTCAATGTCGCTGCTGTGCGCAGCAAGGAAGCTGGTCGCCTCCTTCGAAGGCGGCTGCCGTTCGTCATCCGCCTTCCTTTCCATGCCGGTACCGAGGACCTTGGACACCGGAAGCGCACTAGGTGACGCTGGCGAGCGCGGCGCCAGCATCTCAATCCCCAGCCGGCCCGCCATATCGTTGAGCTTGATCGCAGCTAGGCTCGCTGGGGCCTTCGGAAACCGCCTCTCGAATGCGTCCATCGGCTCGCGAACCTTCGCCCACGCCCGTTCGGCACGGACCTCGAGTCGCCAGGCAGCCAGGCGGCCCAAGACGAACCAAAGCGCAGCGATGACGGCAGGTACGGCCAGCAAGCGCAGGATCCACCTCCACATCACACAGCCTCCTGAATGACAACGACGCCCATCAGGACTTGCCGTGCAGAGTGCAGCCGGGGTCAGCGCACTGGGCGCCGCCCGTCAACCGATAGCGGTTGCGAGCCACCCACCGGTAGGCGAGGTCGAGCAGGGTGCGCAGGCCGGGCAGGTAGTAGAGGCGAGTCCAGGCGAAGATCCTGCCTCGCGTCAGCAGGACAGCCACCACCGCCTCGGCCGCACGAACCACGCGCCCGTCGGGTCCGACCAGGTGCATGGCCTGCATACACCGATCGTGGGTCAGGCCCGGGAAGCGCTCGAGCACGCCCGGCTCCTGGAAGTTCGCGAGCTCGATGGCAGCGGGCCGGGCCCAGCGCGAGAGCCTGCGGGCACCTGCACTGCACAGGCGACAGTGCCCGTCGTAGAGCAGCACGGCAGGCCGGGTCACCGGATCAGCATGCGGCAAGACGATGCTCGAAGCGAACGCCCTGCCGGACCGGAGTCCGGCAGGGCGTTCGAGAACTGCCGGGCGTAACGGCCCAGACCCGTGCTACCAGCGGAAGCGGACGCCGAGTTGCACCTGGCGTGGATCACCCAGGCCGGCGCGGATGGTACCGTCGAAGTTGAAGATCAGGTTGGTGGTCTGGGGCACCAGCAGGTTGGTGCTGTTGAACAGGTTGAAGACCTCGACGATGGCCTCGATGGCCGCCGACTTGCCGGCCTTGAACTCGCGGGAAAGCCGCAGGTCGACGGCCGAGTAGGTGTTGTCCTTGCGCCCGGTGTTGCGTTCCACGATCGACCCGTCGGGCCGAATGCGGTCGGAACCCGAGCCGAAAGGCACCTGGGAGGGCTGACCGTTCGCCGCCAGCGAGAGCGGCTGCGCCGAGCGATACGAGTAGCGGAGATTCAGGTCCACCTGTCCCGGCGCCCGCCACAGCAGGAACCCGTTCAGCCGGTGGCGCTGGTCGCGGTCGGAATAGCCGTACTCGGCATCGAGGTTGGCGATTCTCACATAGCGCAGGGTGAAGGGGTCGCGCTCGTTGTCGTCGTCGGAGCGGTCCCAGGAGAGCGTGTAGTTCAGCTGGAACTGATAGTTATGCGACCAGCGCTTGCCGATGCCCAGGGTGACCCCGTCGTACAGGCTCTTGGCGTTGGAAGTGACCGTCCACAGCACCCCTACCCCGTTGGGGCCACCGTCGAGCCCGCTCGACCAGGGGCTGCCCAGCTCCGCCGCGTTGCGATCCAGCCAGCGGGTGATGTGAACGCCCTTGGCGTGGTTGTACTGGAGGAGAGCCGAGAAGTCGGTACCCAACTGCCGCTCCACCGCCAGCGAGCCCTGGTAGGTGCGCGGGTGCTGGAAGTCCTCGCTGAAGACGTACACGTCGGGCCGGAACGGGGAGCCGATCTGGCCGGCCGGGATCAAGTTGGGGTAGGCGGGAACCGGTCCCAAGACACCGGTGAGTGCGCTGTTGCGGAAGACGGTCTGACCCCGGCTGCCGTTGGTCGAGCGGGCGGAGGCCAGGGCCAGCCCCGGCACCCGGCCGTAGAACACACCACCGCTCAGGCGGACCACCGTCTTGCCGTCGCCCTTGGGGTCCCAGGAGACGCCCAGGCGGGGCTGGAACATCTTCCAGTCGGAGGGGATGTTCCCGTCCGAGGGGAAGGTCTGCGGTCCGGCGCTGGTGTTGACGGTCTTGCCGATGAAGGAGTGGTAGAACACCTGATCCGCCGGCGTGATGACGTCGGCCTGTTTCTCGCCCTCCCAGCGGAGCCCGTACTGGATGGTCAGCGTGCGGCTGGGTTGCCACTTGTCCTGCACGAAGAGGGCGATGTTGGTCTGGGGGATGCTCTGGGTACCGGCCTCTTCCACGGAGAGCCCGCCAACCCCCGCCTGCTGCAGGTAGAGCAGCACCGGGCCGGTGATAGTGCTCCCCGCCGGGCAGGTGCCGGTCTCCGAGCTGGTGCCGTTCGAGCACTCGACGTACTTCGAGTTGCGGGCGTAGTTCAGGAAGCCGTCGGTGGAGCTGAAGATGTAGCGGCCGTTGGCGAAGCCGACGAACGTCTGCACGCTCTTCACCGCGTTCAGCTCGACGCCGGCCTTGAAGGCGTGCCGGCCGCGGATCCAGGAGAGGTTGTTGTTGAGCTGGATGCGCTGGTCGTAGTACTCGACGGGGATGAAGAACGGCTCGCCGAAGCGGTAGCTGCGGCCGAAGTCGAAGGCGGTGTCGGGCAGGGGCCGGTTCTGGCCGGTGACGTTCGGGCCCCCGTAGGGCCGCGGCCGGTACTCGCGCGCGAACTGGAAGCGGAACTCGTTGAGTGCATTCGCCGAGAGGCTGCTGATCAGCGAGCCCGAGGCGGCGTGCGAGTAGTCCTTTTCGGTGGCGTTGGCGCTCCGGCCCCAAGAGTCGACGTCGAAGGTGCCGTTCTGCTGCTCCGACCAGGTGTAGTTGTAGCGGAGGGTCAGGAGGTTCTTGGGGTTGAGCTGCCAGTCGACCTTGGCCAAGAGCACCCGAGCGTCGCTGCTGCGCTCGATGGCCCCGTTCTCGTTCGCTGACCCGACGCTCGCGAAGTAGTCGACCACCCTCTGCTCGATGCGGGTGGGGTCGGTCTGCTTGGTGGAGCTGCCGTTCTGGTAGTCGAAGGCCAGGAAGTAGAAGGCCTTGTCCTTCTTGATGGGCCCTCCCAGGGTGAAGCCGAGCTGCTGCTGGCTGAAGTCGAACTTCTCGGCCGAGCTGCCGTCCGCCTTCTTGGGGGCGGAGGCCAGGCTGTCGTCTTTGAAGTAGGCGTGCAGCGTGCCGTGCATGTCGTTGGTGCCCGACTTGGTGACCACGTTCACGAACCCGCCGCTGCTGCGGCCGAACTCGGCGTTGGCGCCCTCGGCCACCACCACCACTTCCTTCACCGCATCGAGGTTGAAGGTGAAAGGCGGCCTTTGGCCTCCGCGCTGCTCGCCGAAGAAGGGGTTGTTGAAGTCGGCCCCGTCCACCGAGATGTTGTTGGCGATCCCTTTCTGGCCGTTGATGGTGAGCTCGTCGCCGTCAGGCCCCTGCACGATGGAGACCCCAGGCGTGAGTTTGGTAAAGTCGAGGAAGTTGCGCCCGTTGTTGGGCAGGCCGCTGATGGCGGCCTGGTTGATCTTGTCGGCGCCCTCGGCGCGGGTGGTCTCGATCACGGGCGCCTCGCCCGTGACCACCACCTCCTCCTGGATGGCGGAGACCTTGAGCGCCAACTGGAGGTTGATGGTCTGGCCCACCGAGAGGTCGAGGCCATCGCGGACCAGGGTGCTGAAGCCCTGCTGGCCGACGCTCACCCGGTAGGGGCCGAGGGGCAACAGCAGCCCGCGAAAGCGGCCATCGCTGTCGGTGGTCACCTGACGCTCGAAGTTGGTGGCGGTGTTTCTGATGGTGACGGCGGCTCCGGAAACCGCGCCGCCGCTCTCGTCGACGACGGTGCCCTCGATGACGCCGGTGGTGGCCTGGGATTGGGCGAATGCCCCTGGGACCAGGCCCAGGGCCGAGATCAAGAGGATGAACAGCAGGCGGATGCGCGAGGACGTCGGCATGCGACCTCCTTTGGTCAAGAGACGACGGAGTAAAGGGTTACGAGCCGGAATATAGTCCGGGAGAAGGACGGCGTGCAAGGTCCCGAGTGGGTGGGCTTCTGAGCGGTGCGCAGCTGGGCGGCGCCCGGGCCGGTCAGAGGAACGGGTTGACGGCTCGCACGCTGCCGTACGCACGATCGTGCTGGAAGTCCTCCGAAAGCAGGGGGTCCAGCCCGAAGTGCTCGGCGTATGCCCACAGGTGGGCGTCGAACCACGAGAGTTGGTAAGCGGCCGCACCCCGGAGCGCGGTCTTGAGCACCCCCTCGTTCGGGTACACCACGATGGTGAACTGCCGGCACAAGTCCTCCACCTCTTGGATCGCCTCCGCAAGCGTCAGCAGTGACGGTCCACCCGATATCGGCCGAACCACGACCGCTACGAACTCGACCAGCGCCTGGTGTGGAATCCGGAGGGAGTCCTCCACCAGTCCCTGGCGCAGCAAGTCCCGGGCGATCCGCTGCCGGGCCGGAAAGCGTGGATCGAAACGATAGACCAGGACGTTCGTGTCAACGAGCGCGGCCACGGTCGTAGACCTCCGCCCGGGTCCAGCCGCGGCTGCCCGTTCGCCTGCCGCTTCGGTTCGCATTGCGCCCCTGCTGGCGCGCCGTCGCCCGATCAAACAACCGTAGTCGCTCTTCGCGGTCCAGGGGCGTCAGGTTGCCGCCAGCAGGAACGACTCGGATCGAGTCGCCGGCCGCAACCCACTGCACGTCGTCGCCGGGACGGATGTGGTACAGCTGGGCAATGACCTTGGGCACCGTTACCTGCAGTTTACTCGTGACCCTCGCCATGTCCTTACTGTAGCAAGGCCGGCATCCTTGTTCCAGCGCCCCCACCCTGAACCCGGCGAGGCGGGGCCCCGTCCGTGCTGGACACGCGCCGGTCAGCGCGAGGTGGAGGCCGAGCTGGTCACCATGTCCACCGGCGGCGACTTGCCGTACGCCGGGTTGCTCCACAGGCTGAACATGTACTGGCCTCGGCTCAGCGTGCGCGGTCCGGTCGAGAGCGGGGGCCGGTCACCGGCGCACAGCGCGTTCTCACTGGGGAAAGCGTTGAGCGCCGCCTGGTCGCGCAGGAACTCGAGGTACTCCTTGCTCGCGATCTGGAACCGGAGCTTCGCCGTCACCTGGACGGGGAGCGGCGTGCCCAAGGGCACCGGAATCGAGTAGGTCGTCAGGTCGTAGTTCACCAGTCGGCCGGAGCCGGGGCTGGTCTCCGGATAGAGGTACCCCACCGGTCGGATCTCCAGGTCGGCGCCGCCCCGGAAGCCGAACGGGGGGATCCGATTATCGCGTCGGACGCAATCGTTCAGCACGAAATGGAAGAGCTTGCGCCCGCTGCTGGTCGCGATCTCGCACTGGCCGCTGGCCGGGTTCCAGATGCCCTGCTGGACCTCGTAGATCTTGACCTGGGCGTCTTCCGTGAGCACCCCGGTGGCGCCGTCATAGGCACCGCTCTCCCAGAGCAGCTGCCCGTTTCCGTCTCTGGCCCGCACCTCCAGCCACATGCGACGGCCCTCGCCGTAACCGGTGGGCAGCTTGTGGCCGGCCCGGTTCTCGACCTTGATCCGCGCCGTGAGCACCTGACCGGCGGGCAGGAAGGGGTCGAGCACCATCTCCAGGCTGGCGCTCAGCGCCGTCAGCATCTCCTGCGCGCGCAGCACGGTTCGGTCCAGCTCGGCGTCACGATCCAGGCCAGCCTCGCCACCATACTCGCCCTTGATCAGGCCGGGCACCCAGGCGTTGGCCCCCGCGAACTCGTGTACCGGCAGGTCACCCGTGCGTGAGCCATTCGGGTTCTGCTGGCAAGCCTTGGCCAGGGGATCGTTCGACACCCGCATGTGGCACTCCTGGCAGGTGGCGCCGCGGGCGAGTGGGGGTGGCGCGCCAAAGCCGTCCTCGAAGATGACGTCGGCGTAGTCGCTCTGCCTCCACTCGCTGAAGGTGCGCTCGATCGGGTACGGAATCCCGGTGTTGGTGCCGTCGTTCAGGATCAGAGTCCGCAAGGGACCGACGCTGGTGATGGGGGTGGAAACGTCATGGCAGCTTCCGCAAACCTCGCTGCCGGTGTGGTAGGCGGACTGCGCCCAGCCGTGAGGCGGCGGATCGATGCCCGCTTGCGGATAACGATAAGGACCCCGGCGGCAGGGGCCGTAGTAGCCGTTGCACTCGAGAGCATCGTCCACCCACAGGTCGCCGTTGCCGATGAAGCCCGGCTGGCCTCCGGGTCCGCCAGGCATCAGGCGGTGGCACAGGTGGCAGGTCACCCCCGCGTAGTCGTTGCTGGTGAAGTCGGGATCGTTGTGATCGCCCAGGAGCCGGCACCCGTTCTGGCCGTTCACGAAGCCGCCGGCGCCGTCCTTGTGAACGCGGCCGGCCAGCCAGGCGGCAGGGGTGTGACAGCGCAGGCAGTAGTCGCCGACTCCGGGGAGGTCGTGGTTGGCCACGTCGAGGGCAGCCCAGAACAGAGGGTCCCGGGCGGCGTTCGCCATCATCGAGCCCGACCAGGAACTGTGGGGCATGAACTCCAGCTCGAGGCTGTCGTTGCCCTTGTGGCAGTAGCTGCAGTTCTGCGGCCCTTCCATGCCGACCTGGAGGCCAGGCTGCGTGCCCTGGGGAGTGAAGTCCACGGGGCCGCCGGCTAGGGCAAGGCCGCCCACGGCGAGAGTCAGCGCCAGCGCGCGCAGCACGGATCTCCCTCCGTCGTCGGCGACCAGCGCAATCGAGGGCCCGGGTTAGTCGAAGCCATCTATGAAGATGGTGTCGTTGTCGGGGCGCAAGCTCCCGATCGAGTAGCTGGCGGGCGTCCCCGCCTCGGCGACACCGAGCAGCGCCTGCCCGCCGGGGGAGGGTGGCGCGTCGGCCAGGAAGCTGAAGCGGAAGAGGGTGCCCCAGTTCAGCTCGTTGCCGGCGGGTGCCGTCCAGGTGACGGAGCTGCCGGTGGCGGCTCCCATCCAATCGTTAGCTGAGCTGGCATCGCCGTCCCCGAAGCCGATCCCGCTCACGCTGACCGGACCCAGGAGTTCCACCGAGAAGGAGTTGAAGCCGAGGTTGCGCTCGACGCGCAGGTTGGGCTCGGCACCGTCTGTCACCGCCCGCGCGAAGTCGAAGTTCATGACCGCATAGTCGTAGCGGTACTGGCCGCCACCGAGGCTCACGGCCTTGACCGCAACCCGGGCTCGCCCCTCGGGAGCGACCAGCTCGGTGTTGCGCGCGCTGGGGCCCGGGCTCACCGGATCGACCCAGGCGCTGAGCACCGGGCCCAGCGAAAAGGCCTGAGGGCTGCTGCCGGCCCAGACCCCGCCGCCGAAAGTGGGGGTGATCTGCCGGAAGCCCATCGAGTTGTAGATGTTGGAGTCGTCGCGGATCACGTACCAGGATTCGAAGTAGTACCGCGCCCCCGGGTTCTGCGCGGCATCGAGCTGCGATTCGCGGCTGATCAGGCGCTGGTCCCAGGAGGTGTTGCCCGAGCCGTTCGCCACCCCGTCGCAGTTGGTGTCGTAGATGGAACCGCAACGGCCCCACTGGCCCTTGGCCGGAACGATCTCCCGCCGCGGGCCCAGGTCCGAGTTGCTGTCGTTGTTGCCGGAGGAGTAAGTGTCGCCGCACCCCTTGCCCAGGATGTGCGCGTTGCCGCAGGCCTCCTCGCATCCCGAGTTGATGGTGAGGAAGGCGTGCTTGACTCCGGAGCGCCCGATCTGGTCGAGCTGGCCGGCCTGATTCACGCGGTACAGGTTCCAGATCAGGAACGGGTGCTGGTCGTTGCCGTTGGGTGGAAACACCCCGCTGAACTTGGTGTACCAGGGGATCTCCGACACGTTCGGCACCCCGTTCCAGCTCCCGCTGTTGCGCAAGGTCGAGGAGGGCGCGAACACCACCTCGCCGTCGTCGCCGCCGGGTCCGTCGCAGCTCGAACCGGGGCTGGCCGCCTGCCGGCAGCGCTTGAACACCACGCTCATGTCGGTGAGCAGCACGTCCGCCAGGAAACCGGGAGTGCCCGGCCAGTTGGGGCTGGAACAAGAGTCGGACACCTCGCCGATCTTGACCTCAGTGCGCACCTGAGCGGTGAGCCGCATGTCGGCGATCGGCAGGTCGGCGGCGCGGGGATTGCCCATTCGTTTGGCGAGAGCCGGCGCGATGCGCAGGTCCATGGTGGGGATGGCGAGCACGGTGTCGGCTTCCGTCAGCTCGTACATCAGATGGTCGATGTAGAACCAGGCCTTGCCCCCAGCATCGACCAGCTCCAGGACCATGGGGTTCTTTCCGCTGGGGCGCAGCCTGAAGTCGCGAAGCGTGACCACGCCCCCCGGGAACTGCATGTCGAAGCCGCCCACGATGCGCAGGCTACCGCCGGTGAAGGTCCGGAAGGCCCCCAGCGGGGCGTCGAACTCCAAGCCCGCGGTCTCCTCGGCGACGAAGGCCATGTACTCGCCACGGGAGGTGGCCCCTTGGGGGTTCGCGACCTCGAGCCGGATGGCGCGCAGCAGCTCCGGGTTGAAGCGGAAGCTCACCTCTCCGCCCCAGGCGGCCCAGATGTGGGCGGCCTTCGGGGGCGACTGCGGGGCGGCGGTGGGAGCGGCGGGGTCGGCCAGGTTGCCGGCCTGGGTCGACGACGCTACGAAGAGGACGGCGGCGGCCGTGAAGATGCGGGTGCAGGTGCGCATTCTCCTCCTTCGGTCAGAGGGGTGGGGACGGGGCCATGGTCGGGAAGACCGAAGTCTACCCGCGAAGGAGGGCGGAGTCCAGCAACGTTCAGCAAGGGGGAAAGGGGGGGGCGAGCCCAAAAACCCCGTCGATCGCTGTGAGTGGCTACGCGCCAGCCCGAACGGCCGCGGCCGTTTGGCGGCTCAGGCCTTGGGCTACGCCAGCACGAAGCTGACGGTCACCGTCATGATGATCGGGGTGGGCACGCCGTTGAGCAGCGTCGGCGTGTAGCCCCACTGCCGAACCGCCTCCAGAGCCGCAGCGTCCAGCATCGGTATGCCGCGGAGGATCCTGGCGTCGGTCACGTTGCCACCGGCATCCACCACCGCCTCGACGATGACGATCCCCTCGAGCCGCGCTTGCAGGGCAAGCGTGGGATAGGCGGGATCGACATGCCGGATCTTCCGGGGCGCCTTGACCAGGCCGCCCACCCGCACCGGCGCGGCGCTCGGCGCCGGAGCATCGGTCAGACCGCCGACCACCCCGCCCACCACCCCTCCGGGCACGCCTCCCTCCACGCCACCCACAACGCCAGGGAGCCCCAGGTCGATGCCAGCATCCGGCTTGATCTCCTCCGGGACCTCGATAGGCGCGGTGAAGACCGAGGTCACGGGTGCCAGGTTCGGACTTCGCGTTGCCGCGCGAGGGCCTGCCGCCGGAGGCGGGGGGGGAGGCGGCAGGGGTGGGGCCACCGGCTCCACGAAGAAGGCCCGCACCGAGAAGGCGGGGTCCGGCAGCGATTCGGAGAGGAGCAGCGGGGTGAGCGCCAGCGCCGCCACGCCTGCGGCGTGGAGGGCCAGCGACACCGGCAGCGTCAGGCCGCGCCGGGAGCGAAAGCCCGACTCGGGCACGCCCGGGGCGCCGGCCAGGAAGCGCAGCTCGGGCAGCACCACAGGTCGCGGAGCCGCCGCCGTCGGGCGGGCTTGCCGGACGCGCCGGCCTTCAAGGCGCGCCTCTTCGATCAAGTCCGCCAACGGCGAAGCCAGAGATGCCGAGGATCGAGTCATGGGTTTGCCTCCTTCGCCCCTTCTCAGTCGACCACCAATACCTACGTTGACGGAGCCCACGGAGTTCGGCGGCCGGGTCCTTCGATCCGCCGGGTGCGTCGGCCCGAGCGTCCGAAGCCTCCGAGTGGACCCGAGTGGAACGCCTTGCGTTCGAGGGGGCTCTTGCGGTAGCCCATGCGCATGAAGCGGGCAAATCCTGTGCTCGATGCACAGCTCCTCGATGAAGCGGTCCGCCTGAGCGGCGAGCGCACCTACTCACGGGCCGTGGAACGCGCGCTCGAGGACTACGTGCGGCGAGCCAGAGCCGGACGGATCCTGGAGTTGGCCGGTTCCGGCCTCTGGGAAGGCGACCTCTCCCAGATGCGGGGCGACGCCGGAGTGCACGAATCGACCGCCGCCTATGGCACCAAACGCCCCTCGGGACGCAGGCTCGGTCGTGCTGCTCGTTGACACCTCGGTCTGGATCGAGGTCTTCCGCAAGCCCTCGCGGCTCCGACTGGAGACGGTGGCCGAAATCGAGGAGATCGCGACCTGCCTGCCGGTAGTACAGGAGGTGCTCCAGGGATTCCGCGAGGAGTCCGCCTATCGCGTGGCGCGGGAGGCCCTCTTCGCCTTCCCCATGATCGAGTCCCCCCTGGGCGCGCCGGTCTTCGAGCAAGCGGTGGCGCTCTACCGTTCGGCTCGGCGAGCCGGCGTCACCATCCACTCCGGCGTCGATTGCCTGATCGCGGCCTGCGCCATCCGGCACGGCCTCACCGTGCTCCACCACGACCGCGGCTTCCCTGCCCTGGCCCGGCTGTCACCGCTCGAGGAGCGCGACCCGCTCGCCTGACAAGCGCCGCCTGCGCTCTCGCCTACTGCGGCTTCGGCCCGTCCAGCACCGCGCGCACCTTGGCGGCCAGAGCGTCCGGCGTAAAGGGCTTACCAATGAACTCCAGACCGGGATCGAGGGCGCCGTGGTGCTGCAACACCTCATCGGCGTGGCCCGAGATGTAGAGGACCTTCATGGACGGCCGCAGCGGCATCACCTGCTCCGCCAACTGGCGCCCGTTCATTCCCGGCATCACCACGTCGGTGACCATCAGGTGGATGGGGCTCGCGTGGGTCCGCGCGATCTCCAGCGCGGCCATGCCCCGGGAGGCCTCGATGACGTTGTAGCCGCTCAGGGTCAGACCCTCCCGCGCCAGCTCGCGGAGCGCGTCCTCGTCCTCCACCAGCAGGATGGTCTCCGAGCCGCGAACCGGCGAGGCTGCCGCGGCCCCCTCTGCCGGCGCCTCCGGGTCCTCGCCCACCTGCGGCAGGTAGATCCGGAAGCTGCTGCCCTGGCCTGGCGCGCTCGCAATCTCGATGTGGCCGTCGCTCTGCTTGACGATCCCGAACACCGTGGACAGCCCCAGGCCGGTCCCCTTGCCCAGCTCCTTGGTGGTGAAGAAGGGTTCGAAGACCCGGGCCTGGACTTCCGGGGTCATGCCCTCCCCGGTGTCGCTGACCGCCAACTGCACATAGCGACCTGGCGCGACCTCCGGCCGGCCCGCCACCGCGATCTCGTCGAGCACGACGTTGGTGGTTTCCACGTTCAGGCGGCCTCCCCGCGGCATGGCGTCGCGAGCGTTCACGATCAGGTTCATGATCACCTGCTCGATCTGCCCCGGATCCACCCTCACCCGACCCAGTCCGGGCTCACTGCCGGTCACCACCTCGATGTCCTCGCCGATCAGGCGCGGCAGCATGCGGCACATGTCGGTCACCACCGCGCCCAGGTCGAGGATCTTCGGCTGCAAGACCTGCTTGCGGCTGAAGGCCAGGAGCTGGCGGGTCAGGGCACCGGCTCGCTCGGCCGCGCGCATGATCTGATCGCTGTGCCGGTGGAGCGGATCCTCCGCCGCCAGCTTCTTGCGAGCCAGCGTGGTGTGGCCGATGATCACGCTCAGCAGGTTGTTGAAGTCGTGAGCCACACCTCCCGCCAGCCGGCCCACCGCCTCCATCTTCTGGGCCTGCAAGAGCTGCTCCTCCAGCCGCTTGCGTTCGGTCATGTCGACGATCACCCCGATCACGCCGGCGATCGCGCCCTTCCCGTCGCGGAGCGGTCCGTAGCCGCCGGCGAACCACCCCTTTCGCCCGCCGCCGGGAAGGGAGAAGGCGGTGTCGGGAATCGAGACCCGCTCGCCAGCCAGGGCCCTGGCCAGGAGGACGTCGGTGCCCTGCTCCCAAAGCTCGGGAAAGACCTCCGATGGGTGCCTCCCCAGCACCCGGCTCGCAGCCAGGGCGGTCAGCTCCTCCATGAAGGGATTCCAGACCAGGTAGCGCAGGTCGCGGTCCCACACGATGATCCCCTCGCGGGCGCTGGCGATCACCTGACGGTTGAACTCGCCCGACTCGCGAAGCGCCTCCTCTGCCTGCCGGCGTGCCGCCCGGTCCGTGATGTCGTGGGCGATGCCGATCACGCCCATGACCTTCCCGCTCTCGTCTCGATAGGGCGCGCGGGTGGTGAGGTAGGTGCGGGTGGCGCCGTCAGCGGGTCCGACCTCCTCGTAGGTGTGCGGTCCCCCGACCGCGGCCACCTCGCGGTCGGCCCCCACGATCGGCCGCGCTATCTCCGAGGGCAAGAGCTGGAAATCGTCCTTGCCCAGCACCTCCTCGGCGGGACGGCCCAGGGCGGTGGCGCCGGCCGGGTTGATCATCAGATACCGTCCCGCCAGGTCCTTCACGAAGACGGTGTCGCTGGTGCCATCCACCACCGCCCGCAAGAGCCGCTGCTGCTGCTCCTTCTCCCGCCTCACCTGCTCGTAGCGTTCACGATAGGTGAGGATGGCGAAGACACCTCGGGGGGCGGCCTCCGAAGAGGCCAGGCCGGTCCAAGGCATGCGGCCGGCGAGGTAGGCGAGATAGGCCCACAGCAGCACGCCATAGAGCGCCCCCGAGAAGGTCTTTCCCACCAAGTTCCCGGCCAGGATCTCGAGGAAGCGAGGTTCACCCAAGAAGCTCAGGGTGACGTAGATCAGGGCATCGACATACAGCACCAGGACCAAGGCCCCGATGATGCGGCCCACCGGGGGCATCCACTTGACCTTGAAGAGGGCCTCGTAGAGAACGATGACCAGCAGGGTATCGAGCACCAACGCCAGGGTGCCGGTCAAGAAGCTGAAGCCCTGGACCACGGGCACCGGGCGCCGGGACAGGATGTCTATCGATTCCGTCAGCTCAAGCTGCCAACGGACCACCAGGGTGAGCAGCACCAGGAGCACGTTGGTGGTGACCACGGCCCAGATCAGGCTCCGGGCCTGGGGGACGTCCTCCCGCAGGTAGATCAGGAGGATGGCGAACAAGCTGCTGGTGAAGAGAACGATCGATCCCGGAGAAACCGGATAACGATCCCACAAGTTGAGGTAGATCCCCTCGGACCAGGTCTGCTGGAGGTACTGGATGGCGCCCACAAAGACGAACAGCGGGGCCAGGCCGAAACGGCCCCGCAATTCGAACAGGCCGAGGATCAGGATCGAAAGGAGGGCGATTTCTGCGGCCAGCGTGGCGGCGACCATGATCGGCGTTCCCGTCTAGAGGGAAGGGATGCGCCCTCGGCCGCCTATCATGCCTCAGACCGGCCGGGCCACAAAACGGGCCGCCGATCCCCATCTGCTGGACACTCTCTGCGAGCCAGCCCGCGCTGGCCCCCTCCCGTAGGAAGGCCGACCTAGAGGACCCCGAAGGCGCTGCGGTCGACATGCGGGCAAGAGGCCCCTTCCGCCGGCTCCTCTCGGCCGACCGTCTCGTCTCGGGCAAGCGCCTTCGCCCGCACGCCCCGACCGATGGCTTCACTGATGAAGTCCGACTGGTCGAAGCGAATCGCCCCGTAGGTGCCGCACACCACCACCCGTCGATTGTGATGGCTGACGCTCGTCAAACGATTGCCGATCCCGGTGTGCACCTTGTACCAGTCGCCATCGGAAACGAGCAACAAGGTGCCCGAGGAGCCCCCGGCCCAGTAGTCCCCGGGACCCACGCGCCCGTGGAGCGACACCGTGTAGATGACCTCGGGCAGGGTGAAGATCTCCAGGGCCCGGGCGTCCACCCGGCAGAGGAAGTTGTCGTTGCCACCCAGGTAGTAGGCCTCGCTGTCCTCGGGAACCGCGGGGCGGGTCAGCTCTTGCAGCCGGAAGTGGTAGACCAGCTCCGGCGGGTCGGTCACCAGGACCACCTGCCCGTTCGCCAGCAGCGCTCGCAGTCGCCCGTTGGCCGCGCTCAAGCCGACGACGGGGGCTCCCAGGCCCGTCGCCACCCGGGAAAAGCCGTCGCCCTCGCAGCGATCGACGGCCACCGGCAGCGGCCGAGCCAGCACCTCCCCCCGACTGGTACCCAGGAGCAGCCGGTCCCGATCGGAGCAGAGGGAGGTGATCACTTGACCGTCGAGGCTCACCTCGTGGCGAACCGCCCCATCCCAAATCTCCAGCAACACGCCGGCCCCGCCCAGACACACCACCCCGGACGGAAGCGCCAACCCCGCCAGGAGATCCCGGGGCCGGGCGGCTGAAGCCACGCTCGCGCGGAGGGCAGCGTCATCCAGATAGGCGACAGCGCCAGCCTCACCGCCCACCACGGCGCCGGTGCCGGTTCCGCAGACGGCGTTGTAGGTCGGCCCCGAGATCGAGAAGCTGGCCTGGACCCCGGCACTCAGGTCCACGACTTGGATCCGACCGCCCACCAGACCCACCCGGATCGACCGGGAGTCGCCGTCGACCGCGGTCACTCGCTGGAAAGCACCGCTCAACAGCCCCTGCGGAGCCGCACCGTCGGGGAGTCGCACCACGCTGCCGCGCGTCCCGCCGATCAGCACCGAGCCGGTGGCAAGCACCGCCCCACAGCTTGCCGTCTCCCCGGCGGTCGCGAACCAGGGGGACAGGTCGGTGCCCGGGTCTCTCCCCTCCGGGGTCAGGCGGTGAAGCACCGCACCCTTCGCGAGGTAGCCGCGGCCGTGGTCGCCAAACAAGAGAGCGTCACCCTTGGGCTCGATCTCGCTGACGGTGCCTGCGGCCAGATCCACCAGGTGCACCGAGCCATCCAACCTCTGCACCAGGAACACCCGATCCGTCAGGTGCGCGAGGGAACGGATGACCACCCCGCGCACCAGGCTCTTGAAACCCGCGACCTCCTGCACCTCGCCGTCTCGGACCCGCAGCAGATGCCCGCCCTGCCCGCTCAGATAGGCGCCACCGGCGAACCTCGACCCGCAGCGCACGTCCCATGGGTCATCGAGATCCGCGGTCTCGATTCCGGGTGAGCCGTTGGCCTCGACGCGAACGAAGGCCAGAAAGCCGTCGTCGCCGGCCACCACAAAACGGTCGTCGGCCACGGCGGCGGCCACCTGCAGGTCCACCGGACGGGTGAAGGAGAGACCGAGACTCGAGCCCTCGGCGCCATGGAGCAAGTTGCCGGTGTCGGCCAGCGCCAGCGTCCTTGACCCCGTCACCGCGACCGAGTTGATGCGTTCGGCGCGTCCCGTCTGGTGGGTGGTCCAACGGCCCGAGCCGACCTCGAAGCTCATGATCCGGCCGAACCAGCCGGACGCCACGTACCGTCCGTCGCCGATCCGCGCCACCCCTTCCATGAAGGAGTTGGCGCCCAGCGCGTGCTTCTTCCACTTCTGCCCGTCGAAGCTCAGCGCCGTTCCGCGCCAGCCCACCACCACCATCTCGCGCTCGCTCGCCGCGTCGAGACCGTAGAGCGACTCCAGGGTGCCGGTCGGGAGGTGGGTGACCCGGCCGTCTTCGATGGCGATCAGAGCGCCCTTGGTGCCGCACGCCAGCAGTCGATTGGTGCCCGGCACCCGAACGATGCCCAGCAGGTGGGCATCGGTGCCGGTTGTGAGCTGGCTGACGGTGCCGCCCTCCACCCTCAGGACGGTGCCGAAGCTCCCGGTGACGTAGGTGGACCCGTCGTCGAGCCCGGCGATCGAGTAGAGGCGGTTCTTGATGCCGGTCCGGAGTGTGGTCCAGCCGGTGCCGTCAAAGTGCAACACCGTCCCCTCGTCCCCGGCGGCAAACAGGTCCTGGGGGCTGCGACCCCACACCGCCTCCAGCCACTCCTCGGTGGGACGAGCGAACTCCCGCCAGCGGCTCCCGTCGTAGCGCCAAACGGCCCCGAAGGTGCCGACCGCCCAGACGTCGCTGTCGGAGAAGCCGAACGCGTCATAGAAGTCGACCTGACCGTCGACCTCCGTGATCTCGATGCCGGCGGAGGTGAAGCGGAACACCGTGCCCGACTCGGCGACGGCGAAGGCGGTGCCGTCGTGCGGGCTCCAGATCGCATACGAGGTGTTGGCTCGCGGATGGGTGTTGCTCGCCTTCAAGGGGTTTTCGCGAATCGCTCTGAGCCAGGCCATGACTTCACCTCTCGCCAGCCATCATACCGCTTCGTCCGGCGAGTAGGTTAGACTGACCGAGGTCTTGCACGTCAGCCACCTCGCCGCGGCGATCCCGTTGGCAACGAGCCTACCCCTGAACTACGAGCCGGCGGTTCCTCTTGCGGGGATTCCTCGGCGCCGCTCCGCGCTCCGACGCTCGGCCATGCGGCACGGATGGCAGCCGTCAGCGATCAGCCCTCAGCTTTCAGCTACGACGAGCGGCGAGAGGTTGGAGCGCGGCGTACCCTGCCGTAGCTGACCGCTGAGTGCTGAGTGCTGATCGCCAGGTTCCGGGCCTCGCGATGCGTTAGGACTTGGCCAGCTGGTCCACCAGCGCCACGTAGGCCTTCATCGCCTGGTCTTTGGTCAGGCCCTTCCTGGCCACCCAGGCGTCGAACTTGGCGCGTCCCTTGACGTCGAACATCCCGGGGCGGCTGCCCGCGGCGTCGCCAGCCGTGGCCTGCTTGTAGAGCGCGTACAGCTCCAGCAACTGCTCGTTCGAGGGTCGCGTCGCCAGCTTCTGGACGCGGTCCTGGGCGGCCGCGAACTTGTCCTTCAAGGTCATGCTCCTCCTCCCGTGCTCATTCTCGTCATCCTCAGGACAGAAGACCGTACTCCCGCAGTTTCCGGTACAGGTTGCGCTCGCTGATTCCCAGCGCCTTGGCCGCGTTTCCGCGGTGGCCGGAGGTCGCCCGCAGCACCGACTCGATGTGCTCCCGTTCCACTGCCTGAAGCGTCCGCAGCGGCGCGGCCGGCGCCAGGGCCTCCGGTGCGGCAGGTGTCGCCGTCGTGCGCAGCGCAGCCGGCAGGTGTCGGGGCAGGACCTCATCCCCATCGCAAACGACCATGGCCGCCTCGACCACGTGCAACAGCTCTCGGACGTTGCCCGGCCAGTGGTGCCGCCGGAGCAGTTCGAAGGCCTCGGCGCCGATCCGCTTCCGGTAGCCGAAGCGGTCGTTGAGCAGCGCCGTGAAGCGGCTGGCCAACAGGTCGACGTCACCCCGCCGCTCCCGCAGCGGGGGCAGCTCGATGGCGACCGTGCGCAGGCGGTAGTACAGGTCCTCACGGAACAGGCCCTGGCGCACCATGGCCGAAAGGTCCCGGTTGGTGGCGGCCAGGACGCGCACATCCACCCGGATCTCGCTGGTGCCCCCCACGTGCCGGAAGGTCGAGCTGTCCAGCACCCGCAGCAGCTTGACCTGGGTGGCCTGCGCCACCTCGCCGATCTCGTCCAGGAAGATGGTCCCGCCGTGGGCCACCTCGAACAGGCCGGGCTTGGCCCGGTCAGCCCCGGTGAAGGCGCCCCTTTCGTGGCCGAACAGCTCGCTCTGGAG
>DATECU010000168.1:0-11638 GCA_035286745.1 Vicinamibacteria bacterium | reverse complement strand
CCCGGGTGACGTTGCCCACCGCCGGCTCGCCACCGGTGTTGGCACGGAAGGTCGTCCCCGGCGCTTCGAAGGACTCGTCCTCGATCAGGCCGAAGAAGAACAGCCTGTCCTTGAGGATCGGACCGGCCGCCCAGCCCCCATACTTCTTGAAATCGAAGGTCCCGGGGTCCACCGTCGCGCCCTTGGCCTCGGTGCCGACCAGGCTGTCGTCGCGGAACCAGTAGTAGGCCGAGCCGCGGTACTCATTGTCACCGCTGCGGGTGATCGAGTTCACCCCTGCGCCCACGAAGTGCCCCTGCCGCACGTCGTAGGGAGCGGTGTTGATCTGCACCTCCTGGATGGCCGACATTGAAACCGGAGCCACGCTCGTGCGGTCGCCCGGCTGGCCCGCCAGACCAAAGGAGTTGTTGAAGTAGGCGCCATCGATCGTGATGTTGTTGAGGCGGTTGTCCTGGCCCGCAAAGGAGCCGCCGAAGGGGCCGCCGGAGTACTGCGGACTCAGGCGCGCGAAGTCGTTGATGCGGTCGTTGATCGTGGGCATGGTCTGGATCGCCTCGCGGCTCACCGTGGTGGCCGCGCCGGTCCGGGCTGAGCTGAACACGGGATCCGCCTGCGCCGTGACCGTGATGACCTCGGTCACCTCCAGTGTGCTCAGGGCCAACTCCAGGTCGGTAGCCACGCCCAGATTGAGGAACACGCCCTTGGTGGTTTGCGGCTGGAATCCGGCGAGGGAAACGGTGACCGTGTAGGGACCGCCGACCCGCATGCCGGGAATGGAGAACCCGCCGTCGGCACGGGTGGAGGCTTCGTACTTGGTACCCGACGGTTCGTGAACCGCGACCACGGTCGCGCCTGGAACGGCCTGCTTCTGTGGGTCGGTCACGACACCGGTGATCGAGCCGGTGGTCACGCCCTGCGCGTAGGCATGGCCGGCCGGCCATAGCAGAGCGCAAGACGCGAGAACGGCAAGTGTCCTGCAAACGGTGAGCTTCATTCGAGTTCTCCTGAACTGGTGTTCGCCGTGTCCATGCCGAGGTTCCTGTCTGGAACCCCCGGTGGCTGGCGCTTTGATCTCCTGAACCAGGTAAAGAACAGCCGCCATTCTATCCCCGCATGCCCCGAAGTCGCGGATCTCTACTCGGTTGAGTATGGTGGACCAGACAGCCCCCCACTGCGCTCGGCTCGAAACCCCCCGCGAGCAAGGTCAGGTTTCCGTCCATCAGCAGAGGCAAATGCTAATCCCGTGCGGACGGCCGAGTCAACGGTGCTTTCTTTTCACAAGATTCCCATCCAGAGGGCTGGACACCGGGCCGGGAATTCGGGATCTTTTGGCGTGTCCTGCTCGTTTGATTCCGTGGAGTCCTTGGAAGCGTCGGCTATAATCGTCGGGCTCTGCCAGCACGCCGTCTTCAACCGCCGCCTGGAGGTTACGTCAGCATGCTCGTGAAAACCCGTCCCGCCCTCGCCCTGGCTCTGACCCTGCCCGTTCTCTTGGCCAGCACGGCACGCGCCCAGGACCGGCCGGTCCTCAACCTCTCGCTCGACGAGGCCGTGAAGCGCGCGCTCGAAAAGAACCTGGACATCGCCGTGGAGCGATCGAACCCGGAGGCCAGCGCGCTCAGCGTGAAGGCCGCCCGCGGCGTTTACGATCCGTACTTCACCAGCACCCTCAGCCAGACCTCGCGGTCGGCACGTCCCGGGAGCGCCTTCCAGGCAACCGATACCGACTCCACGACCTTCAACTTCGGCGTGGCGCAGTACGTCCCCACCGGGGCCACCCTCAGCCTCGCCTTCAACAACTCGAAGACCGACTCGAACGCCCTGGGAACCACCTTCAACCCGAGCTTCGACTCGCGCCTCAGCCTGAATCTGACCCAGCCGCTGCTCCGCGATCTCAGGATCGACAGCAGCCGGCATCAGATCCGGGTGGCCAAGCGCAACCGGGAGATCTCGGACATCCAGTTTCGCCAAACGGTCATCAACACCCTGGCCTCCGTCAAGCAGCTCTACTACGACCTGATCTTCACCTTGGACAACCTGGAGGCGCAGCGCAAGAGCCTGACCCTGGCCAAGAAGCTTCTGGAGGAGAACCAGATCAAGGTGAGGGTGGGGACCATGGCCCCACTGGACGTGGTGGCCGCGGAGTCCGAGGTGGCCAGCCGCGAAGAGGGCGTGATCACGGCCGAGACGGCGCTGGCCGACGCCGAGGACGCGCTGAGGCGCGCCATCTTCGAGCAGAGCGCTCCCGAGATGTGGGCCCTGCGCATCGTGCCGTCGGACCGGCCTTCGGCGGAGCAGGTGCAGGTGGACGTCGAGGCCGCCATCAAGAAGGCGCTGGAGAACCGCACCGACGTGGTGGCGACGCGCAAGAGCCTGGAGAACACCGAGGCGTCGCTGCGACTGGCCAAGAGCGCGGCCCTTCCCGGCGTCAACCTGGTGGCCTCCTATGGAACCAGCGGTCTGGGCGGCACCCAGATCGACCGTGGCAGCAACCCCCTCGGTCCGGTGATCGCCACCGTTCCCGGCGGTTACGGCGACGCGGTGAGCGAGGTGTTCGGAAGGGACTACCCGACCTGGTCGCTAGGCGTGAACGTCTCCTACCCCATCCTGAACCGCTCGGCGTCGGCAGCCAAGGCCCAGGCCCAGGTTGCGCTCGATCAGGCCCAGCTCAGCCTTCGCCGCCTGGAGATGCAGATCACCACCGAGGTGCGCAGTGCGGCCCGCTCGGTGGAGGCCAACTACAAGCGCGTGGAGTCCACCCGGGCCGCCCGCGTCTTGCAGCAGCGGCGCCTGGACGCCGAGGAGAAGCGCTTTGCCGCCGGCATGTCCACCAACTTCATGGTCACGCAGGCGCAGCGCGACCTGGCGCTGGCCGAGGTGTCCGAGCTGCGCGCGGTGGCCGACTACCGCAAGAGCCAGGTGAGCTTCGAGAAGGTCCAGGAGGCGGGCGGCAGCGTTTCCTTCGCCTCGGCGGCGACCAGCACCAGCAGCTCGCGCACCAGCAGCAGCCGCACCAGCAGCGCCAGCTCGCAGCAATAGGCGGCGGCGGGCCGACTCGGTTCACGGGGGCCGCTCTGGCCCCCGTTTCCTTCCTTCACAAGCTTTGACCGGATGGGCTCAACGCTCCGGCGTCGAACGGGTCTAAACTCCCGTTATGGTGACGATTCGACCCCCTCGATTCGCTCTGCTGGCTGTCGGCCTGCTGGTCGTGGTGGCAGCCGCCTTCTTTCTCACCCGCAAGCCCAAGGATCTCGGCTACACGACAACCAGCGTGGAGCGCGGCGAGATCGCCGAGGTGGTGGGCGCCACCGGCATCGTGGAGGCGGTCACCACCGTCCAGGTGGGTTCGCAGGTCTCGGGCACCATCCTGAACCTCCTCGCCGACTTCAACTCGGTGGTCAAGAAGGGTCAGGTGATCGCCCGCCTCGATCCCTCGCTGTTCGAAGCCCGCCTGGGACAGGCGCGAGCCAACCTGGTCTCGGCTCGCGCCAACGCCGAACGCGCGCGGGCCGGGGTGGGCGACACCCAGCAGAAGCTGGTCCGAGCCGAGGAACTGGCCAACCAGAACCTGCTGCCCCAGAGCGACCTGGAGACCGCGCGCGCCAACCAGGCCTCGGCGGTGGCCCAAGTGAAGGCGGCCGATGCCGCGGTCACCCAGGCGGAAGCCAGCGTCAACCAGGCCGAGGTCGACCTCGACCACAGCATCATCGCCGCCCCCATCGACGGCATCGTGATCGCCCGCAACGTCAGCGTGGGCCAGACGGTGGCCGCCTCCTTCCAGGCGCCGGTCCTGTTCGTGATCGCCAACGACCTGACGCGGATGCGGGTGAACGCCTCCATCGACGAGGCGGACATCGGCCGGGTGCAGATGGACCAGGAGGTGAGCTTCCGGGTCGACGCCTACCCGGAGCGGAACTTCAGGGGCCGGGTGGAGCAGGTGCGCTTGCAGCCCACCACGGTGCAGAACGTCGTCACCTACAACACCATCATCGCCGTCGACAACCCGGAACAGAAGCTGATGCCCGGCATGACGGCCACCGTCTCGGTGATCGTGCGCCGGGTCGAGAACGCGCTGCGCATTCCCGCCTCCGCTCTGCGCTTCCGGCCCCAGGGCTTCGAGGCTCGATCTGGACCGGGCGGCCGGCCCGGCGCCGGCGGCCGTGATGCGGCCATGGCGGCTCCGGCGGGACGTCCTGGCGGCGAGGGCCGACCCGGGGGCGGCAGGGGAATGGGCCGCTCGGCGGGGGAAGAACCCGGCTCACCAGCGGGCACGGGCGTCCGTCCACGCGAGGGAGCGGGCCGACCGGCCCTGGTCTTCGTGGCCAGCCCCAAGGGCCAGCCGGAGCCCAAGCGCATTCGGACCGGGATCTCCGACGGCCAGTTCGTGGAGGTGAAGGAGGGCCTCGACGAGGGAGCCAGCGTGATCACCGGCTACGACTTAGGCCTGGGCCGGCCCATGGGATCGGCGCGCTCCGGCGCGTCGCCCAGCGCCAACCCCTTCTCGCCGACTCGTCCCCCCGACCGTCGTCGCGAGTAGGGGTCATGGCCGGCGCTCCCCTGGTACGAGTCGAGGACCTGCGAAAGAGCTACGCCTTGGGGGACGTCACCGTCCACGCCCTCAGGGGGGTGAGCCTCAGCATCGAGTCCGGGTCGTTGGTGGCTGTTGTGGGTGCCTCGGGCAGCGGCAAGTCCACCTTCATGAACATCCTCGGCCTTCTGGACCGCCCCACCTCGGGCCACTACTACCTGGACGGCCTCGACGTCTCCGGGTTCGACAAGGACCGTCGCGCGCTGCTGCGCAACCACAAGATCGGCTTCATCTTCCAGAACTTCAGCCTGCTGTCTCGAACCACCGCCCTCGAAAACGTCGAGCTGCCCCTCATGTACAACGGCCGCTCGCGAACCGCCGCCGAGCGCCATCAGAAGGCCCTCTCGCTCCTGGATGCGGTCGGCCTCAGCTCCCGCGCCCACCACACACCCAACCAGCTTTCGGGCGGCCAGCAGCAGCGGGTGGCCATCGCCCGGGCGCTGGTCAACGATCCCGAGGTGCTGCTCGCCGACGAGCCCACCGGCAACTTGGATAGCCGCACCAGCCTCGAGATCATGAGCATCCTGCAGCGGCTGAACCACGACCGGGGCATCACCGTCCTGCTCATCACCCACGAGCACGACATCGCCGCCTACGCCAAACGGGTTATCACCTTCCGCGACGGCCGCATCGTCGGCGACGCTCCGGTTGAGGCCCCGCGGGACGCCGCCACCGAGGTTCTGGGGCTGCCGCCGGAAACCGAGGACTAGCCATGGAGATGCCCAACACCCTGCGCATTGCGCTGCGCGCCATCCAGCGCAACAAGGTGCGCTCCACCCTCACCATGCTGGGGGTGATCATCGGCGTGGCCTCGGTGATCGCCATGATCGCTCTGGGGTCGGGGGCTCGCGCCGCCATCGACGCCCAGATGCAGAGCCAGGGCACCAACATCATCTACGTCTCGGCCGGCAGCCGCCGCGGCCCGGGCGGGGCGCACGGCGGGTCGGGTTCGGTTTCGACCCTCACCCTGGACGACGCCCAGGCGATCGCCCAGATCCCCAGCGTGGGCATGATGAGCCCCTCGGCCCGCAACCGGGCCCAGGTGGTGGCGGGCAACCAGAACTGGAGCACCCAGATCGAGGGGGGCAACGAGGACTACGTGCTCATCCGCAACTGGGTGATCCGCTCCGGCTCCAACTTCACGGCCCGCGACGTCCTGGTGGCCGACAAGGTCTGCCTGCTAGGCGAATCCGTAAGGAAGGCGCTGTTCCCCGACCAGGACCCGGTGGGCCAGGTGATCCGGATCAAGAACATGCCGTTTCGGATCGTCGGGGTGCTGGGCCCCAAGGGCCAGGGGCAGTGGGGTCAGGACCAGGACGACGTGATCATCGCTCCCTACAGCACGGTCATGAAGAAGCTCGCCGGGGTCACCTTTCTGGGCCAGGTGGTGGTCTCCGCCGCGCGGCCGGAACTGGTCGAGGAAACCGCGGTGCTGATCACCCGCCTGCTTCGGGCCCGCCATCGCAAGCAGACACCCGAGGAGGACGACTTCGAGGTGCGCACCCTCGAGGAGATCGCGGCCACCCGCACCGCCATGGCCCAGACCATGACCATGCTGCTCATGAGCGTGGCCTCGGTGAGCTTGCTGGTGGGCGGGATCGGGATCATGAACATCATGCTGGTCTCGGTCACCGAACGGACGAGGGAGATCGGCGTGCGGATGGCGGTCGGGGCCCGCACCCGCGACATCCTGCGCCAGTTCTTGACCGAGGCGGTGAGCCTGTCGGTCGCCGGCGGCGCGGTGGGGATCGTGCTCGGCGTCGCGGTCTCGCAGACGCTCACCCGGGGCATCGGATGGCCGACCACCATCACGCCCCAGTCGGTGGCCATCGCCTTCGCCTTCGCGGCCATGGTGGGGATCTTCTTCGGCTACTACCCGGCGCGGAAGGCCGCCAACCTGGACCCCATCGAAGCCCTGCGCTACGAATAGCATCAGCCACCGAAGGACGGAGCCCGGGGTGTAGGGCACGCCGATCGGCCCGCGGGTTGAGCATCGTTCCCGACGCCCGACGCGCGAGGCCCGAAACCTGGCAAACAGCTCCTAGCGCTCAGCCGTCAGCTACGGCAGGGTACACCGCGCTCCAACCGCTCGCCGTGGCTGAAAGCTGACCGCTGATCGCTGACGGCTACCACCCCGGGGCCTTCCGAGCGTCGGAGCGCGGAGCGGTACCTGGATGCCGGCGCGGGCTGGAGTGGCCGGAATGCAGTCGGTTGACCGGGGGGCCATGCTGGCCGATGATGGCGGGCCATGAGTGTGATGCGACAGAGCACCTGGGTGCTGGGATTGCTGCTGGCCTCCGGGCCGGGGACGGCCGCTCAAGAGCCTGGGCGGGAGGCCGTGGTCACGGTGACCGTCGAGAACATGTACTCGGGTCCGGACGCCAGCCGGGACGTGGTCAGCCAGGCCACCCTCGGGCAGGTGGTCAAGGTGCTGGAGAGCCGGGGCGGCTTCGCCAGCATCGAGACCCCGGACCGCTATCCCGGGTGGATTCCCGAGGCGGCCCTGGCCTTCTATCCAGACTCATCGTCTACACGTTATGCATCGAAGGGCCGAGTGGGCCGAGTGACCAGCCTGATGGCCAACGTCTACCGGGACCCCAGCGTCACCAGCGCCCGCCCCAAGCTCCTGGCCCCGCTGGGAACCAACCTGGAGCTGCTGCCGGCCTCGCCCCGCGAGGGCTGGCACGCCCTGCGCCTGCCCAGCGGTGAGGTCGGCTTCATGCAGGCCGGCGACCTCAGGGTGGCGGACGCCGCGGAGCCGCCCGCGAAGCCGGTGGGCACCGAGCTCACGGCCACGGCGCGACGCTTCCTGGGCGTGCCCTATCTGTGGGGTGGCATGACGGCCCACGGGCTGGACTGCTCGGGCTTCGTCAGCCGCGTCTACGCCTTCCACGGCATGACCCTGCTCCGCGACGCCGACCTTCAGTTCGAGGACCCGCGCGCCGCAACGGTGGAGAAGGCCGACCTCAAGGCCGGCGATCTGCTCTTCTTCGGCAGCAAGAACATCACCCACGTCGGGCTCTACCAGGGCGAAGGACGCTTCATCCACGCCACCACCCACGACCACCCGGTGGTGCAAGAGAGCCAGCTCGACGACGCCCACTGGACGGGCCTGTTTCGAGGAGCCCGCCGCCCCCAATGAACTCGGCTGGCGCCCCCGCCGGGTCGCTCACCTAGCGAGCCGCATGCTGGCCCTGGCGCTTTTGGCGGTGCTGTCCTCCCCCGCCGACACCCTGGTGGTGGGAGGACTGGCCGACCCGGTGCTGCTCGACCCGCACCGGGCCACCGACCTGGTGGCGAGCGGAATCGTCTCCGTCATCTGCGAGCCGTTGGTGCGCGACCGGCCGGACGGCGCGAGCTACGAGCCGGCCCTGGCGACCAGCTGGGCCACTCGCGACAACCGCACCTGGACCTTCACCCTGCGGGCCGGCGTCAGTTTCCACGACGGTACCCCGTTCGACGCCGGCGTGGTGGTCGCCAACTTCGAACGCCTGAGACAGGTCCGCGCCTTCGCCGGGAGAGCCTCGCGCCTGGGACCTCTCGCCGTCACGATGAGCCTCGATCACCCCAACGCAGCCTTGCTGGCGACTCTCTCCCAGCCCTTCTTCACGCTGCTGAGCCCCGCCCAGCTTGCCGGCTCTCCCCGGCCGGTGGGCACCGGCCCCTTCCGCCTGCGCGCCGCCAGGCCCGGCCTGGTCGAGCTCGAGGCCAACCCCGTCTACTGGGGCGGCGCCCCCCGCCTCCAGCGCATTCAGTTCCGGAGCCTGCCCGATGAGGATGCGCTGGTGGCCTCCCTGCTGGCGGGCGAAGTCGACGTCACCTCCGCCCTCACCCTGGAGTCGCACGCCAAGGTCGAGGACTCGCCGGACCTGCGGGTCCTGGATCGTCCGGGTCACAACCTGGCATACCTGGCCCTCAACAACGAACGGCCGCCCTTCACCGATCCGCGGGTCCGCCACGCGGTGGCCCGGGCCATCGACCGGCCGGCGCTGGTTTCGACGCTGCTGGGCGGTCACGGGCAGGCTGCGCGCAACCCCCTGCCGCCTTCTTCTTGGGGTTATGCGACCAGGACCCGGGAGCTGGTCCACGATCCGGCAGCGGCACGCAGGCTGCTGGCTCAGGCCGGCCTGAGCCAGGGCTTCGAGGTCACCCTGCTGGCGGCCCAGGCCTCCCGCCCCTACCTGCCGGCGCCCCTGCGTCTGGCGGATCGACTCCGCGACGACCTGGCCCGAGTGGGCATTCGGCTGCGCCAGGAGCTGGCCGGCTCCTGGAGCGAATACGTCGAGCGCGGGAGCCGCGGCCAGTTCGACCTCGCGGTGTTCGGCTGGCAGGCCGACACCCAGGATCCTAACGACTTCCTCTCCGCCCTCCTCTCCTCCAGCGCCGTGGGCACCACCAACCGCAGCCGTTACCGCAGCCAAGCCATGGACGATCTGCTCACCCAGGCGCGCCGGGGCACCGGCCACCAGGAGCGAAACCTGGTCTACGCCGAGGCCCAGGCCCTCTTCCAGAAGCAGATGCCCTTCGTGCCCCTCTACCATCTGGCGGTGTTCACCGCGGCCCGGCGCTCGGTCCAGGGCCTGGCCTTCGGCGCCACCGGCCTCATGAGGTTCGACAAGACATGGAAACGAGACTGATCCCCCTGCTCGCCGTCGCCCTTCTGATCGCCCCGCCGGCATCCCCGGCCGAGAAGCAAGCGGTCGTCTGGGAGAAGATGAAGGCGCGCATCCTGGCGGTCGAGCAAGGCCTGGACGGCGTGGTCGGTGTCTCGCTCAGGGACCTCGCCGGCGGCCAGGAGTTCGAACTCCGCCCCGCCGAGCCCTTCCCCACCGCCTCCAGCATCAAGCTGGCGGTGCTCTACGAGCTCTACCGCCAGGCCGAGGAGGGCAGAGCGGCGCTGGGGGACGTCACCCGCCCGGGCCCGGTTCGGGTCGGCGGCGGTGGCATCCTCCAGGAGCTAGGCGCTTCGGTCAGCCTCTCCTGGCGCGACCTGGCGGTGCTGATGATGGGCTGGTCCGACAACGAGGCCACCAACCTGCTGATCGACAAGGTGGGCCTGGAGGCCGTCAACCGCCGGCTCGACTCCCTGGGTCTTTCGGCCACCCGCCTGCGCCGGAAGATGATGGACCTGGAAGCGGCGCGCCTGGGCCGCGAGAACGTCAGCACACCCGGGGAGCTGCGGCGTTTGGCGGAGACGGTCTACGTGGGCACCGCGCTTTCCCCGGACCGGGTCAAGGACATGCGGGCGGTGGCGGTCCTGCCCAAGGACTCCCCCTTCCGTTTGGCGCTGCCGGAATCCCTGCCGGTGCTGGACAAGCCGGGATCCCTGGAGGGGGTTCGCTGCGTGGGGGCCGTGGTGGACGTGCCCAGGCGGCCCTACTCGGTGGCCATCATGACCGCCTACCTCAAGCGGGACGAAGACGGGGACAGAGCCATCCGGGAGATCTCGGCCATCCTGTACGAGACCTTCGACCGGCTGGCCCGCTCCAGCGACCTGGGGCGCGTGATCTCGGAGAAGTGAGGAACCCGGCATTCAGCTCTCAGCGCTCAACTCAGCTACGGCTGGGGCAGTCAGGACCTGGCTCTCAGCGGCCAGCGACGAACACCACCCCAGGCTCGGTTTGCGTCATGGTCGCTGCCGTGGCTGAACGCTGACTGCTGATCGCTGACCGCTGTCGTCCTACCGCGACTCAGCCGACCTCGGTCCGCACCAGGTCCTCGAAGGTCTCGCGGCGGCGAATCAGACGGATGCCGCCGTCCTCGACCAGCACCTCGGCGGCCCGGGGGCGCAGGTTGTAGTTCGAGGACATGGCGAACCCGTAGGCGCCGGCGTCGCGCACCAGCAGCAGATCGCCGACTTCGACCGGCGGCAACTCGCGGTCCTGGGCCAGGAAGTCGCCGGTCTCGCAGACCGGCCCCACCACGTCGACCCGCTGCTCCGGTCCTGGGCGCTCCAGTACCGGTTCGACCCGGTGATGAGCCTCGTAAAGCGAGGGCCGCACCAGATCGTTCATCCCCGCGTCCACGATCACGAACCGCTTGCCTCGGTTGTCCTTGAGATGCAGCACCCGGGTGAGGAGCCCGCCGGCTCGGGCCACGATGGAGCGGCCGGGCTCCACCAGCAGCGTAAGGCCCAGGCCCCCGAGCAGCGGCAGGACGCGAGCCGCCAGGGCCTGCGGATCGGGCGCTCCGGCTCCGTCGTAGTCGACCCCCAGCCCGCCTCCGATGTCGAGGCTCTGGAGCGGCAGGCCCTCGGCCAGCAGGCGGCGCGACAGGGCCGCCAGCTCGCGTACCGCCTCCTCGACCGGATCCAGATCCACCATCTGGGAGCCGATGTGGCACTGGAGTCCGGTCACCGCGATCCCGGGCAGGGCGCTCGCCCGGTGCAGGATCTCGGGCGCCAAGGCGATGTCGACGCCGAACTTGTTCTCGCGCAAGCCGGTCGAGATGTAGGGATGGGACTTGGGATCGATGTCCGGGTTCACCCTGAGCGTCACGCGAACCCGACGTCCGGCGGCGACCGCCGCCCGGTCGATCTGCCGGATCTCGTGCTCGCTCTCGGCGTTGAACTCGCCGATCCCCTTGGCAACCCCCACCGCGATCTCGGCCTCGGTCTTGCCCACGCCGGAGTACACGATCCGCTCCGCGGCGAAGCCGGCCCTGAGCGCAGCCAGAAGCTCGCCGCCGGAGACGATGTCGGCCCCCGCCCCCAGATCCGCCAGCAGGCGCAAGATGGCGCCCGAGCTGTTGGCCTTGAGCGCATAACAGATCCGATGAGGTACCGCCGTGAAGGCCTGGTCGTAGTCACGATAGGCGTTCTCGATCTCGGCCCGGCTGTAGACGTAAAGAGGCGTCCCGAAACGCTGGGCGGCTTCTTCGAGCGAGGCGCCGTCGCAGAGGAGCCGGCCTTCCCGTCGCTCGAAACCGGGCACCGGCTACCCTGCCCTCTCGCCAGCCGGGCGGGGACTCTCGCGCCAGGAGCGAAGCGCTGCCGCCGCCACCCCCGAGAGCCCCAGCACGCCGACCATGTTGGGGAAGATCTGCAGGCCA
>DATECU010000167.1:0-14191 GCA_035286745.1 Vicinamibacteria bacterium | reverse complement strand
TCTGGACTCCTCCGTCAAGAGGGAAGTGATGTCAGCTCATCGAACCTCCGTTCCTTGAAGCCCTGAGGGCGAGTCGGCACCGCGCGGAGGTGAGGCACGCGACAGCGAGAGGGTCGGGACTGCAAACGTATCTTCGGCCTCGTAGGAGCCGTGTCAGCTCCGGGCCATGATGGAATTCGCGCAAGGGGAGCCAATCGTTGACAGCGACCTCGAAGGCCACCGCTGTTCTCGGCTTCTCCCTTGCCGGTCCCACCTGTTTCGCCATCAGGTTCTTCACTCGTGCAGTGCCGGGGCGAGTCCTTTCGTTCTCTGGTTAGGCGGCCTTCGGTCGCGACTCGAAGTTGCACCCGCGCTTCCACACCGCCCAGGCGATGCGGGCGAGCTTGTTGGCAAGGGCCACCGCCGCCTTGTTGTGCTTGGCCCGCCGCTCCAGGGCGAGGTGCCCAGGTCCTGAGGTGGTCGTGCTCCTTCGCCTTCTTGGCGTGGCAGAGGACGGACCTTGCGCCGTGGATCAGGAGCATGCGGAGGTAGGAGTCCCTCACGCTTAATCCTCCCCAGCCGGCGCTTCAAGCCACTGGACCCCGGCTGCTTGGACACGGCGACTTCGAAGACCGACTTTGCGACGTCCACGCCAACGACGGTATGCTCTCCCATATGGTCCTCCTTGTCCTTTCCAAGGCGATCCTGGCACATCGGTGCCTGGCGCGCCGCAAGGAGGAGTCCATTGCATCATTGCACCTATCGATCGACGCATGACCACACGGGGCGCCGCTCGCAGGTGAGTCGGGGTGTTGGGCAGACATTGGTGTGCATGGTGATGACGCAGCGTGAGCCGCGACGCCTAACTGGCCTGGGGATCATTCCAATCGCTCTCTTCGTGCACAACCTGGAGGAGGCACTCGCCATAGGGCCAGCCATGCCACGGCTTGAGGCGACTTGGAGCCGGCTGCTCGGGCGTCCGGTCTTGCTGCCCTCTGCGCAGCAGTACTGTAGCGCGCTGGTTCTCGTGACAGCAATTGCGTTCGGGCTTCTTCTCCTTGCGCGCTTGTGGGATCAAGCTTCGTACGCTCTCGTGGTGCTCCAAGCGGTGATGGCACTGAACGTCCTCGCGCACGTCTTGGGCGTCGTCCTCCTGGGAGGCTACGCTCCTGGTGTGATCACCGCCGCTCTTGTCGAGGCTCCGACGAGCGTGGCCGTGCTCCATCGCCTGCGCGGGGCCGGATGGATGTCGCGGGAGCAGTGGCGCCTGCTGCCCTTGCTCGCGGTTCTGCTCCATGGCCCTGCCCTTCTGGGCCTTCTGGCGTGGGCGCGCACGTCGTGAGGAGGAGCGGGCTGCCCAACAGCAGGGCTTCCGCGGCCGTGACCGAGCGACGCCACGCCCCCCGAGGGGGCCGACTGCGCAAGGCCTGAGTTGGACGGGAGCCGCGGGACAGGCCTGATGTGGGTATTCGAACTCGGGGGGGGCGACCGGCGTTGACCCCTTGTTGGGGGGTCAGGGGAGCCAGGAAGCTGGCCCCGGTGCCGTCAGGGGCGAGGCCAGTCGGTAGGCCACAACGATCGGGACGGTGGGGACCCCCACCCAGGCGTCAGAAGCTCGCCCGGCACTCAGGGCCGGACCAGGGGGTTGCGGACCTTGACCCCGCGCCAGCGCCCGAAGTCGCGGTCGGCCGTCCACAACTCGCTCACCCCGTGATGCAGGCAGAGCGCGGCCACCCGAGCGTCGTGAACCAAGGGCCCGACGGCGTGTCCAGCCGCAAGCAGGGGCCTGAGGACGGGCCAGTAGCCAGGGGACTCGGAAAGCACGACCAGAGTGGGGGACTCGATCCAGGCTTCCACCTGGTCGAGCGCGCGGCGCAGCGGCGTGGGGGGGCGGTAGATGCGCGGGTGGGTCACGATAGCCAGAAACTCGTGGAGGCAAGGCCAGGGAATGGCCCACTCGGCCTTCGCCGCCGCGAGCCCGGCAACAAGCTCATGGGCAACCTGGTGCCAGGCGGAATCCTCGCGATGCGCGTAGACGAGGAGGTTGGTGTCGATGGCGATCACGCGCCGCGGCCCTCGTAGATCAGCCCGCGGATCCGCTCCCAGGAACCCTCGCTCACCCCCGCCTGAAGCCCGCGACCGGGGAAGGTCGCCTTACGCAGCCGAAACGCGGAACCATGCTGACGTTCCGCGAGCGCCCGCCGTAGGCCTTCCTCGACCAGGGCCTTGACGGTCGTCTGTTCCCGAGCGGCTACCTTCCTGGCCTCCGCCAACAGCGAGTCGGCGATCTCTACGGTCGTCTTCATATGGGTAACCATATCATGGAGGACGGGTGTATGGGCTTCCTGCCCCGGCCCGAGGCGCGGTCGCGCTTCCGAGCGAACCGGCCACTGGTCTGTCAGAGCTCAGATCGCAAGGACGCAGCCGTCCCGCCGCCCATGAGGTCTCTTGGCCAGCCCGTCCCCATCGGCGCAGGGCCTCCCGTGCGACCGAGGCCGCGGATACCATCATCGTCTGCCGCGTCGCCGTCCGTTGCTGACGGCCGATCGCTGTTTGCTGGCCGCTCTGGTTTCGCCCTACACCTCGACCGCGGGGGCGGTCTCCAAGAGCCTCCTGGCCAGGTCGAAGAGTTCCTTGCCCGAGAGCGGCTTCAGCACGTAGGCGTTGGCCCCCAGCGCCAAACCCTGATCCCGGGCTTCGTCCTCACCCTTGGCGGTGATGATCAAGATGGGCAGCTCGCGAGCGCTCTTGGTCTTGCGCACCTCACGCACCAGGCTGATGCCGTCCATCTCGGGCATGTTGATGTCGGTGACCAGGAGGTCCACCGGCTTCCGGCCCATGAGCGCCAGCGCCTCCTTGCCGTTGCCGGCCGCCAGGAAATCGAGGCCCGGGATGCGCTGCAAAGTGGTCTTCACCAGCATGAGCGCGGTCTGTGAATCGTCGGCAATGAGTACCGTCTTCATCGCACCCTCTTTAGCTCCGGCGCCGCTTCGGCCCGCGGCCCGGTCTTGATTAGCTCCATGAAGCCCTCGATGGTCTTGAGCTTCCGGTCCACGGCCGAATAGAGTCGTGACGACATGAGCGCGGTGGCGGCGTGGCCCGCCAACAGGCCCAGAAGCTCCTTGGCGATGGCGCTGAACTGGCGCTTGCCGTGGAGCATGCGCATGATCACCAGCGCACCTACCGAGTGACCCTTGATCTGCAGCGGGATCACCGCCAGCGGCGGCTCCAGGGCCGGATCGTCCTGGTAGAGAGCGCGACCCTCCCGGACCGCCTGGCCCATCACTCCCTCGCCGACCAGGATGTGGGGCGGGTAGTCCTTGACCTGGCCCTCCACCCGAATCGGGGTGAGCTCGTTGTTGCGCTCGTCCATCATCAAGAGGCCGAACTCGTCGGCTCCCACCAGGTCCACCATGATCTCGCAGATGATCTCGGTGACCTCGGAGGGGTCGAGCGTGGAGTGCAGCCGATAGCTGGCCACGTAGAGGTTGGCCAGGTTCTCGTTCTCCTGGCTCACTTCCGCATACCGGAGCGCGAAGTCGTGGTTCTCCGCTTCCACCTCTTCGAAGCGCTTCTCCAGGTGCTCCACCCGGCGCCGGAGCTGCAGGCTCTCCTGGCGGCTGGCCGAGACCTCGCTCTCCAGGGTGTTCTGGAGCTGGATCTTCTCCGACTCCACCTTCACCACCTGGAAGCGCAACCGTTCGTTTTCCGCCAAGAGCTCCTCGGTGAAGCGCCGGCCGCGGCGCAGCACTTCCAGGAGCTCCTCGCCGTGGGAGAAGATCCGCATCACCGTGTCGCGTTCCGTCATAGGGCCTCTCTCGCCCCGGCGAGGCTCATCACCGCGGTCTCCAAAGGGTAGGTGGCGGCGGTGATGGCGTCCGGCATTCGCTCCAGGGGCAGGACCTGCTCGACCGCACCCCGCAGGATGGCCGCTTTGGGCATGCCAAAGACGACCGAGGACTCCTCGTCCTGGGCCAGCGTCCTGCCCCCCATGCGCCTGACGGCGAGCAGACCCGAGGCTCCGTCCTCGCCCATGCCGGTGAGCAGCACGCCCACCGACCGGCGGCCGAACTCGGCGGCCACCGAATGGAACAGCACGTCGGCCGAGGGGCAGTGCCCGGAGACGGCGGGGCCGCCGCCCAGCAGCACGATGGGCTCCGGCTCCAGGTGACGCACCCGGATGTGGCGGCCGGCGGGGGCGATCAGCACGGTGCCGTTGCGCAGGGGCTCGCCGTCCCGCGCCTCGCGAACCTGGACCGCGCTGGCCTGGTTCAAGCGTTGGGCGAGCATTTCGGTGAAGCCCACCGGCATGTGTTGCACCACCACCATCGCCGCCGGCAGCTCGGCGGGCAGCCGGGGAATCAGGAAGTTGAGGGCGGCCGGCCCACCGGTGGAGACGCCAACCGCCACCACGGTCCGGGCCGCCGCCGGATGGAGGATGCGCCGCAGCGGCTTCACCGCCGCCGCATCAGTTATGCGCCAGGTGGGAGGGCGGCGCCAGCGCCGGCCCGCTACCGCGTGGACCTTGGCAAGCAGCTCGCTGGCCATGGCCTCCACCCCACCGCCGCCGGGGCCGGGTTTGGCGACCGCATCCACGGCCCCCAGGCTGAGAGCGGTCACCGTGAGATCGGCGCCCCGCGGCGTGTAGGCGCTCACCACCAGGACCGGGGCCTCGCTCTGGGCCACCATCTCCCGGAGCACGTCCAGACCGTCCATGCCGGGCATTTCCAGGTCCAGGGTCACCACGTCGGGCCGGAAGCGGGCCAGCTTGCGCAGGGCCGCCAGGCCGTCGACCGCGGTGGCCACCACCTCGATGCCAGGGTCGCGGGAGAGGATGGTGGAGAGCGTCTTGCGCATGGTGGCCGAATCGTCCACCACCAGGGCACGGATGGGCCGCCGCTCCATCACGACGCACCTCCGCAAGAGAGGGCGGTCCGGTAGAGGGCGGGCACGTCCAGGATGAGGACTAAGGTGCCCCCGCCCAGCACGGAAGCCCCGGCGACCAGCGGGGTCTTGATCCAGCGGTCGTGGACGGCCTTGATCACCAGCTCCTGCTCGCCGTCCAAGTCGTCGACCGCCACCCCGAAGCGGCCCGCCCCGCACTGCAACACCACCACGTAGCCGTCGGTGCCGGCGGGCCCGGTGAAGCCCAGAAGGCGCGGTAGGCGCAGCAGACCCAGGACTTCGCCCCGCAGCCGGAACACCTCGCCCGACTGCAAGGGTTGGATGGGGACTTCGCTCTGCCGGGCGATCTCGACCACCGAGGGGAGGGGCACCGCCAGGTGGCGCCCTCCCACCCTAAAGAGCAGCGCCTGGATGATGGCGACGGTCAGCGGCACCCGGATCAAGAAGGCGGCACCGGCGCCTGGGTTGTTCTCCGCCCGCACCGAGCCCTTCAGGGCTTCGACCGCGCTCCGCACCACGTCGAGGCCGATGCCGCGGCCCGAGGTCTCGGTGACCTCGCGGGCGGTAGACAGGCCGGGGCTGAAGATCAACTGGCGGGCGGCGTCGTCGGAGAGGGCGCCCAGTTCGTCGGGGCCGAGCAAGCCCAGCGCGAGGCTCCGATCCTTGATGGCGACGGGGTCCATGCCGCGGCCGTCGTCGCGCACCTCGATCACGATCTGATTGCCTTCGCGCCCGGCCCGCAGCAGCACCTGGCCCTCTTCCGGCTTACCCTGGGCCAAGCGTTCGGCGGGCGTTTCGATGCCGTGGTCGACGGCATTGCGTACCAGATGGAGGAGCGGTTCCTCGAGAGCGTCCAGGATCCCCCGGTCCAGCTCGGTGGTCTCTCCCTCGATGCGCAGGCTGAGCTTCTTGCCGGTCTTGCGGCCCAGGTCGCGGACCACCCGACTGAAGCGGCGAAATACCCGGTCCGCCGGCACCATACGCATGCGCATGGCGCTGCGCTGGAGGTCCTGGAGTACCCGGCCCAGCAGGACCAGGGCGTCGGACAGGCGCGAGCCCAGCTCGTCAGGCAGCCGCCCCTCGATCTCCTCGGCCACCCCGGCGATGGTGGAGCGGGCGATCACCATCTCCCCCACCAGGTTCAAGACCTCGTCCACCCGCCGGGCTTCGATCCGCACGGTGTCGCCCTCGGAAGCGGCGACCTCGACCGCCCGCACCGAGAGCGAGGGCCCAAGCGCCAGCTCCGGCAGCTCCTCCACCGCCAGCGTCACTCCCCTGAGGGCCTGGCTGCGCTGGATCAGGGCCTGGGCTCCGCCGGCAGCCAGACCGAAGATCTCGAGCGGCGATTCGCCCTCCTGGGCCACCACCGTCAGGCCCAAGCGGGTGACGGCATCGGCCAGCGCCGCCTGACGATTACGGCGACCGGCACTCAGCCCCAGCAGCACCCTGACCGGCAGCAGCCCCCGGGCACGACCCTCGGCCAGGGCCCGGCGGGCGTCGGCGGTGAGGCGATCCCAGCGGTCGGAGGCCGCCTCCTCACCGAGGCCGGCCAGGCGCCGCACCGATTCCTCCACCGCCGGCTCCGCCTCGCCCCGGGCGCCGGCGTCGAGACCGGCGCGCAGCACGTCCACCGCCACCAGCAGCAGATCGGTCTGCCGGGCGCTGACCGGACGCACCAAACGCTCCAGCGAGAGCAGGGCGTCCTCCAGAGCGTGCGACAGGCCGGAGAGCGCCGGGAAGCCCACGGAGGCGAAGTCGCTCTTCAGGGTGTGGGCGGCGCGGCGCAGGGGGCGCAGGCGGTCCGGGCTGGGCCTCTCGCCCTCCAGGGCCAGCACCTCGTGAGCCAGGGACTCCAGGGCCGAGCGGCCCTGGTCGAAGAAGGTGCGGCGGATCTCCTCCAGCTCTTCGGGGAGGAAGAAGGACTCCTCAGCGGCGGCCGGCTTCACGAGAGCCTCTGGTAGGCGATGCCCCGATCTTGAGACACCATGCGGAAGGCATCGGAAAGGCCGGCCAGCGTCTCGGTGTGGCCCAGAAAGAGGTAGCCGCCGGGGGCCAGCGCCCGCGTCAAACGCGTGATCAACCGCTTCTGACTCTCCCGATCGAAGTAGATCATCACATTGCGGCAGAAGACGGCGTCCATGTCGCGGCCGGGCGGCTCCTCGAGCAGGTTGCCCTGCAAGAACTCGACGCCCCTGCGCACCCAGTCGCGCACCGTGTGCTGGCCGCTCCGGTGCTCGAAGAAGCGCCGCAGCCGATCCGGAGAAAGGCCGTCCGTCTGCTGCGCGGTGTAGCTGCCGCGGGCCGCCTGTTTCAGGGCCTGGGCCGAGATGTCGGTGGCCAGCAGGCGGACATCCCAGGTGGTCGAGAGCACCATGGTCTCGCCCAGCGTCATGGCCATGCTGTACGGCTCCTGGCCGGTGGAGCAGCCGGCGCTCCAGAGGCGCAAGACCCGGTCGCTCGCCCGGAGTCGGGCGCTCACTCGCTCGGGCAGCACCAGGTCCCGGAGCAGGTCGAACTGCGGCGGGTTGCGGAAGAACGACGTCTCGTGGATCGAGACCTCGTCGACCAGTGCCTGCAGCTCGCCCCCGCTGCCCGGCGCGGTGACCATGCGGTAGTACTCGTAGAGGCTACGGGCCCCGGACACGGTCATGCGGCGGCGCAGGCGGGCCTCCAGGAAGGCCTCCCGGTGCCGGCCAAAGTCGATTCCCGATCGACTCACCAGCAGGCTGCGGAACAGCTCCAGCTCGGCCGTCGGGCGGTGCGTCATGCTGGCCGCGAGACTCAAGCCGTGGCCTCGCGGGCGGGCAGCGGCCGCGGGGCTTCCTCTCCCAACACCCGACCCAGGTCGAGGAGCAGGATCAGCCGGTCTTCCAGGCGGGCAACGCCCCTGATGGAGCCGGAGGCGCCGGCCGTGCCGGCCGCCAGCTCGGGCGGCGGCCCCACCAGGTTCTCCGGAATCCGGAGCACCTCGGAGGCCTCGTCGACCAGGAGCCCCAGCGGGTGGCGGGGATCGTGCTCGACCACCAGGATCCGGCCGGTCCCGTCCCGCGGCCCCGGACCCAGGCCCAGCCGGAGGCCCAGGTCGAGGACCGGAAGGATGCGGCCGCGGAGGTTGACGATGCCGCGGATGAACTCGCCGCTTTCGGGCACCGGCGTGATCTCGGGGACCATGACGATCTCCCGGACCCTGTCGATGGAGATGCCGAAGGTGGCGGGCCCACAGCGGAGGGCGACGATCTGGGGCAGAGCAGACACGCAGCCGTATTGATCAAGATGTGTGCCACCCGCCAACCGACCTAACTCATTCTCCTGCCGTGGTGGGGCCTCAAAACGGCTGCCGTAGTGGCAGGACCGTGCCAAAGTGGCGCGCCGCCGCGCCCCGAGGCTAGGGGCGCTTGAAGTGGTCGTAGATGAGGCGCGACACCGCGGCTCCGGTGACCATGGCATCGTTGTCGACGCTGCTGCGGGTATCCTCCCCCTGGCGGGTGAAGAACGCCACCACGTACCGCACCCCCGGTCCGCGCACGATGGCGGCGTCGGCCCGGACGTAGCGGTGAACGCCCCGCGCGTCCGGGTGCTTCTCGAGGTCCTCTCCGGTCTTGTTGCCCACCCGCAAGCCCTGCTCCAGCGGCAGCAGGCGCGGGAGGATGGCTCGGTCGTGCTGTTCTTCGAGGATCTCCAACATCTCGTCGCACGCCTCTCGGCTGACCACCTTGCCCTCGACGATCAGCTCCATGAGCCGCGCCATTTCGCGGGGGGTGGTCGACCCCAGACCGAACTCGCGTTCCTCCTCCGGGAACACGTCGGCTCGGCCGTCGCGAAAGGTGGGCCGGAACAGCTTGGTCTGGGTGAGGCCATACGACGCCAGGCGGCGGTCTACGTTGGCGGTGCCGACCAGGCTGATCAGCATGTTGGTGGCGGTGTTGTCGCTCGCCGTGATCATGAGCGCCACCAGGTCCATGACGCTCAGGGCGAGGCCCGCGTGCAATCGGTTGAGCACCACCGGCTCGCCGACCTTGACCTCGTCGGTCAGGGTGACCAAGGTATCGCGGCGCAGCCGGCCTTCCTGGATCTGGTGAAAGACCTCGACCATCACCGCGGTCTTGATGGTGCTGGCGGTGGGGAAGCGCGCATCGGCGTTGACCAGAACCGTCTCGCCGGTGATGAGGTTCTTGGCGGCCAGTCCGGCCACCCCGCGGAAGGGCCGGAGACGCTCTTTGACCCGGGCTTCGATCGAGATCGGCTGAGCCACGGCGCCCAGCAGGAAGAGCGGCAACAGCACGAGCAGCGATTCGGCCATGGGCCATTCTACGCGCGGCGCGCTTCTAGAGCTTGCCGACCAGTCCGGGGCGCTGCAGGTTGTAGACCTTGATCTTCCGGTACAGCGTGCGCACCGGGAGGCCCAGCCGGCTGGCGGCCCGGCCGTGATGCCAACCCTCCTCGACCAGGATGCGGCTGATCTGCTCGCGCTCCAGGTCCTTGAGAGACGGCTCCCCGCTCTCCCGCTCGGTGGCCGGCGGTTGCCGCGGAACCGCGGAGGGACGCCCCCCGGTGACCAGGTCGATCGCTAGGTGCTCGATGCCGACCCGGGGGCCGGCGACCAAGAGCGCCAGCCGCTCCACGACGTTCTTGAGCTCCCGGACGTTGCCGGGCCAGCGATGGGCGCGAAGCGCCGCCATGGCTTCGGGGGTGAAGCCCTCCGGCCCACGACCAGCCTGTCGGGCGGCTGCCTTGAGGTAGTGGATCGCCAGCGGCTCCACGTCCTCGGGCCGTTCGCGCAGCGGCGGCACCAGAAGCTCGACCCCGCTCAGCCGGTAGTAGAGGTCTTCGCGCAGACGCCCCGAGGCGATTTCCTTGGCGGGTTCCCGGTTGGTGGCGGCGATGATCCGGATGTCGACGCGGATTCTCTGCCGCCCGCCGACCCGGTACAGCGTTCGATCCTCCGTCATGCGCAGGAGCTTGGCCTGGAGGGCGGGGGGCATCTCGGCCACCTCGTCCAGGAACAGCGTGCCCCCATCCGCGGCTTCGACCAAGCCCGGGCGCGTGGAGGTGGCGCCGGTGAACGACCCCTTCTCATGGCCGAACAACTCGGCTTCCAGCAGCGATTCCGAGAGGGCGGCGCAGTTCACGTCGACGAAGGGGCCCTGGGCCCGCGGCGAGAGCCGATGCAGGGCTCGCGCCAAGAGGTCCTTGCCGGTGCCGCTCTCGCCGGTGAGCAAGACCGACACGTTCGACTCCGCCACCCGCTCCACTACGCTCACGATCTCGGCCATCCGCGGGCTAGTCGTGATCATCTCGGTCCGTGGACTCTGATGCTCGATGCGCCGCGAAAGCAGACGAACGTCGCGCTCGCGGCGGTGGGCCTCCCCGGCCTTGCGGACTAGGATGTCGAGGGTGGCGAGGTCCTGGGTCTTGGGAATGCAGTCGGCGGCGCCGAGGCGCATGGCCTCTACCGCCGAGCGCACGGTGATGGCTCCGCTGACGATGATCAGCTCGGGTCGGTTCTCGGGAGCCAGCCGGCGGATGAAAGCCAGGCCATCCATGCCCGGCATCAGCATGTCCAGAAGAACGACGTCGAACGCCTCTTCCTGGATACGGCCCAGGCCGTCTTCCGGCGTGTGGGTGACCTCCACCTGATGGCCGTAGCTGGCCAGCGCCTCGGCCGCGAGACCGGCGTAAGCCGGGTCGTCGTCAACTACCAGGACGCGAAACGGGCCCCCGGAGACCATGCGGGAGATGATATCCGATTTTTGTGCCGCTTGCCGGGATTGGTCCGACCTTACCGCGCCACTTTGGCCGAAGTGATGACCACGGGCTTGGCGGGGACGTTCTGGTGGGGGCCCCTCGAGGTGGTGGCTACTGAGACGATCCGGTCCACCACGTCCATGCCTTCCAGGACTTCGCCGAAGACCGCGTAGCCCCAGCCGGGCGCCACCCCGAAATCCAGCGACGCGTTGTCCTTGACGTTGATGAAGAACTGGGCGGTGGCGCTGTGGGGATCGTTGGTGCGAGCCATCGCGAGGCTGCCCCGGAGGTTGCGGCGGCCGTTCTTCGACTCGTTCTTGATGGGGGCGCGGGTTGCGCGCTCCTTCATCTCCGCATCGAAGCCACCGCCCTGGATCATGAAGCCGGGGATCACGCGATGGAAGATGGTGCCATCGTAGTGCCCGGCCCGCACATAACTCAGGAAGTTCTCGACCGTGGCCGGGGACTTGGCGGGATCCAGGCCGATCCTGATGCGCCCCAGGCTGGTCTCCAGGACCACCACCGGAGCCTTGGCAGCGGGAGCGCTTGCCGGCGGCGACGAGGCGGCGGGGCCAAGGGCTTGAGTGAAGGCCAGCAGGGCAAGGGCAGCAAGCATGGGTGCCTCCGAAGGTTGTCCCCTCTCTCGGGTAGGGGCTTCGCGGATTCTACAGCAGACGGCGAGGCGGGAGACGGGGAGACGGCGCCCTTTGTTGCTTCCCTCGTGGGGCGGGCCGTAGAATGCGGTTGCTCGCATGGTCCTCTTCAACTACTCCACGAAGGAGCTGACCGCCAAGGTCGTCTACTACGGTCCGGGGTTGTGCGGCAAGACTACCAACTTGCAGTGGGTTCACGAGAAGCTCCCCATCAAGCACAAGGGGAAGATGCTCTCGCTGGCCACCGAGACCGACCGCACCCTCTTCTTCGACTTCCTGCCCATTGAGCTGGGCTCCATCCGGGGCATGAAGACCCGCATCCAGCTCTACACCGTTCCTGGCCAGGTCTTCTACAACGCCACCCGGCGCATGGTGCTGAAAGGCGCCGACGGTGTGGTCTTCGTTTGCGACAGCCAGGAACCGATGCTGGACGCCAACCTGGAGAGCTTCGAGAACCTGCGGCAGAACCTGGAAGCCAACGAGATCGATCCCGACGATATCCCCACCGTTCTCCAGTTCAACAAGCGCGATCTGCCTAACGCGTTGCCCATCGAGATCCTGAACGAGCGGCTGAACGGCCGGGGGCTGCCCTACTTCGAGGCGGTGGCGGTCAAGGGCCTGGGGGTGGAGGAGACGCTCAAGGGCGTCACCGCCACCGTCTTTCGCGCCCTCTCCGCTCGCTACGGCCCCGGCCCCGCAGCCGACGGGGCGACCCCGGCTCCGCCCCCACCCGCTCCGCCGCCGGCCGTGATCACCATTCCCCCGATGGCGCCCAGTCCGCCGCCAAGAGAGGCGGAGGCCGAGCGCATCGAGACCGCCGACTTCGAGGAGCAGGAAGAAACCCTCGATGAGGAGTTCGAGCTGCCGCCGCCGCCACCTCTGGATCGGGTGGTGGAGAGCGCTCGAACCCTGGTGAGCGATCCCGACGCGGCGGAGGAACTGCGTCGCAAGATCAGCCGCTTCGAGCCCGAGCTGAGCTTCGACACCCTGGACGAAGACAGCCAGACCGAGGAGGAGGACATCGAGGAGATCTCCCTCGAACCCGAGGACGAGATCTCGCCGGAGCCGCCAGCGCTGGCAGCGTCGTTGCTGGCCTCGACGCCACCAGGCGTCGCCGCGCGGACCGGCTCGGCGGCGCTGGCGCTGCCGCCTACCGTCATTCCGGTGTCCGTCGACGTGGTCGGCGGCAGCGGCCAGACCGACATCTCGATCCCGGTCGAGGTGGTGCTCAACCAAGGCCGAGCCCAAGTCCAGATCAACCTCCGGCTCACCCTGAACCTGAAGCTCACGCCGTAGCCGGGGCGGGAGGGAAGCCATGACGCGCCGCACCGTCCGCACCGCCCTGGTGCTGGTCGTCGCCCTGGGCCTGGGACCCTGGCTCGGCGGCGCCCAACTGCCCATCGCCCAGGATCGGGGGAGCACGGGCCTGGGCCTCGCCTTGCGGCGGCTGGGGGTCACCGCTCGCGTCCTCTACGTGACCGCGCACCCCGACGATGAGCATAACGGCGTCCTGGTGCGGCTTCGCCGCGGTCTGGGCCTGCGCACCGCCCTGCTCACGCTGACCCGGGGGGAGGGCGGGCAGAACGCCATCGGCCCCGAGTTGGGGGACGCGCTGGGGGTCCTGCGTACCGAGGAGCTGGCGGCGGTGCACCGCTGGGACGGGGCCGAGCAGTTCTTCGGCCGCGCCTACGAGTTCGGCTACTCGTTCAGCGTGGAAGAGAGCCTGTCCCGCTGGGGACGCGAAGAGACGTTGGGGGACGTGGTCCGGGTCATCCGCGCCTTTCGTCCCGACGTGATCCTGACGTTGCCGCTGGAGGCGAAAGGCGGCGGAATGCACCATCAGGCGGCCGCCCTGTTGGCTCGCGACGCTTTCCGAGTGGCCGCCGATCCCGGGCGCTTTCCGGAGCACCTGGCGGCCGGGCTTCCGCCGTGGCAGGCGCGCAAGATCTATCAGGGTGGGACCGGCGGCTTTGCCGAACCGCTCACCGGCACGCCGCTGGTGGTGAAGACGGGCCGCCTGGACCCGCTGCTGGGCCTGTCCTGGCAGGCGATGGGCACGCTGGCGCGGGCCAGCCACCGCTGCCAGGGAGCCAGCCAGCTGCTGGCTCCCCCTAACGCCGGCGAAGGTCGCTATGCGCTGGTGGACAGCGAGCCGCCGGTCGCGACCGCCGAGGCCGACCTGCTGGACGGCGTGGACGCCTCCCTCCTGGGGCTGCTTCATTTTGCGGAAAGCGAGCCCACCCGGGCGGCCCTGGCCGGCGATCTGGACGCGCTGCAGCAGGCGTTCGACGCGGCCAGGACCGCCTTCGATCCGGAGGTCCCGTCACGGGCGCTGCCCGGTTTGGCGGCGGCGCTGGCGCAACTGCGCCGACTTCGCGAGCGCGCGGCTTCGGGGGCGTTTGGTCAAGCCGGCCGCTTCGACCTGCTCTCTCGCCTGCAGGATCAGGAGCAGGCGCTTCTGGCCGCCCTTCCCTTGGCCCAGGGCCTGGAACTCGAAGCGCTGGCCGACGACGCAGAGGTGGTTCCGGGCCAGACGCTGACGGTGACGGTCAGCGTCGCCAACCAGGGCCCGGCTGCCTTGACCGTCGAAAACCTCATCCTGTCGGTGCCGAACGGCTGGAGCAGCCGCGCCACCAGTGCGGCCCCGGCGGAGGTCGCCCCCGGGGCCACCGCACGCCTCGCCTTCACGGTCACCGTGTCCCCCGATGCCCGGCCCTCGGGACCCTACTGGCGGCGGGTGGAAGCCGGCGATCGCTACCTGCTGGACCGGCCCGAAGAGGAGAGCCTGCCCTGGAGCCCCCCACCGGTGCTTGCCCGCTTGCGCTATGCGGTGGCGGGGACTTCGGCCCAGTTCGAGATTCCTGCCGGGGTGCGCTTTGAAGGCCGTTTGGTGGGTGGCGAGAGGTGGA
>DATECU010000166.1:0-5455 GCA_035286745.1 Vicinamibacteria bacterium | reverse complement strand
CCTGCGTGACCAGCTGACGACCAGTCCCGCCAGTCGCCCCGACGATCAAGACCCGCGAGGGACGCTGGCGCGGCGCTTCACTGGACGGTGGCGACTGCGGGCGGTGCCCAGCTCTTGCCAGCGCTGCCGAAAGGACGATCGCATACACCATGAACAGCAGAAGAAAGCCCATCATCAGATCCTCCCGTTCGCCCAGCACCGAGATCGCCTCGGGCGGCCGACCGTCCTTGCCGGAATTCGCTCGGTAGGTGCAGCGCATCCATCGGCGGCGCATCGCCTAGATCCCGCAGTCCCAAGCGGGGGGTGGCGGCCCATGGGCCCCGCTGGGGCGACTGCCTGCACGGCGAGTTGGACTGGACCGCGTGCGGCGTGCCATCTGGATTGTACCCGGTGTTCGCCCGCGCAGCGGTCGGCCGGACCTGGCGGTTGACAAACCTGCCCGAGGCCAGCCTCGAGGGCCAGGACGGCCAACTGGAGGCGGCAATCCGCTACCTGTAGAAGAAGATCCAGAAGCAGCCGGTGCCGGTGCCGCCGCTCCCGCAGATCCGACGATAGGTGAGGCGCTAAGGCTCGAAGCCGTCGGCGAAGATGACGTCGGTCGAGAACTCGTAGGCGCCGAGATCGGGGGTGCCGTCGCGGAGGACGCCGCGCTGGTCGATGGCAGGGGCGCCGCTGGTGGTCCCGATGTCTCGTGCCGGGCTGGTGCCGGTGAGCGCCATCGTCTTGGTGGGGCCGCCGTTCCAGGCGGGGGCCAGGATCAGCGGGTCGGCCCAGGTCTGCGAGGTCGCAACCGCCGCCGGCTCGGCCTGGTTGCTGGGCGGCGGCCGGAACTGCGGCTACTGGACGACGTGCGACCCCGCCACCGTGCGGCTGATGTTCCAGGGGTTCCACACGTTGCCCCCGGTGTTGAAGGCGAGGACCACGTTGCGCAAGGTAAGCGCGTTGGAGGCGCCCACCTGAATGCCTCCGCCAAACGCGTTCACGCCCGGCGCCTGGTTCCCGACGATGGTGGAGTTCACGATCGTCACCGGCGCCGTCGTGCCTACGGCAATCCCGCCGCCCAGGGCCTGCCGCGCCAGGTTGCCGTAGAACGTCGAGTTCTCGATGGTCCCCGTCGCGCCGGGTCCCAGGAAGAGCCCGGCGTAGCCGTTGGCCTCGTTCTGGAGGAAGCTCGACTCGGTAATGGTGAAGGGCACGCCCTGCACGTAGGCGCCGCCGGCGAACTCGGTCGAGGACGTCTGCACGTTGCCGGCGAAGGTGGTGCGGTAGAAGGTGGTGGGGCTCTGGGCGTCGTAGCCGACGGAGAAGAAGCCGGTTCCGTAGGCGTTCGAGTGGTTGCCCAGGATCCGGGCGCCGCACAGGGTCACCGTGCGCTGGGCGCCGTCGACGCCGATGGCGCCGCCGTTCCCGCCGTTTCCTGGGTTGCCTCCGGTCCCGGTCGCCGTGTTGTCGCTGAAGCGCGAGCCGAGGATGGTGACGGTCTTGGTGCCCAGCGAGTAGAGGGCCCCTCCGTTGCTGCCCCGGTTGCCTTCGAAGACGCTCTCGGCAATCAGCAGCTCTCGCGCGCCTACCGCGTAGATGGCTCCTCCACCGTCGTCCTGCGCGGTGGCGATGGCGACGTTGTTCTGGAAGGTCACGTTGACGATGCGCAGGTCCACCGCCTGCCAGTCGCCGCTCCTGCCGGTAAGCATCCCCGCCCCACTGTCGCCCGGGGTGGCGCCGTTCGCGATCGTGATGTTCTGCAAGCCGAACAGGTAGGCCTGGCTCGCGATCACCGCGTTCAACACCCTGAGGACCCGGTTGAGCCCGCGCCCGCTGAGCGTTACGTTGCCGCCGCCGTCCAGCACGGTGGCCTTGTTGACGGTCAGCTCGCCGGTGACGTCGATGGTCACCGGCCCTGATCCGACGTTGAAGCGGATGTGGCCGCCTGCGCTCAGTGCCGCCTGAATGGCGGCGGTGGTGACGCTGCCGGGAGTTCCGTCACCGAGGACTGTGGGGTTGACCAGCGGGATCGGCGTGACCGAAGCACAGGCGGGCGGTGGGGCGGACGGGGCGTCCTCGTCGGCCCCAGCCGTTGGGGCGAGAAGCACGACCGCCAGGGTGAGGGGCAGTGCTGGGGTCCTCATGGACTGCAGTATGGAGCCCGGGCCCGGCGCGAGGTGTGAGGGGTGTCACAGGGCGAGTCGGCAGTCCCGCCAGCACACAGCCGCAGCGCTCAGCAACGACAGCAGCCACGTTGCGAGTCGGTTCGCTCTCCACAGCCTCGGACGCCATCCGTGGCTGACCTCTGAGTGCTGAAAGCTGATCGCCAGGTTCCGTGCCTCTGTGGTTTCCGTCGTCACCCGCGCTCGCCCGCCAGCTGCACCACCACCTGACGCTGCCGGGGGCGGTTGTCGAAGTCGACCAGCACCACCTGCTGCCAGGTTCCCAGCAGCAGTCGGCCCTCTCGGAAGGGCACCGTGAGGGAGGGACCCAGCAGGCTGGCCCTCACGTGGGAGTGGCCGTTGCCGTCGTGCCAGGCTTCCTCGTGCGCATAGCGAAGGTCGCGGGGGGCCCAGCGCTCGAAGGCGGCGGGCAGGTCCTGGAGCAACCCCGGCTCGTACTCGATGGTGGTGAGGCCCGCCGTGGAGCCGGCGACGAAGACCAGGGCCTGGCCCTCTCGGAAGGCGTGACGGCGGACCACGTCCTGGACCTTGCGGGTGATGTCGACGATGTCGGTGTCGCCCTTGCTCGCAACCGTGAGGGTGTCGGTGACGATGGCCATGAGCGTGAGGCTAGCACCCTCACGCCGCGGGGCAAGGGGTGCGGCCGGCGGGCTATAATCGCCCGCACCTTGAGCGACCCGACCCGCGTCGTCCCCGGCCGTCCCCGAGAGACAGCCCAGGCTCGCTTCCCCGACGGGCGCGTGTTCGAAGCGCCTCCGGGTACACCCCTGGAGCGAGTGGTGGCGGCAGCCAGCCAAGACGGGCAGCCCGTCTGCACGGCGGCCCTGCTGAACGGCCGGCTGCGCGAGCTGACGGAACCGCTCGGCTACGACAGCGACCTGGTGCCGGTGACGGTGACCGACGACGATGGCATGCGCATCTACCGGCGCTCGCTGGTCTTCCTGCTGGTGACCGCGGCGGCCGAGGTCTTTCCCGAGGCCCAGGTCTTCATCGAGCACTCCGCGGCCAGCGTCGCCGGTTACTTCTGTGAGGTGAGGGGGCGCGCGCCCTTCAGCCAGCAGGAGCTGGCCCGCATCGAAACCCACATGCGGGAGCTGGTGGCTGCGGACACGCCCATCACCCGCGCGCAGATGCCGGCCCACGCGGCGCTCGAGATCTTCAGGAGCCGCGGCGAGGAGGACAAGGCGCGGCTCTTCGCCCACCGCCGCAAAGACACGCTCACCCTCTACGGCCTGCGCGGTCGCTGGGACTACTTCCAGGGGTACATGACGCCCTCCGCGGGCTACCTCAAGCACTTCGCGCTCTCCGCCTTCCCGCCGGGCTTCATGCTGCACTTCCCGCACCAGAACCGGCCGGAGGTGATCGAGCCCACGGTGCCATATCCCAAGCTGTTCGCGGTGTACGAGGAGGCCAGCGACTGGCTGGACCGGTTGGGGATCCGCAGCGCCGGGGCGCTCAACGATGCCATCGCTGCCGGCCGACTGCCCGAGATCTCGCTGGTGGGGGAGGCGCTGCACGCCGCCCGCATCGCCGAGATCGCCGCCGAGATCGCGGCCACCCGGGGCAGGGTGAAGCTGGTGCTGGTGGCGGGACCCTCCTCGTCCGGCAAGACCACTTTCTCCAAGCGTTTGGCGGTCCAGCTTCTGGCCCGCGGCCTCCGGCCCTTCCAGGTGAGCCTCGACGACTACTTCCTGGACCGCGACAAGACGCCCAAGGACGCCGAGGGCAAACCGGACTTCGAGGGCTTGCAGGCCCTGGACCTCAGGCTCTTCAATGACAACCTGGTGGAGCTTCTGGCCGGGCGGAAAGTGACCCTGCCCCAGTACAACTTCATCAAGGGGCGGGGCGAGGAGGGTCCCACGGTGGCCCTGGAGCCCGACAACATCGTGATCCTGGAGGGCATCCACGGCCTGAACCCCAGCCTGGTGCCGGGGGTGCCCGGCGAACGCGTCTACCGCGTGTACGTGTCGGCGCTCACCCAGCTCAACCTGGATCGGCACAACCGGGTGAGCACCACCGACTGCCGCCTGATCCGGCGCATCGTGCGCGATGCCGCCAAACGCGGGTATGGAGCGCGGGATACGGTGGCCCGCTGGGGCTCGGTCACCCGCGGCGAGAAGCAGCACATCTTCCCCTTCCAGGAGAACAGCGACGCCGTCTTCAACTCCGCCCTGGTGCACGAGTTGGCGGTGCTCAGGCCCCTGGCCGAACCGCTGCTGTTGCAGGTGCGGCCCACCACCCCGGAGTTCGTGGAGGCGAATCGCCTGCTCTCCTTCTTGCAGTGGTTCCAGCCGGCGACTCCCGACACAGTGCCCGACAACTCCATCCTGCGCGAGTTCATCGGCGGCTCCATCCTGGAGGGCTTTCGGCTCTGGCCCACACCCTCGGCTTGAGCGACTAACGGAGGCGAACGTGCCCGAAACCGCCAACCAGCATCCCATCGTGCTCATCGCCATGGGCGGGCACGCCTTCATGCAGGCCGGCGAGAAGGGCACCATCGAGGAGCACGAGCAGAACGCGGAGAAGATCGCCGCCCTGCTCATGCACCTGGTGGAGCGCGACTACCACCTGGTGGTCACCCACGGCAACGGACCCCAGGTGGGGAGCCTGCTGATCCAGCACGAGCTGGCACGGCAGGAGGTGCCGCAGATGCCGCTGGACGTGCTGGTGGCCATGACCGAAGGCAGCCTGGGCTACATCCTGCAGCAGAGCCTGCTCAACGAGCTGCGCCGGCGGAATTCGAAGCGTTATGTGGTGACGGTGGTCACCCAGGTGCTGGTGGACGAGCACGATCCCGCCTTCCAGGACCCCAGCAAGCCGATCGGCCCTTTTCTGAGCCGGGAAGAGGCGGAGCGCCGGCGCGACCAGTTGGGCTGGCGGGTCAAGGAAGACGCGGGCCGGGGCTGGCGGCGGCTGGTGCCCTCGCCCAAGCCGCTCAAGGTCGTGCAGCGCCACATGATCCGGGACGCCACCCGGGCCGGCCACGTGGTGATCGCCTGCGGCGGGGGCGGCATCCCCATCAAACGAACCCCGGAAGACGGCTACGCCGGCATCGAGGCGGTGATCGACAAGGACCTGACCTCGGCGGTGCTGGCGACCGACGTGGGCGCCTCGCTTCTGGTGATCCTGACCGCAGTTCCCAAGGTCTTCGTAAACTACGGCAAACCCGAGCAGCAGGCGCTCGATGCGGTCACCCTGCAAGAAATCGAGCGGCTGCAGGCCCAAGGGCACTTCCCGCCGGGCAGCATGGGACCCAAGATCGAGGCGGTCATTCGCTTTCTGTCGAGCGG
>DATECU010000165.1:0-11125 GCA_035286745.1 Vicinamibacteria bacterium | reverse complement strand
GCGCGCCGATCGCGGAGCGGGCTGATGGCCACGTCGAGGACCTTCAGCCGGTAATACAGGTCTTCGCGGAAGCGCCCCTCGGCGACACGTTCCTTGAGGTTCCTGTGCGTGGCCGAGATGATCCGCACGTCCACCGAGGACGAGGCGTTGGTTCCGAGCGGCTCGAAGCTCCCCTCCTGGAGGACGCGCAGGAGCTTGGCCTGCACCCCGGGCGGCAGCTCGCCGACCTCGTCCAGGAGCAGCGTGCCGCCGTCCGCCCGCTCGAAGCGCCCCGGCTTCAGCGCCGTGGCGCCGGTGAAGGCCCCCCGCTCGTGGCCGAACAGCTCGCTCTCCACCATGTTCTCGGGCACCGCCGCCAGGTTCACGGCCAGGAAGGGCTGCTCCCGATCGGCGCCGAGCGAATGAATGGCCCGGGCTACCACCTCCTTGCCGGTGCCGGTCTCGCCGGTGATCAGCACGTTGGCCTTGGAGTTGGCGGCTCGCCGGGCCCAGGCCATGACGTCCTTCATGGCCGCTGAGCTGGCGACCACCTCGGCGGTTCCGGAACGGTCCTGGAGCGCGCGGCGGAGGCGCGCGTTCTCGCGGACCAGAGCGCGGTGTTCCAGGAGGCCCGAGACCTTGCGCGCCACCTCTTCCAGGATCAGCGGCTTCAGCAGGTAGTCGTGCGCTCCCACCCGGAGCGCCTCCACCGCGGATTCGACCGAGGCGTAGGCGGTCATCAGCAAGAGGCCCAGCTCCTCGTCCAGCTCGTGGGCCCGACGCACCACACCGAGGCCGTCCATGCCGGGCAGGCGCAGGTCGGTGATGAGGACGGAGAAGGAGCCGCGGGCCAGGAGTTCGAGCGCCTCTTCCCCGCCGGCCACCGCGGTCACCGCATAACCCGCCCGGCCCAGGTACTGGGCCAGCGCGTCGCGCTGGGCTCGTTCGTCCTCGACGATGAGGACCTTGTCCTGAGGTCTCGTCACGCGAGGAAGGGCGAGGCCGGGCCGGGCTGGGTCCTGCCGGGAGCCGGGCGAGCCGGGGGCGGACCCACGCCGGCCGCGGCCAGGCTGCTCTCGACGGAAGCGCCAGGCAGCGTGATGACCGCGGTGGTCCCCCGGCCGGGGGCGCTGTGCAGCTCGACCTCGCCGCCGATGGCCCTCAGGATGTCGCGGCTGATGCTGAGACCGAGCCCGGTTCCCTTGCCCGGGGGTTTGGTGCTGAAGAGGGGCTCGAAACAGCGGGCCAGAACCGCGCGATCCATGCCCAGCCCGGAGTCGTGGACCCGCAGCACGACCTGCCCGCGAACCGGCTGGATCTCCACCTTGAGGCTTCCGCCCTCGGGCATTGCATCTAACGCGTTAATCATCAGATTCAGCACCACCTGCATCAGGTGATCCTCGACCATGAAGACCGGCGGGGTCTCCGGATCCAGCTCCTGCAAGCTCTGCACTCTGCGCATCCGGGGGTCGTGACGGAGCAGGCGCAGCGCGTCCTCCACCACCGACTGCACGGAGACCAGGGTGGCCTCGTCACGGCGGCGGCGCGCGAAATCCACCAGCTCGCGGAGAATGCGGCGCAGGCGTCCCACCTCCTGGCGCACCACGCCGATGACGGAGGCGGGGGCCGGCGGCAACTGCTGCGGATCCAGGAGCTGGAGCTGGGCCTCGATGGAGGAGAGCGGGTTGCCCATCTCGTGGGCCACCCCGGCCGCCAGCAGGCCGAAAGCCGCCATCTTCTCCTGGTGCACCAAACGAGCGTGCAGCTTGCTCTGCTCGGTGATCACTCGCTCCACCACCAGCAGGTAGTCGCGGCCGTCGGGCAGCCGCAGGGGATGGCTCTCCACCGCCAGCACCTCGCCGGTGCGGGGATCGGTGTGGGGGCAGGGGGGAGCCTTGGCGGCTCCGGAAGCCAGCAGGTCCCAGGTGGGGCACTCGCGGCAGCGATCGCTGCGGCCCAGCCGCATGTCGAAGCAGTGCTTGCCCACCAGGTCGACGCCGTGGACCTGCTCGGCCATGCGGTTGGCCTGGATCACCTTGAAGTCGGGATCGAGAACCAGGAGCGAGGCCGGGGTGGTGTCGACCACCACCTGCAAGAGAGAGCGCGCCTGGCGAGCCTCCCGGGTCCGGTGCGCCACCTCGGCGGCCAGCGCCGCCGCCCGCTTTCGGTACTCGCCGTAGCAGAGAAGGCCCACCACCGCCGCCGTGAGCAGACTGCTGCTGATGCCTCGGGCGTAGTGGACTCGGTGCGCCAGCTCGTCGTCCTTGACGAACTCGCGCTCGATCCCCTCCCAGGCCAGGAATAGCAGGATGACGGAAACGCCGGCCGCCGCCGCCGGCCGTCCAATGTCCCTCCAGAAGCTCCCGCCCTCGCCCAAAGCACCTCCGCCGCGGGCGGCCCTAGCGCCCGAGCTTCAGCTTGACATACTCGCCGATCAAGATCGAGACGGGATAGAGGATGTCCTCCTCGGCCTGGATGTGGGTGATGACGCGGTCCGCCAGGTCCGCACAGTCGGGACGCTTCTCTTCTAGGGCCGCCTCCTTGAACTTGCGAAGGGCGGTGACGATAGTCGAGTGCTCGGCCAGGAGCGAGGGCAACTCCTGCTTCATCTTGTCGGTCAACGGCAGGACGTCCCGCATTTCGGCGGAGAGCCGGCCGCCTGCCAAGGGGAAGAGCAGAGCCAGCGGCGGGAAGACGAACTCCTCTTCACGGGAACCATGGGGCTTGAGGGCCCGCAGCAGACCGGCGGCCGCCGAACCCAGTCGCCCCTTCTCCCGAGCCGTGTGGATGAGCTTCCCCCGGATCTCGTCGTGTTCGGCGCGCAGGGACTCGGGAACTGGGAACTCCATCGGCGACCTCGGGTGTGAGGTTTCCAGCAAGGCCGGTGCCATCCGCTTTCAGGCTCGGTTGTGGCGATGACACGCCCCCAGTCGCTCGGAGACCACGGCGCGCGGCAAGAACCGCCCGAATCCCGGCCCTACGACGCAGGCTTTGCGCGCTTTCGCCAGGGCCGAGTGGCTGCTAAACTGGCTTGCGGCTTGCAAGTCGGCGCATGAAACCCGCCGCACCCAATGAAGAGGTCTTGATGGAAACGGACGTCCGCCGGAACCCCGGCCTGCTCAAGCTGGACCTGTACTGCAAGGGAATGCAGCTCGACGACTCCTGCCTGGTCGAAGAGGACGGCGGCCGCAAGATCCTGAGGACTCGGGCCGGCTTGGGCAGCGGCCTGGAACTCATCCTCCCGGGCAACCTCTGGACCAACGTTCCCGTCACCGAGCCGTTCGCCAAGGACTCGCCCTACACCCTGCACCGGGAAGACCACAGCTACTGGATCCAGCGGGGTGGGGACCGCATCATGAAGGTCGAGCTTTCGCCCCGGCCGGCGTGGTACGACCAGAAGACCTCGAGCGGCAAGCCGATGACCCGGATCGGGACCCTGCAGGGCACCTACCTCGGTGTCTACCAGGCCAAGGTCTGCGAGTACTGGACCGAGAAGGTCAAGACCAACTGCAAGTTCTGCTCGGTGGGCCTGAACCTGGGAATCGACGACGCCGACGAGAAGTCGATCGACGAGGTGATGGAAGTGCTGTGGGCGGCCCGCCGCGAATCGGGCATCACCTACGTCGACTTCAACACCGGCCACTACAGCGGCGAGACCTACCTCGACATCCTGGAGCCCTTCATCAGGCGCATCAAGAAGGAGATCGGGATCATGGTCGGGATTCAGACCCCTCCCCACTCCGACCTCAAGCGCTACGATGCACTGCGCGAGATGGGCCTGAACCGCGTCTCCTTCTGCTTCGAGATCTTCGACCCCGAGTTGTTCAAGGAGACCTGCCCCGGCAAGCACCGCGAGTACGGCCTGGAGCGCTACTTGGAAGCCGTGCGCTACTGCGCTCAGCTTGGCAAGAAGGGGCCCTGGAACGAGCCCTGGGTCTCGAACGGCGAGATCATCGCCGGTCTGGAGCCGCCGGAGTCGTCCATCAAGGCCATCAACTGGATCACCTCGGTCGGCGCCATCCCTACCGTCTGCGTGTTCCGGCCCCTCCTGGGCACGGACCTGGCGGCATCACCGCCGCCCAAGACCGAGGACATGGTCCCGGTCTTCCGCCGTCTGTACGAGGCCTGCATGGAGCAAGGGCTTCCCGTCGGTTGCGCCCCCAACATCAACGTCAGTCTGGTGATGCTGCCCGACGAGGCACGTTGGCTTTCCGACAAGCGTTATCCGCTGACCGACCTGAAGCTGAAGGCGCTGTCCAAGCTGGTGCGCTTCAACTTCAACCGGGCCACCCGGAAGGCGGAGGCGGGGAACGGCAGAGCCGCGGCGTAGGCAGCGGTCAGCAGTCAGCTATCAGCTCTCAGCGACGGAAAGCTCCCGAGGCTGGGAGACGGCGGGGCACGCCGCCGACGAACGGGTTCACCACAAGGGCACAAAGGACACGAAGAACGGAAACGCGGGACGCGCGCAGCGGGTCTGGACGACTGGATTGCCATCGCGTTGGGCGCCGCCGTCGCGGCCTTCGCCTGGGCGGACCTCCTAGGTGGCCGCCAGCTGCTCGAGGTCGTTCAGGATGCCGGCGGCGGTGACTTCGGGGCCGGCACCCGGCCCCATGACCACCAGCGGCTCGGCGCGGTAGCGGCGGGTGGTGAAGGAGATGAGGTTGCGGGTGCCGGAGAGCGAACCGATGGGAGAAGCGGCCGGCACCGATTGCAGGCCAGCCTTCACGGAGCGGGGGGTCGCCGTCACCACATAACGCAGAACCTGTCCCCGGCGGGCTTCTCGCTCCACTCGCTGGCGCCATCCCTGGTCGAGCTCCGGAAGCCGCTCCAGGAACTGCGGGAGGGGCAGGCGGGCCAGCGCCGGGGGGGTGAGGTCCTGGGCCGCTGGCGAGCCTCCCCGGTACCCCATGAGCCGGGCCAGGATCAGGGCCTTGCGAGCAGCGTCCCGGCCCGAGAGGTCGTCGCGGGGGTCGGGCTCGGTGTAGCCACGGGCCAGGGCGTCCCGCACCGCCTCCGAAAAGGGCCGGCCCGCCGAGACCGCCGAGAGCACGAAGCCCAAGGTACCGGAGACGCAGCCCTCGATCCGCAGCACCCGGTCCCCGCTCTCCACCAGCTTGCGGTAGGTGTCGAGGATGGGTAGCCCCGCCCCCACCGTGGCCTCGTAGCGGATGCGGCAGCCGGCGGCTCGGGCCGCGGCCAGCAGGGCCTGATGGCTCTCCCGAGAGCCGGCCAGCGGCTTCTTGTTGGCGAGCACCAGGTCAAAACCGAATGCCAGCGCCTGCCGCAGCAGGTCCCCGGTCTCCTCGGCGGTCACGTCGACCAGGATCGGCCGGGACACCGCATGGCCGGCGATGTGCGCCAGCGCCTGTTGCGCGGTGGCGACCCTGCCCCCCAGGTCCTTGAGCAGCGCCCCCTCGTCCTTCCCCTGGGCCAGGGCCAGCAGCCGCTTGCGGGACAGCCCCTTGGGGTCGAACACATAACCCGAGCGATCGAGCAGGCCGACCACCCTGACCCGCGATTCTCCCAGTCGCGCGGCGATCGGGTCGGCCAGGGCCCGGCCCACCCGGCCGAAGCCCAGCATCACCACGTCGCTGCGCGGGCTGCCGTCGGCGCGGCCTCCGCCGATCTTGGCCAGTTGGAAGGCGGCGTGGACGCGGCGCGCGGCTTCGGCGGCCTCGGCGGCGGCCACCACGAAGGAGATGTTCCGCTCGGAGGAGCCCTGGGCGATGGCGATCACGTTGACCCCGCCCTTGGCCAGCGCGGTGAACACCCGGGCCGCGATCCCCGGCGTGCCCGCCATGCCCTCGCCCACCACGGCAATCACCGCCACCCCCGAGCGCGAGGTCACGTCGTCGATCATCCCGGAGGCCAGCTCGTCGCGGAACGCTCTCTTGAGGGCGGCCACCGCGTGGCTGGCTTCGGCCTCCGGAAGCGTGAAGCCGATCGACATCTCGGAGGAGGCCTGGAAGATGGTGGAGACGGAAAGGCCGGCGGCGTGAACCGCGGTGAAGGCGCGGGCGGCGATGCCCGGGACCCCCAGCATGCCCTTGCCCGCCACCGTCACCAGGGCCTGCCCAGGAACGCTGGCCAGCGCCTTGACCGGGTAGCGCTCCAACGTTCGGCGCATCGAGACTTCGGTGCCCGGCCGATCCGGGGTGAGGAACGAGCGCACCTGAAGCTGGACGCGGCTGCCGTCCAGGGGGATGAGGGCGCGCGGGTGCAGGACCTTGGCCCCGAAGTAGGCGACCTCGGCGGCCTCCCGATGGTGGAGCTGCGGGATCAGCCGAGCGTCCGGCACCGCCCGCGGATCGGCGGTCAAGATGCCGGGCACATCCTTCCACAGCACCACCCTGCGGGCGCCGATGGCGCGGGCCAGGCTGGTGGCGGTCAGATCGGAGCCGCCTCGACCTAACGTTGTCAGGCTGCCGTCGGGGGCCCGGCCCAGGTAGCCCGGGACCACCGGGGTCGTGCCCTTGGCCCACAGCGGCGCGAGCACCCGGCGCGCCCGGGAGCGCGTCAGCTCCAGGTCGGGCATGGCGCTGCCGTGCCGGCCGTCGGTCGCCACCACCTCGAGGGCGTCGACCACCGCGGCGCGGCGGCCCGCTGCCCCGATGGCTGCCGCCAGCAACGCGCTGGCGAGACGCTCGCCGCGCGAAACCAGGAGGTCGGAGGCCCGCGGCGAGAGGTCACCCAGGGCAGCCACCGCCCGGCACACGTCGCGGTACTCCTGGATGGCCCCGTCGAGGATGGCGATGGTCCGCCAGCGGGCAGGCCCCGGGGGCAGCAAGCTCTCGACAGCCAGCCGGTGCCGCCTGTGGAGGGCTAGACCCACCTCGGCGCCGGCGTCGGCATCGCCGGAGGCGGAGCGTTTGGCGCCATCCAGCAGGGCATCGGTTACCCCTGCCAGCGCGGAGGCCACGACCAGCAGTGGTCCCCGATGGGCAGCGATCAAGGAGGCCGCTCGGCGCACCGCCCCGGCGTCCGCCAGGGAGGCTCCACCGAACTTCCAGATCTCCGCTCTGCCCGCCGTCTTGCCCGGCTTGCCGGCCTCCGACATCTCTTGAGAACCCCCGAAAAGGCAAGCCCCCGAGAAGCTACCTCGGGGGCCTCGATACGCGGCGCCCGAAGTGGATTCGGTCGCCGCCATGAAGCGGGGGGCTCCCGCCCCCCGAGCCCGTGGACCCGAAACCTGCGGACTTCGGACGCTGCGCGCAGATCCCGCCGATCGGGAGATGGTAGAGAGCGTTCAGGGAGCCGTCAAGGAAAGGGCGGCCTCATGACACACCAAGGGCGTTACTCGCTGCGCGCCTGCTTCAGGATCGGGAGCGCGGCCTCGCCGAAGTACTTCACCACCAGCCGGTTCCAGGTGGGCGTCCGGCGGACGTTGTCGATGTACTCGTTGAGCGTCTTCAGCAGCTCCCCATCCTCTCTCCGCACCGCATAGGCGAGGCTGCGTGGAGGCCCCAGGAACATCCCGAGCTGGATCTCGGGATCGCTGCGCTGGGCGGCGATGGCGCTCTCCAGCCCCAGGACCACGGCCGCGACTTGACCGGCCTGCAACCCCGCCGGAAGCCCCCCCGGCGGGAAGCTGTCGTTGACGTTGGCCTTGGGGACCCCGGCCGCCGCCACCGCCTCCGCCATGCTGGTGCCCCGGATGGTCCCCACCTTGAGGGCCCGCAGCGCCTCCAGGCTTGTCACAATTGGGTTAGGCTTGCGCGTCATCACCACGTTGCGGCTCGGAAACACTTCGCTGCTGAACGCCACCAGCTTCTGCCGCGATTCGGTTACCGTGAAGCGTCCCGCCACCAGGTCTCCCTTGCCTTGTTGGAGACCGGGGATCAGGGTGTCCCAGGACGGCTGCGGCAGGAGCTCCAGCTTGATCTTGTGGAGTTGGCTGAAACCCCGCAGCACCTCGCCGTCCAGGCCGGGATCGGGGGGCAGGCCGGCTCTCAGGAACTCGTCAGCCTCGCCCACCTGGACCATGAGCACGCGCAGGGTGCCGCGGCTCTTGATCTGAGGCCAGTCGGCGGCGCGCGTGGAAGGGGCGGCGAACAGGAGAAACCCGGCAGTCAGGAGGGCGGACAGACGCCTCATGTGATCCTCCTTGTTAACGCACACCTCGGCGACCCAGTGCGGACCTATTGGACCACAACTCGAGGGCGCCCTGACCTCAAAGGCCGAGAATCGCCGAGTCCACGGTCAGGGCGTGAGAGCGGATCTTCTCCTCGATGACCTTGCGCACGGCTCCGTACTCGCCGGCCGGCAGCGGCAACCGGAAGGCGGAGCCCCGTCCCCGGGCCAGCATGACCAGGACCACCTCGTGCCCTTCCACGAAGGCCATGCGGGCGATCTCCGCGTAGGGCAGGAAGCCGGCGTCGGCCCACACGCCGTCGCGATAGAGCCCGAGGCGGATGCGCGTGGCCAGGGGTACCACCAGGATGAAGTAGACGGCGATCAGGACCTGGCTGGCCACGTGGTGCAGCGGCCGGTTCATTCTCCCGTTCAACACCGCGACACCTAGCGCCAGCACGCCGAGACCCAGCAGCAGCGGGAAGTGGGCCGGCCGCCGGACGGGCCAGGTGAGGACGGCGGTGGCCCGCAGCCTGACGAAGCGCAGGTAACCCGCCAGCGCCCGGATCACCAGCACCAGGAAGTACAGTCCCAGGCCGGCCAGGACGACGGTCAGCGCGGTCTGGGTCGCCAGGCCAGGCATGCTCCCTCCCGGCCCTTAGACACCGGTGAGTGCCGAATCGATGTCGGCGAGCAGGTCGGCCGGATCCTCGACCCCCAGTGAGACCCGCACCATGCCCGGGTCCACTCCCGCGGCGGCCAGTTGGTCGGGGGTGTAGCCGTAGTGCGAGGTGTGAACGGGCAGGCTCACCAGGGTCTCGACTCCGCCCAGGCTGGCTGCCCGAGCTACCAGGCGCAGGCCGTCGTAGAAGCGCTCGGCGGCGGGCAAGCCGCCGTCGAGGGAGAAAGCCACCATCCCGCCAAACGCAGACATCTGGCGCCGGGCGATCGCGTGACCCGGATGGGTGGGAAGCCCGGGATAGCGCACGCCCGACACCTTGGGATGGGCCAGCAGATGCTGGGCCAGGGCCATGGCGTTGGCGCACTGGCGCTCCACCCGCAGGTGCACGGTCTTGAGGCCCCGGAGCACCAGGAAGGCCGGGTGCGGATCCAGGCAGCCACCCAGGAGCTTCATCACCCCCCGGGCCTTCTCGATGCGCTCCCGCGAACCCACGAGCGCCCCGCCGATCAGGTCGCTGTGGCCGGAGAGGGCCTTGGTGAGGCTGTGCATCACCAGGTCGGCGCCCAAGGCCAGCGGTCGCTGCAACACCGGTGTCGCGAAGGTGTTGTCGACCATCAGGACCAGACCGTGCTGGTGGGTCTGCTCGGCCACCGCGGTCAGGTCGACAACGTCGAGCGTGGGGTTGGTGGGGCTCTCCACGATCAGGGCGCGGGTGCGCTTGCCCACCAGAGGCGACAGCCGCTCCAGCTCGCCGGGCGTCACCAAGCGGGTGGCGATGCCCAGGTTGGGGAGCAGGTCCCGCAGCAGCCGGGTGGTGCCTCCGTACAGCGAGCTGCTGGCCAGCACCTCGTCCCCCGCCTTCACCAGCGACAGCAGGCCGGTGCTGGCGGCGGCCATGCCGGAAGCCAGGGCCAGGGCGGCCTCCGCCTCCTCCAGCGCGGCCAGGCTCTCCTCCAGCTCTCGGACCGTGGGGTTCGCATAGCGCGTGTAGAGGTAGAGATCGTCCCCCCCTTCCAGGTAGCGCCGCATCTCGGCCGAGGAGGCGAACACGAAGGTCGAGGTCTGGGCCACCGGGGTGGTCAGCGGTCCCGGTCGGGGTTGGCCCTTGCCGTGCACGGCGCGGGTGCCGATGCCGCGTTTCATGAGGGGCCTCCGGGGATGGAAGTCGACGGTTGGCAGTTGACAGTCGACAGGGGGTTGCTGGTCACAGGCGCACGCCCTCTTCCATCTCTTCCTCCCGGTGGGGCGCCGGGGCGGCGCCCAGGACCGGCTCGATGAACAAGCGGTAGGCGTCGTGATAGCCCTGCTCCAGCAGGTCGAGGAGCGTCTCTTGGACCTCGGTCCCCGGGTGTTCGGCGCCATCGAACTCCAGCGGCCCCAGCCCCCGGCGCGGGGGGCGGATCAGGTACAGGCCGAACTCCCGATACTGCCGGCCGGTGGCCGGGTCTTCCCAGGCCCGCCGCCCCTCAGTCGTGGCGTGCCCCAGCGTGGCCACCATGCGGTTGATCCGCTCCGCCGCCCGCAGATCGCTCTCCACGGTCTGCCGCTCCAGAGTGGCGGCCACGCCCTCCACGGTGGCCCGAGCCCCTCGGCGCCGCAAGGGGAGCGAAGCCCGTTCGGGCATCGCCGTCACCACGATCACCTGCTCCGCGCCCGCCGCCAGCGCCTCGGCGATGCCGCAGCCAGCGACCAGCGCCGCGTCCGTCAAACGATGGGTCTCGCCGGCGTGGGGACCGCCCTTGGGAAAGCACAGTCGGCCGAGCGGGGTGGCCCCCGGCGGCAGCAGCCCGCTGGCCACCGCCTCGAAGAACAGCGCGTCGTGGCCGGCCTGCCGCAGGTCCACCACCCCCGGTGGCCCGCCCGGCGCCGAACGCGAGCCTCGGGAGCGCGCCTTCAGGAAGCGGGCGCGGGGCCCGTCCTCCAGCAGCACGAAGGCCAGGCTGTCCCCGGTCTCCAGATCGGCGGCGCGCACGATCAGCTCGCGAAAGCCAGGCTGGCCCAGGTTCTCGGAGGCTAGCGCCACGTAGCGCCGGCCGATCTCCGCCGGACCCGGAGCACCTACCGATACAGCCGAACCCCTGGAGATCTCCCACAGGCCTCGCGCCAGCCGGTCGCGGCCGGGTGAGGGATCGAGGGGGGACTCGAGACCCTCGGCGAAACGCCGGCGATCGCGGAGGTAGGACACCCCCAGGTAGCCGCAGCCCAGGGCCGCCAGCGCGAAAGCGGGGGTGGCCAGACCGACCAGGTAGGCGGTGCGCAGGCTGTCGCCCGGCGGCCAGTACTCGGCCAGCAACCGGGACACCAAGCCGGGGGCGACGACGTCGCTGAGCAGGGCGAAAGGAAAGGCCACGCCGGCCAGGAGCGCCACCAGAAGCGGGGCCAGGAAGACGGCCG
>DATECU010000164.1:0-37719 GCA_035286745.1 Vicinamibacteria bacterium | reverse complement strand
CCGCCCGGCCGCACCATCCGCTTCAAGCCGGGCAAGGACCTCCAGAACCTGGGCGGGTAGCCGCTTTTCTTTGGACCCGTCACCCCTCGAACCCACTGGCCCGCCATTCCCCGAGACGCTCAACCCCCTCTGGGTCTGGCGCTTCGAGACGTCCGCTGCTGCGCCTTTGCCGCTCCCGAGCAGGTCGGCGGTCCTCCGCAGCCTCTGGCTCTTCCTGCTCACCTTCCTTTCGGTCTACGTGACTGGTGGCCTCTCGATGGCCGTTGGCCTGCTGAGCATCCTCCTCGCACACGAGATGGGCCACTACCTGGCGGCTCGCCACTACCGGGTGGACGCCAGCCTGCCCTACTTCATTCCGGCGCCGTTCCTCACCCTGGCGGGAACCCTCGGCGCCTTCATTCGGCTGCGAGCACCCATTCCCCACCGCCGGGCCCTCTTCGACATCGGAGTCGCCGGTCCGCTCGCGGGCTTCCTGGTCTGTGTCCCGGTGCTGCTCTTGGGCGTGCAACAAAGCTCTTGGCTACCGGCAGCCGCGCAGGCCGGGCGCAACTACCTCACCCTGGGAGAGCCGTTGCTGTTCCAGTGGGCAGTCCTGTGGCTCAAAGGTCCCGAGCCGGCGGGATCGTTCCTGGACCTGGGCCCGTTGGCGTTTGCCGCCTGGTTCGGTCTCCTGGTCACCGCCCTCAATCTGATCCCCGTGGCCCAACTGGACGGTGGCCACCTCACCTACGCGATGGCTCCCCGCTGGGCCCGCGCGGTGTCGCAGGTCGGGCTGGTGGTGTGCATCCTGCTCGTCTATCGCCGCCCGAGCTGGCTAGTGTGGACGGTGCTGCTGCTGGTTCTGGGCCGACGGCGCCATCCCCCCACCCTGCGCGACGGGGCCCCCCTGGGCTGGCCTCGGGTCCTGCTCGGCTGGCTGGCCTTCGCCATCTTCGCCGGCAGCTTCACCCCCGACCCCATCATCACCTCTTGGGGCGACTTCGCGGGCGCTCTCCGCGAGCTGTCCAGATATCTGCGCCTTCCCTGGTGAGCCGCCCACACCCGGCCGTCACATAACGCTTACCGGATCGACGTCTACGGCGACACCCGGCCACCTGACGCTGCCGTAAAGCTCGACCAGAGCGCTTCGAACCGCCTCCCGCATGGCGGTGCGCTGCCCCTTGAGCAGCACCTGCACCCGGTGCTCCTGCTTGATCCGCGCCAGCGGCGCACTGGCCGGCCCCAGGATCCGATAGCGACCGCCGGCCGCCTCCCGCAACCGGCGCGCCAGCGCCTGCCCGCCCTCGGTGGCGGCCTGGGCATCTCGTGAACGCAGGATCAAGTTGACCAGGGCGGTGGTGGGCGGATACCCCATGGTCCGCCGAAACTCCATCTCCCGCTCGTAGAACGCCGGGTAGTCCTGACTGCACGCCAAACGCAAGGCGTAGTGATCGGGCCAGTGGCTCTGCAGGATCACCTCCCCCGCCAGATCGGCCCGGCCCGCCCGCCCCGCCACCTGGGTCAGCAACTGGAAGCTGCGTTCGGCGGCCCGGAAGTCCGGCAGGCCCAGACCCACGTCGGCGTCGACCACGCCCACCAGGGTGACCCGGGGGAAGTCGTGGCCCTTGGCGATCATCTGGGTGCCCACCAGGATGTCGATCTCCCCGCTTTCGAAGGCCGCCAGGGTCCGCTCCAGATAGCCGCGCCGCGATGCCAGGTCCCGGTCGAGCCGTTCGACGCGAGCCGCCGGAAGCGCGGCTCTCACCCCCTCCACCACCTTCTCGGTGCCGTATCCGGCCAGGCGCAGGTACTCCCCGTTGCAGGCGGCGCACTTCTCCGGAGTGCGCCGCTCGAAGCCACAGTAGTGGCACAGCGCCCGTTCGGCACGGTAGTGGAGAGCCAGCGAGACCGAGCAATTGGGGCAGGCGGCCTCGCTTCCACACTCGCGACAGAGCAGGCTGACGGCATAGCCCCGGCGGTTCAGGAGCAGGAGCGACTGCTCCCGGCGTTCGAGCCTCAGGGCCAGAGCCTCCCTGAGCACAGGGGTAAGGATGGGATCAGCCCCCGCCTTCATCGCCTGCCGTCGATCCACGATCTCCACCTGCGGCAAGCCCTGGGAGCCGATGCGGGTCGGCAGCTCGATCCGCTGGTACTTGCCCTTGAGGGCGTTGGTGTGCGACTCCACCGAGGGCGTCGCCGAACCCAGGATCACCGTGGCCCCCTCCAGCTTGGCGCGGACCACCGCCACGTCCCGGCCGTGGTAGCGGGGGCTCTCGTCCTGCTTGTAGGACCCCTCGTGCTCCTCGTCCACCACCAGCAGGCCCAGGTCGGGGAGGGGCGCGAACACCGCCGAGCGCGCCCCCACCACCACCCGCGCTTCCCCCTCGCGAACCCGCCACCACTGATCGTGACGTTCCCCCGCCGAGAGATCGCTGTGCATAACGGCCACGGTGGCGCCGAAGCGGGCGGCTGCCGCCCGCACCAGCATCGGCGTCAGGGCGATCTCGGGGACCAGGATCAGGGCTCCACGCCCGGCAGCCAAGGCCTTCTCGGCGGCTCGGAAGTAGACCTCGGTCTTGCCGCTGCCGGTCACCCCGTGGAGCAGGAAGGGACGATAGCCGCCGGCCAGCACCGCGTCCTCCACCGCTCTGAGGGCGCCGACCTGGTCGGCTGACGGCTCCATGCGCCCGGAGACGCCGCCCGCCAGCACGGCGGGGGTGCGGGTCTCCCGCTCCTCCGCGAGCGCCACCGCCCCGGCCTTCACCAGGGCAGCGAGAGGGGCTCGCAAGGAGGGCCGATCCCGCACCAGGTCAGGCACCCGCAGTTGGCCACCGGCCTCGGCCAGCCGCCTGACGATCTCGACCTGCGCCTTACCCTTGACCGCAGGCGCTTGCTCGACCAAGGTGGCGATCCGCACCAGCCGGAAACCCGGCGCCTCCAGGTCCTGCTCGACGGCGACCACGCCGGCCGTCCGCAGCCGGGCCAACCGCGACCCAGGATCCCGATCCAGTCGTTTGGCGAGCGTGGACAGCCGGAGCGGGCCGGCCCGGAGCGCCTCCACCAGCGGATCGCCGGCGGCGCGCTCGGGATCGAGCAGGCGGACTACCGCCCGGCTGGCCCGCACACCGGCCGGCGGGATCACCAGCCGGTAGCACTCCCCGGGTGGAGCCAGGTAGTAGTCGGCCACCCATGCCGCCAGGTCGAGCAGCGGCTGGGTGGGCAGCGGGGCCTCGTCCAGGACGCTCAGGACCTCCTTCAGCTCCAGACCCTCTGGCCGCTCGCCGGGGCCGGTGACCACCCCGATCACCCGCCGCGGCCCGAAGGGCACCAGCACCCGGATCCCGCGGTCGGGCGCCGGCTGGTCACCGGGCAGGAGGTAGCTGAAGCAGGACTGGAAGGGCAGGGGGAGAGCGACCGAGACCACCGCGCGAGACATTGGTAGAAGTCTAACGGCTATGGGGGCCGGGGAAGGTCCGACTACCCGCCCAGAAGAGCGCGCACCACCTTCATGTCCTCCCAGACCTCCTTCTTGGCCCCGGGATTTCGGAGCAGGTAGGCCGGGTGGTAGGTGGGCATGACCTTGATGCCGTGATACTCGCCAAGGCGGCCGCGGATCTTCGAGATGGGCTCGGCGGTCTTGAGCAGCCAATGGCCGCCGAACTTGCCGAGACCCACCAGCACCTGGGGCTGGATGGCGGCGATCTGCCGCTCCAGGAAGGGTTGGCAGGCCTCGATCTCGTCGGGCTCGGGGTTGCGGTTCTGCGGCGGCCGGCACTTGATGACGTTGGCGATGAAAACCTGGTCCCGGGTCAGGCCGATGGCTTCGATGATCTTGGTCAGCAGCTGGCCGGCCTTGCCCACGAAGGCCAGGCCCTGCTCGTCTTCGTCGGCCCCCGGAGCCTCGCCCACGAACATGAGGGCCGCGTTGGGGTCGCCCTGCCCAAAGACGATGCTGTGGCGCCCGGCCGCCAGCTTGCAGCGCCGGCAGTCGCCGAGATCCTCCCGCACCGCCGCCAGCGTCTCCGGCGCCAAGCGGGACGAGTCGAGGCCGCCCCGCGCCACGGCGGCAGCCCCCAGAGCCTGGGGAGCGGCTTTCCGGGGTGGGTTCGCCATCACCTCCCGGGGCACTCCTATCCCCGTGATCCCCGCGAAGTAGCGGGCTCGCTCCAGCAGGTCCAGGACCAGGTCGTCGCTCACGCCACCCTCAGCGGACCGCGGCATCGCTGGCCGCGTCGACGGGGCGGGGGCGCCGCAACAGCTCCACACGGTCCCAGATCCGCTCCGCCAGCTCCCGCTTGCTCATGAGCGGCAGCTCGGCCTCGCCCTGGGCGTCGATCAGAACCGCGGCGTTGCTCTCGCTGGCGAAGCCGGCATCGGTTCGGGACACATCGTTCGCCACCAGAAGATCGAGGTTCTTCTCGAGCCGCTTCCGGCGAGCGTTCTCCAGGACCCGATCGGTCTCAGCGGCGAAGCCGATCAGGAAGCGGCGTCCCTTCTCCTTCCCCACGCCTCTCAGGATGTCCGGGGTCCTCACCATCTCGACGCTGATGCCGCCCTCCGCCTTCTTGATCTTGGTGGGCGAGGCTTGGGCCGGCCGGTAGTCGGAAACCGCCGCCGCCATGGCGACGATGCCGGCCTCCGGGAGGCGGGCAGCCACCGCATCCGCCATCTCCTGCGCCGAACGCACCGCCAGCACCTCGATCCCCCCCGGGGCTGGGAGCGCGGTGGGACCCGCGACCAGGATCACCCGTGCCCCGCGATCGCGGGCGGCTTCGGCCAGCCGGTAACCCATCCGCCCCGTCGAGCGATTGGAAACGTAGCGGACCGGATCGATGTCCTCGACCGTGGGTCCCGCCGTCACCAGCACGCATTGGCCGTGCAGGCTGCGCTTCCGCTCGAGCACGCCGAGCGCCGCTTCCACGATCTCCGCCGGCTCCGCCAGCCGGCCCTTGCCCAGCCAGCCACAGGCGAGGTAGCCGGAGCCCGGCTCCACCACCCGCACGCCCCGCCCCGCCAGGATCGCGAGGTTCTCGCGGACCGCCGGGTGTTCGTACATGTTGGCGTTCATGGCGGGGGCCACCAGGACCGGGGCCCGACTGGCAAGATACAGGGTCGACAGCGCGTCGTCAGCGATCCCGCGAGCGAACTTGCCCAGGATGTTGGCGGTGGCGGGAGCCACCAGCAGCAGATCGGCCGCGTCGGCCAAGCTGATGTGCTGGATGTCGCCGGAAGCGCCGATCACGAACTGGTCGACGAACACCGGACGCCGGGAGAGCGCCTCGAAGGTCAGCGGCCCCACGAAGCGAGTGGCGCTGGCCGTCATCACCACCTGCACTTCGAGGTCGCGCTTTTGCAGTTCGCGCAGGATCTCGCAGGCCTTGTAGGCTCCGATGCAGCCGGTGACGCCGAGGACGACGGTCGGCAACTAGGCCCCCTCCCTCACCTCCACCGGGGCCTTGGCGGCGTCCTCCTTGATCTCCCAGGAGATAGCGCCGGCCAGCACTTCCTGGATGGCGATGCGGGTGGACTTGCGGGTCCGCGACTCCACCCGGGGCTTGGCGCCGTTCTGGATCTGTTTGGCGCGCTGGGCGGCCACGGTGATGAAACGGAACTTGCTGTCGACGGTCTTAGGCAGGATCAGATGCGACATGGTGCTCCTTGGGCGATGGAAAGGTGGCCACAATGGCCTGCGCCTGGGGGTCGAGACGGGCGGTGCGACATCGCGCGGCCCGAATGATCGACTTCAGGCTGGAAACACTGCGTTCCAGGTCGTCGTTGATGATGACGTATTGGTACTCACGATAGAGCCTGGTCTCCTCAGCGGCGTTGGCCAGACGCCGGGCCAGGGACGCGCCGCTGTCGGAGCCGCGGCCCCGCAGTCTCTCGGCCAGGACCTCCCAAGACGGGGGCAGGATGAACGCCGTCACCGCGTCGGGGAACTTGAGCCGCAGTTGGGCCGCACCCTGCACGTCCAGGTCAAGCAGCAGGTCCACCTGGTCGCGATCCGCCCGCTCGTATTCGCCACAGCCGGTCCCCTTGAGATCACCGTGCACTTCGGCCCATTCCAGGAACCGACCCTCGGCTCTCAGGCGGTGGAATTCGGCGGCGGTGACGAAGTGGTAGTCGACCCCATCGCGCTCACCCGGTCGGGGCGCCCGGCTGGTGTGGGAGACCGAGAAGCGCAGCCGGTCGGTCTCGCCGAGCACCCGGCTGAGCACGGTCGACTTCCCGGCCCCCGAGGGCCCGGAAACCACAACCACCAGCGGCGCGGTGTCACTCAACGTTCTGCACCTGTTCCCGCAGCCGTTCGATGTGGCTCTTCAGGCTCACCACCTCGGAGGCCAGCGGGGCCGACTGGACCTTGCTGCCGATGGTGTTGGCCTCGCGGCCCAACTCCTGGGCCACGAAATCCAGGCGCTTGCCGCAGGGGGCCGGTCCGGCCAGCGCCTCCCGGGCTTGGGCGATGTGGCTGCGCAGCCGCTGCACCTCTTCGGCCACGTCCATCTTCTCCGCGCCCCGGACCGCCTCCTGGTACAAGCGCGCGTCCTCCAATCCCACTTCGTCTCGGAGGTCGCGCAGCCTGGCCAGCAGCAGGTCGCGGCGCGCCGCCCTCTCTCCGGCGGAGATGTCCTCGATTCGCTGCGCCGCGGCCTCCATGGCCGAGAGCTCCTGCCTGAGCGTGGCCTCGATCTTCTTGCCCTCCGCCTGGCGCATCTCGACGAGCTGGGACAAGGCCTGCTCGGTCAGCCCCAGCAGTTCCTGCCGGCGGCCATCCTCGATCCCCCCCGCCTCTTCCACCACCTCGAAGGCGCCGGGGAAACGAGCCACCTCGGCCAGGCTCACCTCGCCCGCCAGCCCGTGGAGCGCCTTGACCTCCCGCAGCGCGGACACCAACCCCGCGATCAGCTCCCGGGAGGGCAACACCTGGGCGCCGGAATCGGCCGAGCCGCGGACCTCAAGCCCTATCTCCACCCGACCCCGAGAAAGCCGGCTCTGCACCAGGCGCTTGACGTCCGCCTCCAGGCCGGCCCACCGCCTGGGTAGGTGCACCGCCACGTCCAGGAAGCGGTGGTTCAGGCTGCGCGCGGTGGCCGCCGCCGCCAGCGCCTCGCTCTGCACCATCGCGGTACCGTAGCCGGTCATGGACACGATCATACGGCCGGGTCCTCGGGGGCGAACTGCAGCTTGTGCAGCCGGCTGTAAAGCCCGCCCCGACGCATCAGCTCCTCGTGGCTCCCGGTCTCGCGGATCTCGCCTCCGTCCAGCACCAGAATGCAGTCGGCGCTACGCACGGTGGCCAGCCGGTGGGCGATGACCAGGGTGGTGCGGCCGCGCATCAGGTTGGCCAGGGCTTCCTGCACCAAACGCTCTGACTTGGCATCCAAAGCCGAGGTGGCCTCGTCCAAGATCAGGATCGGCGGGTCCTTGAGGATGGCCCGCGCGATGGCGATGCGTTGCCGCTGTCCGCCGGAGAGACGACTCCCCCGCTCTCCGATCACGGTGTCGTAGCGGCGGGGCAGGTCGAGGATGAAGTCGTGGGCGAAGGCGGCCCGCGCCGCCGACTCCACCCGGGTCTCGTCCACGCCCTCCAGGCCATAGGCGATGTTGGCGCACACGGTGTCGTTGAAGAGCACCGTCTCCTGGGTCACCAGGCCCACCTGCTCGCGCAGGCTCCGCAAGGTCACCGAGCGAACGTCGACGCCATCGACCAGGATGGCCCCATCGCTCACGTCGTAGAAGCGGGGGAGCAGGTTGACGAGGGTGGTCTTTCCGGCCCCGCTGGTGCCCACGATGGCCAGCACCTCGCCCGAGCGAGCGGTGAAGCTCACCCGCCGCAGCACCGCGCCCCCGCCGTCCGCATAACGAAATCCGACGTCGCGATACTCGATCTCCGCCTGCATCCGCTGGAGCGGCGGGGCCCCCGGGGCCTCCACCACCTCCAGGTGGGTGTCCAGCACCTCGAAGATCCGCCGGCCGGCCGCCAGCGCGCCCTGCAAGGTCGCGCTCACCCGGGAGAGCCGTTTGACGGGGGTATAGAGCGCGAACAGAGCGGCCAGAAACGAGGTGAACTCGCCGGTGGACAGCCGCCCGGTCTGGATGGCGTAGCTGCCGTAGAACAGGCCGCCCACCAGGGCTACCCCGCCCACCAGCTCCATCAGCGGCGGCAGCACCGCCGTGGTGCGGGTGATCCTCAGATTCACCGTGCACAGCCGCCCGGCGGCCCGGCGGAACCTGGAGATCTCGAAGGCCTCCATGCCAAAGGCCTTCACCACCCGGAAGCCGGAGATGGTCTCCTGCAGGATCTCCAGGATGTCGCGCCAGCGACGCAGCGATGTCTCGTTGGAGGAACGCAGGTGCCGCCCCAGACGAACCAGGGGGTAAAAGGCCAGGGGCATGGCGACCAGGGAGAAGAGGGCCAGCCGCCAGTCCTTGACGAACAGGACCACCAGCAGGCCCATCACCATGAGCCCTTCCTTCAGCAGGTCGCCCGCCATCTCCGCGACCGCGCTCTGGATTCTCTCCACGTCGGTCGTGATGTGGCTCATCAGCGAGCCGGTGCTGTTCCGGCCCAGGAAAGAAAACGACTGGTTGAGGACGTGTTCGTAGAGGAAGTTCCGAAGGTCGGTCACCGCGCGCTGTCCGGCCGAGGCCACCAGCGTCGTGGACAGATAGGAGCACCCGCCCTTGATCACGTACAGGGCCAGGATGGTGGCCGCAATCATCGCCACGTTGCGCCAGGCGACGTTCGGAACCAGCGCGCGGTCGAAGATCGGCTCGACCATGTGGACCAGGCCGGCCCCGGCGGCCGCGTACCCGGCGGTGGCCACCCAGGACAGAACCAGCAGGCCCCGATACGGCCGGGCGAAGCGGAAGAGGCGGAGGAAGAGGCGGCCCTGCTCCCGGAACTCGTCCCACAAGGCCGACGCGCTGCGCCTCACGCTCCCCGGCCGGCGGGCCGGCGCCGGCTGTCTCACGGACGTAACGGGAGGAATCGCAGGGGCGGCGATGGCTTCATCTCCTTGGATGGACGCGCTTTAGCCGTCCAGGATGGACCGATGATTATAGCCCCAGGGGCCAGCACCGGGCAATTCCGGGCTGGTCGTCAGTCACCCGCGAGTCCCCCCCGGGTGGCAGCGCTCAGCACTCAGCAGTCAGCATTCAGCGACGGCAACGACGACGACGAGCGACCGGCCCAAGTGTGTGCCCGCAGCTCATCTCGCTTGCTGTTCAGGCTCGGCCGCATCCCAGCCTCGCGTTCTGCCGTAGCTGACTGCTGATCGCTGACCGCTGATCGCTTGCTACTCGCCTCTCCAGCCTCGCGCCCTGCCGTAGCTGACTGCTGATCGCTGACCGCTGACCGCTTGCTGCTCGCCTCTCCAGCCTCGCGCCCTGCCGTAGCTGACGGCTGATCGCTGACCGCTGATCGCTACCTTCCGACCGCCGTCAGTCCACGAACCGGTACTTGACCAGCGTCCACAGGGCCGGGAAGCCGTCGCGCCAGGTGATCTTCTTCCCCTCGGTGTAATCCCGCCCCTCGTAGGTGATGGGGACCTCGTACACGCGAGCGCCTCGCTTGAAGAGCTTGGCCGTGATCTCGGGCTCGATCCCGAAGCGGTCGCTCTTGAGGTTCAGGGACTGGAGCAGCTCGGCTCGAACCGCCTTGAAGCAGGTCTCCATGTCGGTCATGGTGGTGTTGTAGAGCACGTTGGTGACCAGGTTCAGGAACAGGTTGGCCAGGTAGTGCGTGAACAGATGGCAGCGGTGCCGCCCGATGAAGCGGCTGCCGAAGACAGCATCCGCCTTGCCCTTCACGATCAGCTCGACCAGCTCGGGGTACTCCTCGGGGCTGTACTCCAGGTCGGCGTCCTGGATCACGACGATGTCGCCCTGGGCCTCGGCAATGCCTCGGCGCACCGCCGCGCCCTTGCCCTGGTTCCGCTCCTGCTTGAACAGTCGAAAACCCCGCTCCTGAGAGAGGCGTTCCAGCATCTCCCGCGTGCCGTCGGTGGAAGCGTCATCCACGGCGACCAGCTCGAGGCGGAGCGGCACGGCCAGCACGCGGGCGACGATCTCCTCCAGCGTGCTCTTCTCGTTGTAGACCGGCATCACCACCGTGAGCAACGGGTCGTGGAGCGCCGCTCGGGGGTTCTTGGTCACGTGCAGTAGCCCTCGCCGTGATCCCGGCGCCAGCGGAGCGCCGTCTCCACGATGAAATCCAGCTCGCGGTGTTGAGCCGCGAAACCCAGCTCCTGGGTCGCCGCCTGGGTTGCCGCCAGCAGCCGCGGCGGATCCCCGGGTCGCCGCGGACCCACCCGGGCGGGGACGGGCTTGCCCACCACCCGCTCCACCGAACCCACCACCTGGCGCACCGAGTGGCCCACCTCGGTCCCCAGGTTGAAGGCTCGGAAGGCGTCGCCCTGGTCGAGGGCCGCCAGCGCCAGCAAATGGGCGCGGGCCAGGTCCTGAACGTGGATGTAGTCCCGGATGCAGGTGCCGTCGGGGGTGTCGTAGTCCTGGCCGTGAACGGTGAGGCCGGGCCCGCGGCCTAACGCAGCGTCGATGGCCAGCGGGATCAGGTGCTCTTCCGGCCGGTGGTCCTCGCCCAGGCTGCCGTCGGGGTGGCATCCCGCCGCGTTGAAGTAGCGGAGGGCGATGGCGCGCAGGCCCACCCGGGTGTGATCCAGAAGGGCTCGCTCAAAGCAGAGCTTGCTTCCGCCGTACGGGTTGATGGGGTTCTGAGGATGGGCCTCGTCCATGGGCACGCGAACCGGCATGCCGTAGGTGGCACAGGTGGAGCTGAAGATGAGGCGCCGAACTCCCGCCTCTTCCATGGCCGCCAGGAGGGCCAGGCCCTTGACGACATTGGTTCGGTAGTAGTCGCCGGGGAGACGCATGGACTCGGCCACGCTGAGCAGGCCCGCGAAGTGGATGACGGCTTCGCACCCGTCGAGAGCCCGGCCGAGCGCCCGCGGATCTCCCAGGTCGCCTTCGACCAGCGGCGCCCCCGGTCCCACCGCGGCCCGGTGGCCGTTCGAGAGGTCGTCGAGGACGACCACCTGGTGGCCGGCGTCCAGGAACTCGCGGACCGCGTGGCTGCCGATGTAGCCGGCACCGCCGGTGATGAGAACCCTCACCGCCGGCCGATTCCCTGGTAGTGGAACCCGAGATCCCGGAGGTGCTGTGGGTTGTAGATGTTCCGGCCGTCGAAGATGGCGGGCTGGCGCATCAGCGCCTTGATGCGGCCAAAGTCCGGCTCTCGAAACTCGGCCCACTCGGTGGCCAGCACCAGGGCGTCGGCCCCCTCCAGCGCCTCGTAGCCCTTGGCGCAGTAGGTGATGCGATCTCCGAGGAAGTGACGAGCGGCCTTCATGGCCTTGGGATCGTAGGCGCGCACGCTGGCGCCCTCGGCCAGGAGCGCCTCGATGATGGTCAGTGCCGGCGCCTCCCGCATGTCGTCGGTGCGGGGTTTGAAGGCGAGCCCCCAGACACCGATGACCTTGCCCCGCAGGCCGCCCAGATGGGCCTTGATGCGGGGCACCAGGATGCTCTTCTGGTCCTGATTGACGCGGTCGACCGCCGACACCACCTCGAGGCTGAGCCCGGCGTCCTCGCCGGTCTTGAGCAGAGCCTTCACGTCCTTGGGGAAGCAGGAGCCACCGTATCCGATGCCGGGGAACAGGAAGGAAGGACCGATGCGGGTGTCGGTGCCGATCCCCGCCCGCACCTGACGCACGTCGGCGCCCACCCGGTCACACAGGTTGGCCACCTCGTTCATGAAGGAGATGCGGGTCGCCAGCATGGCGTTGGCGGCGTACTTGGTCAGCTCGGCCGAGGCCGGGTCCATGACCAGGATGGGGTGGCCGGTGCGCAGGAAGGGCTCGTACAGCTCGCGCATCACGGCTTCGACCTTGGCGTCGTCGGTGCCGATCACCACCCGGTCGGGGCGCAGGAAGTCGTCGACCGCTGCCCCCTCCTTCAGGAACTCCGGGTTCGAAACCACCGACACCGGGTGGGAGGTGACCTCCTCGATCGCCTGCTTGACCTTCCGGGCCGTGCCAACCGGGACCGTCGACTTGTTGACCACGATCTTGGGGCCGTTCATGGCCCGGCCGATCTGGCGAGCCGCCTCCAGCACGTGGGACAGGTCGGCCGAGCCGTCCTCGTCCTGCGGGGTTCCCACCGCGATGAACAGGATCTCGCTCTCGCGCACGGCAGTCGCGATGTCGGTGGTGAAGGACAAGCGTTCCTCGGACTCGTTACGTGCCACCAGCTCGTCGAGTCCCGGCTCGTAGATGGGGATCTCGCCGCGCTTCAGGGCGCCGACCTTCGACTCGTCGTTGTCCACGCACACCACGGTGTTGCCGTTTTCGGCCAGGCAGGCCCCCAAGACCAGCCCGACATACCCCGTACCCACCACGCCAATCTTCAAGGCAACTCCTCCCGATCGGATTGATCTCGAGGCGACCGGTGAGCGTAACACGAAGGCTGTGGCGGGAGCCAAGCCGCCCTCAGAAGCCAACTGCTGCTATCATTTGCGCGGTCTCATGGATATCGCCCTCGACCTCAGGCCTTCGCTCCTGCGCCCGACCGGCGTGGGGTCCTATGTCCTGGCACTGGCACAGCGTCTTCCGGGTCTGGCGCCCGACTCCCGCTTCCACTTCTTCTCGGCCTCCCTCAAGGACCGCTACCCCACCCGCGACTGGCCCCCGAACGTGACCCTGATCGACCGCCGGCTGCCGGTCCGGGCCCTGAACCTGGCCTGGAACCGGCTGGAGTGGCCTCCTCTCGACCGGCTGGTCGGGGCTCATCTCGACCTCATCCACTCTCCGCACCCGCTCCTGGTTCCGGGGAAGAAGGCGCGGCGGGTGGTGACCATCCACGATCTCTTCTTCCTGAAACACCCGGACATGACCGAGGCTGAGATCCGGCGCGACTACGTGCCGCTGGTCAAGGATCACGTGCGCAGGGCCGACGGGGTCATCTGCGTCTCCGAGTTCACGGCCTCCGAGGCCCGCCTGCTGCTGGAGGTGGCCGCCAGCAAGATCGCCGTCATACCTAACGGAATTGATCCCGTCTACCGCCTGGTGCCGGCGGCCGAGACCGTCGACGCCGTGCTCGCCAAGTACCGATTGCCGCGCGGCGGCATCCTCTACGTGGGGTCCGAGGAGAAGCGCAAGAACCTGGTCAACCTGGCCATGGCGTACATGGGGCTGTCCCGCCGCCGCCGGCTGCCGCCGCTGATTCTGGTGGGACCGGGATCCTACTGGGCCCAGGGGGGCTCCGTCGTGGGGCCCCAGATCCGGGCCACCGGCTATCTGGAGACCGGCGAGATCCGGGCCCTGATGGCGGCGTGCTCGATGCTCATCCTCCCCTCACTCGAGGAGGGCTTCGGCCTGCCGGTGGCCGAGGCCATGGCCGCGGGCCTGCCGGTCGTGTGCTCGCGAGGCTCGGCCCTCGAAGAGGTCGCGGGCGGGGCGGCCACGCTCGTCGATCCCTTGCACACCAAGTCGATCGCCGACGGCATCGAGCTGCTGCTCGATGAGCCCGAACGCGCTCAAGAACAGCGCCGCCTGGGCCTGGAGCAGAGCCAGCGCTTCGACTGGGACAAGGCCGCAGCGGCCACCCTGGGGTTCTACCACCAGGTCCTGGGGGCTTGAGAGGACCGCTCCGCGTAGGCATCGACGCCCGTGAGCTGCAGGGCCGGCCCACAGGCACCGGCCGCTACCTCAGAAACCTGCTGCGGATCTGGACCCGGCAGGGAGACCATGCGTTCTTCGCCTACTTCAACGGCGGGATCCCTGACGATCCGGTCCTGGCCGCACCCAACGTCACCCTGCGACCGCTGGGCCCCGCCCCTAACGGGATGATCTGGCAGGAGTGGCAGCTCCCGACCGCGGCCCGGCGGGACCAACTCCACGTCTTCTTCTCGCCCGCCTACTCCTGCCCGCTGCGGCTTGAGGTCCCCCGGGTCACCGCCGTCCATGACCTTTCGTTCTTCGGCTGGCCCGCCGATTTCAGCTTCCTCGACGGCCTGCGCCGGCGGGTGCTGGTCGGCCTGAGCCTCCGCGCCTCAGCTCGGATCCTGGCTTGCTCGCACTTCACCTGCCGCGAGATCGCCTCCCGCTTCCCCGCCCTCAAGGATCGACTGCGGCAGGTGCCCTTGGGACCTGACGACGACCTGGCCCCAGCCCCGCCCCGTGAGGCCGCTCGCGCCCAGCTCGGTCTTCGGGGCCCGCTGCTGCTCAGCGTGGGCACCGTCTTGAACCGTCGTTGCCTCCCCACCCTGCTGCGGGCCACCGCCCGCCTGGCCCGCAGCTTCCCTGGGCTCACCCTGGAGGTGGTGGGCGAGAACCGGACCCACCCCGGTCTGGATTGCCAGCGCCTGGCCCGCGTCCTGGGGATTCGGGACCGCGTCCGCTTCGCCGGCTTCCTGGACGAGACCCAGCTTGCTCTTCGCTATGCGGCAGCGGAGGTGGCGATCTCGCTCTCGGAGTACGAGGGCTTCGGGCTGCCCGCGCTCGAAGCCATGTCCCGCGGGGTGCCGGTGCTGGTGAGCGATCGGCCTTCTCTGAACGAGATCTTCGGGGCCGCGGCCCTGGTGGTGGATCCGCAGGACGATGCGGCGCTGGCGGAGGCGCTGGCGCGCGTGCTCTCGGATCCGACGCTGGCCCGCGATCTCGCGGCCCGCGGCCGTGGTCTGGCCTCCCACTACTCCTGGCGGGAGACGGCGCGGCTCACGTGGGACGCCTTGCTGGCGGCAAGCCGTGGAGACTGAAGCCCCGCGCGTTGCCGTGGTCATTGTCTCCCACAACACCAGGGCGGAGCTGCTCCGTTGCCTGGCCAGTCTGGTCGTCTCGACCTCGCGGCCCCTGGAGATCCTGGTGGTGGACAACGCCAGCCAGGACGGTTCGCCGGACGCCGTCGAAAGGAGCTTCCCCCAGGTCAGGGTCATGCGTTTGGCGGAAAACGTCGGCTTCGCCCGCGCCAACAACCACGGGCTCCGCGAAACCGAGGCGCCTCTGGTGCTGATGCTGAACCCCGACACCGAGGTCCGCCCGCGCGCGGTCGACGCGCTGGCCGCCGCCCTGGAGGCCCGCCCTCGGCTTGGTGCGGTGGGACCTCGAACCCTAAACCCCGACGGAAGCGTCCAGGTGTCCTTCGGTCCCGACCTGACGCCCCTCGCCGAGTGGCGACAGCGCCGGCTGGTGCGCGGTGTGAAGCGCCGAAACCCGCGCGCGCTGGCTCGAGTCGCGGCCCTGACCCAGCGAGACTTCGAGCCGGACTGGCTCTCCGGCTCCTGCATTCTGGCGCGCCGGGAGGCGCTTTTGGCCGTCGGGGGCTTCGACGAGGGGTTCTTTCTGTATGAGGAGGACGCCGATCTGGGCCTGCGCTTGCGCCGCGCAGGTTGGAGGCTCCTACTGACCCCCGGGGCCGAGATCGTCCATCACCTTGGCGCCAGCATGGCCAAGACCCGCAACAGGGCGCGCCTCGAGTACCAGCGAAGCCACCTCCGCTACTACCGCAAGCACAACGGTCCGGCATCCCGCATGGCGCTGCGCTGCCTGCTGGCCAGCTCCGCCCTGCTGGGCCTGGCGCGAGCCGTCCTCTCCGGTGAGGGCGACCAGCGCCAGCACCATTTGGTCGTCCTCCGTTTGGCCCTCGGCCTTGATCGAACGCCGAATCGGGCCGAGCCTCGCTAAGAAGCCAACGCGCCCTCATCGGACCGGGGCCGGAGGATGATCCGTTTTCCGTGACGCTGCCCACCGCTCTTCGAAAACGGCATTGCGCAGGCAACGCTGCTCATGTTATTGTGCCGTGGGCATTTGGGCCATCAGCGTGAACCTCAGCCGGCAGCATCATGAAGATCGCGATCGACGCCCGCAAGTGGCGGGATTACGGAATCGGCACCTACGTCAGAAACCTGGTGCGCCATCTCGCCCACCTGGATCGCGAGACCACTTACTTCCTGTTCTGTGACCGAGCCGACGAGGCCACCCTTCGCGATCTTGCCGAGAACTTCGTGCCGGTGGTGGAGGCCTCCGGCAAGTACAGCCTGGGCGAGCACTACTCGATCCCGCACAAGCTGCGGCGGCTAGGCGTCGACCTCTTCCACTCGCCCCACTACGTGCTTCCGCTGCTCACCCGAAAGCCCGCGGTGGTGACCGTTCACGACTGCATCCATCTGCTGTTCCCCCAATACCTGCCCAGCCGGCTGGCTTATCAGTACGCGCGCTTCATGATGGGCAGCGCGGTTCGGCGCAGCCGGCTGGTGCTCACCGTGTCCGAGGCCTCCCGGCGGGACATCTTGCGCTTCTACCCCGAGGCCGACCCGGAGCGGGTGCAGGTTGTGCCTAACGCCATTGATGAGGCGCTGCTCGAAGACCCGGGCGAAGAGGAGATGCAGCGGGTCAAGGAACGCTACCAGATCCGGGGTCGCTTCATCCTCTACGTGGGCAACATCAAGCCGCACAAGAACCTGGACCGTCTGGTCCTGGCCTTCTCCCAGCTCAAGCAACGCCCGGGCCACCAGGACGTGAAGCTGCTCATCATCGGCGATCAGCTCCACCAGCAGGGCTTCCTGCGCCGGGCGGTCGAGGGCGCGCGGGTGCGCCAGGACGTGCGCTTCTTCGGATTCGTCCCCGACCAGACGCTCTCCGCCCTGTACCGGTTGGCCTCCCTCTTCGCCTTCCCCTCGCTCTACGAGGGCTTCGGTCTGCCGCCCCTGGAGGCCATGGCCTGCGGCACCCCGGTCCTCACCTCCCGCATCTCGTCGCTGCCCGAAGTGGTGGGCGACGCGGCGGTGCTGGTGGACCCCTTGAGCGTCGACGACATCGCCGACGGGCTGGAACGGCTGCTCGGAGACGAGAGCCTCCGCCGGGAGCTGGTGGTGCGCGGCCGGGCCCGGGTTCGGCAGTTCAGTTGGGAGCGCTCGGTGAAGACGGTGCATGAGGCCTACATGAAGATCCTGGGCGCATCGCTCCCCGCGGTGGCCGCCGAGGAGGCCCGCTGAGTCCGTTGCCGCGGGTGGCTCTGGTTCACGACTGGCTCACCGGGATGCGAGGGGGCGAGAAGGTTCTCCTCTCGCTGGCCAGCTTGTTCCCTGAGGCCCCGATCTACACCCTGCTGCACGTCAAGGGTTCGGTGGCGCCGGAGATCGAGGCCCACCAGATCCGGACCTCCTTCCTGCAGCGCTTCCCGGCGGTCGAAACCCGGTACCGCCACTACCTCCCTCTGTTCCCGGCAGCGGCCGCCTGGCTGGACCTCCGCGACTTCGACCTGGTGATCTCCAGCTCCCACTGCGTGGTCAAGGGGGTGAAGGTGCGCAAGGGTGCGCTCCACCTCTGCTACTGCCACACCCCCATGCGCTATGTGTGGGACCGCTACCCCGACTACTTCGGTCCCGGCCGTCTCTCCTGGCCCGCCACCTGGATGGTGCCTCGGGTGGCCAAGAGGCTGCGGGCCTGGGACGTGGCCACGGCGCCGCGGGTGCATCGCTTCGCCGCCAACAGCGCATACGTAGCGGCACGCATTCGCCGCTATTACCACCGCGAGGCGGAGGTCATCCCTCCCCCGGTGGACACCGACTTCTTCACCCCCGGAGCCGGAGGCCCGGGCGACTACGACCTGGTGATCTCGGCCCTGGAGCCCTACAAGCGTATCGAGCTGGTCCTCGAGGCCTATCGCGGCACCGGCCTCCCCCTGAGGGTCGTCGGCACCGGAACCCAGGAAGCACGCCTGCGGGCGCTGGCGCCGCCGGAGGCCCGCTTCTTGGGCAAGGTCGACGATGAGACGCTGCGCGACCTCTACCGCGGTTGCCGGGCCGTGATCATGCCCGGCATCGAGGACTTCGGCATCGTTCCCCTGGAGGCCATGGCCTGCGGCCGGCCAGCCGTCGTGTTCGCCGAAGGCGGCGGGCCGGAATCCACGACCCATGGCGAGACCGGCCTCCTCTTCCAAGAACCGACACCGGCGAGCCTGCGCGCCGTCATCGGCGACCTTCGGAATTGCCGGTTTGATACAATGACGCTCCGAAGACGCGCCGAGGGCTCAAGCCGCCCCGCCTTCGAGGCCCGCCTGCGCGGTTTCGTCGAACGGGCCTGGGCCGACAGGGGCCCAGGAGTCGTGCAACCTACATGGTGAAGTTCCACACCCGAGTCATGGTCGCTGCCTTCGTGCTGGTGGACGTCTTGTCCACCAACGCCGCCTGGCTGGCCGCCTACTTTCTTCGCTTCTACTCGGGCCTGGTCTCCGACTACTTCCCCGTCACCAAGGGCACACCGCCCCTCGGGGGCTACCTGCTGCTGATGCCGGTGATCTCCCTGTTGTGGCCGGTGGTGATGTACTTCCACGGCCTTCATCAGGTGAAGCGCGGCCGCAGCCGCATCGACGAGTTCTTTGCCATCGTCTTCAGCGTGTCGATCGCCACCGCCATCACCCTCGGCCTCACCCTCTACATCCGCGTCTACTACCGCTACCAGCCCGAGGTGGCTCCGCTCTGGGAATACAGCCAGGTGGTCTTCGGCCTGTTCGTGGTGCTGGATGTGCTGGCCCTGAACGCCGGTCGCTGGGCCCTGCGTGCTTATCTCGAGCGCAGGTGGGCGGCCGGCCACAACGTGCGCCGCGTGCTGATCGCCGGCGCCGGAGAGCTGGCCCGAACCGTGGCCGAGACCCTGATCGCCCACCGAGAGCTGGGCTATCGGGTGGTGGGCTTCGTGGAGGACGGCGAGGTCCGGGAGATCGCGGGCCTGCCGGTGCTGGGTGGCCTGGACGGGATCATGACCACCGCCGAGGCTCATGGCGTCGATCAGCTCTACATCGCCCTCCCCCTGGACGAGCACGCCAAACTGCTGAGCCTGATCAAGAGCGTGAGCAACGAGTGCATGGACATCAAGGTGGTGCCCGACCTGGTCCAGTACGCCACCATCCGGGCCGCCCTCGAGGACCTGGACGGCATCCCCATCATCACCTTGAACGAGGTGCCGCTCCGGGGCTGGAGCAGCATGGTGAAGCGCCTGGTGGACATCGTGGTCGGCTCGCTGCTGCTGGCGGCGCTGTCGCCGGTCTTCGCCGCCATCGCCCTGGTGATCCGTCTCAAGGGCGGGCGAGGTTCCGTCTTCTACCGCCAGGATCGGGTGAGCGTCGACGGCAAGACCTTTCGGATGTGGAAGTTCCGCTCCATGCACGCCGACGCCGAACGCGAGACGGGCCCGGTGTTCGCGACCCCCGACGACCCGCGGCGAACCGCGGTGGGAGCGCTCCTTCGCCGCCACAACCTCGACGAGCTGCCCCAGCTCCTGAACGTGGTGTCGGGCGACATGAGCCTGGTCGGTCCCCGCCCCGAGCGCCCGCCTTTCGTGAAGCAGTTCAAGGAGCGCATCCCCCAGTACATGCTGCGCCACCGGGTCAAGAGCGGCATGACCGGCTGGGCCCAGGTGAACGGCTGGCGCGGCAACACTTCGATCGAGAAGCGCATCGAGTACGACCTCTACTACATCGAGAACTGGTCTCTCCTCCTCGATGTCAAGATCCTGATCCTCACCCTCTTCCGCGGCTTCGGCCAGAAACACGCCTACTGAACCATGCCTAGAGCTCTCGTCACCGGCGCTGCCGGCTTCCTCGGCTCCCACCTCAGCGAGTACCTGCTCGACCGGGGGTTTTCGGTGGTGGGGATGGACAACCTCATCACCGGCGACCTGGCCAACATCCAGCACCTGACGGGTCGGGACTTCGTGTTCGTCAAGCACGACGTCACCAACTTCATCAACCTGGAGGGCTCGCTCGACTTCATCTTCCACTTCGCGAGCCCGGCCTCGCCTATCGACTACCTGCGGGTGCCCATCCAGACCCTGAAGGTGGGCAGCCTGGGCACCCACAACAGCCTGGGCCTGGCCAAGGCCAAGAGAGCGCGCATTCTGCTGGCCTCCACCTCGGAGGTGTACGGCGATCCTCTGATCCATCCCCAGAAGGAGGACTACTGGGGCAACGTGAACTGCGTGGGGCCGCGCGGCGTCTACGACGAGGCCAAGCGCTTCGCCGAGGCCATCACCATGGCCTATCACCGCTTTCACGGCGTGGAGACCCGCATCGTGCGCATCTTCAACACCTACGGGCCGCGGATGCGGGTGGAGGACGGGCGGGCCATCCCCGCCTTTCTGAGCCAGGCGCTGAAGAACCAGGACGTGACCGTGTTCGGGGACGGCTCCCAGACCCGCAGCCTCTGCTTCGTGTCCGACCTGATCGAGGGCATCTTCCGCTTGATGACATCGGAGGTCGCCGAGCCGGTCAACATCGGCAACCCTCGGGAGATGACCATTCGGGAGCTGGCGGAGAGGATCATCGCGCTGACCGGCTCCCAGAGCCGAATCGTCGAGCGGCCGTTGCCGGTCGACGATCCCAAGGTCCGCCAGCCGGATATCGGCAAGGCCCGCGCCCTCCTGGGCTGGGAGCCCAAGGTGCCGCTCGACGAGGGCCTGGCCGTCACCCTCCAGTACTTCCGGAAGAAGCTCGCCATCTGACGCGGCGCCCGAAGCGAATTCGGTCGCCGCTATCGAGTCGAAGTGGGATCGCCGCGGTAGTAGTCGGAGCCGAGGTACCAGTCTCGGAGGTCGGCCCAGAAGACGGAAAGGGCCGCCGTGGTGGGCATGGCCACCAGCATGCCGATGAAGCCGAACAGGGTGCCCCCCACCAGCACCGCCAGCATGATCACCACCGCGTGCAGGCCCAGGGTCTCCCCCACGATCCGCGGGGTGACGATGTTCCCCTCTACGAACTGCCCCACCAGGAACACCACCGCCACCGCGCCCAGGGTGGGCAGGCTCTGGTCGTCCAGCCAGGAGAGCAGGAGCGCCAGGGGCAGACCCAGGATGTAGGACATGAAGGGAACCAGGTTGAAGAAGCCGATGGCCATCCCCACCAGCAGGCCCATGGGGACACCGCACAGGGTCAGCGCGATCGCGTAGAACGAGCCCAGGATCAGGCATACCGTGATCTGCCCGCGGGCGAAAGCCGAGAGCAGGTGATCCACCTCCCCCAGCCGCGAGGAGAGGTAGGCCCGATGACGGAACGGCACCAAGTCGCGGACCCCGGCCCGGATCTCGTTCATGTCGTAGAGCAGATAGAAGGCGAAGACCGGGATGATGAAGACGTTCAGGAGGGTGAGCACAAAGGAGAGCAGGCTGGAAAAGGCCGCGCTCAGCCCCCGGGTCATCGGGCTCAGAATCTGGGGCAGGTTGTCCTTGAGAAACGCCAGGGCCCGCTTCTGGGCCTCTTCCGTTTGTTGCGGATACCGCACGTGGAGCCGCTCGTAGGCGGGCTCCACCTTGGCCCGCAGGATCTTCAAGTAGTCGGGCACCTTGGCCGCGGTGTCGCTGGCCTGGTGGTAGGCGGCCGGCACCACGAAGAGCAGGACCGCCGCGGCTGCCACAGCCACCACCACCGCCAGGATGCCCACCGCAGCCATGCGCGGGTGCAGTCGCTGGCGGAGGAACGGCAGGCGTCTCATGACACGGTCCAGTCCACGCTCCATGGCGTTGACCGGAGGATTCAGGAAGTAGGCGACCGCGAAGGCGATGGCGAAAGGCGTCAGCACCTCCTTCAGACGGTTCATGCTCCAGAGCAGCACCGCCAGCACGGCGGCCGCCAGGATCACCTTCACCAGCGGTCTTCGCAGCAGGTCCTTCATGGGGCCGGGGGGGCGCCTCCCTTGGTGGACGCCAGATAGACGTAGTGCAGGGCCGAAGCTACGGTAAGGAAGAGGGAGAGTTGGAACAGGTGGATCACGGGCGGGAATCTGGTCTCCAGAGCGTTCAGCAGCAAGACCAGGCCCACCGTCAGCAGTTGCGCCACCGTCGAGCACTTGCCCAGCAGGGTCGGGTAGAAGATGCGCCGGCCAATCGTTAGGTTTATGATGGCGACGCTCACCACGATGATGGCATCGCGGGAAAGCGTGATGACGGTGAGCCAGGCCGGGATGGCCACCAGCAGCTTCGAACTCCAGGTCAGGACCACGTAGGCCGAGGTGAGCAGCAGCTTGTCCGCCATCGGATCCAGCATGGCCCCCAGCGTAGTTTGGCGGTGGCCCCGGCGGGCGATCAGGCCGTCCAGCATGTCCGTGATCCCCGCCACCACCAGCGCGGTGAGCGCCCAGACCATCTCGCCGCCCAGCACCAAGACCACCAGGAGTGGGGCCAAGGCCATGCGCAGCAGGGTGAGTTGGTTGGCCGCGTTCAAGACCGGGGCGGACATCGGCGCAGTGTATCAGCCGTCATGCTCAGACAAAAAAAGGGCCGCGCCCGCGCGCGGCCCTCAGGGACAGCGCGGTCGCTACTCGAGCTTGACCTTGCCCTTGGTCTTCTCGCGACGGGCCTTCTCCTTAGCCGCGTACTCGGCCTCGCAGCCCCCCTTGTCCACCATGACGCAGGCGAGGTAGTCGGAGGCCTCGATCAGGCAGGCGCGGATGGCCTTCCCGGCCGGGGTCTTCTCCATCTTGCCGAAGCTGCCGCTGATGCCGCCGCGGCTGACTCCGACACTCAGGCCCTTGCTGCCGGCCCGGGCCTCGACCGTGCGCGTGAACGAGACTTCGCCGGTGGTGGTGTCGACCACCCGCAGGTCGATGGCAATGTAGGCCTCTTCCTTCTTGCCGCCCACCCCGATGCCCCGGAAGCCGATGCCACCGCCGGTGCCGGCGACGTTCTCCTCATAGGCCGAGACCACGCCGGTGACCAGGTACTGCGCGCCGGTCATCTTGCCCACCTTGGCGGAGCCGCTCTTCTTGACCACCCCAGCCAGCGCCAGGTCCTGCTCACCGAGAATGGCGCCCAGCTGCTTGCGCTCGACCATCTTGAACTTCTCCGTGCTCGCCAGCTCGTTGGTGAGCATGTCCGCCAGGTCCCCGCCCACTCCCCCGTACCACCAGGCCGCGCTGGTGCTGTTGCTGAAGTCCCACACCGCCATGGCCGGCTTCTTCTCGGCGGCTTCCGCACCGAGCGCCCACAGACACGCCAAGCCTGCCACTGCCAACGCTTTTCTCATCAATCCCTCCCGTGGACTGAGTATAGTTCCCGCCGCCGCGCGGTGTCGAGCCCGAGCCATGGAGCGCATGGCGGGAGCATCACCGACCCAGGGCCCGAAGCTCGGCGAACAGCTCCGCCTCGCGAGCCGACAGGTCCTTTGGTAGTTCCACGTTGAGCCGGGCCAGCAGGTCGCCTCTGCCCCCGTCCGGCCGCGGCAACCCCTGCCCCGCCAATCGGAAGACCTGCCCCACCCGCGAGCCCGCGGGGACCTTGATCCCTCGCGGACCGTCGAGGGTGGGAACGCTGACCTCACCACCCAGGATCGCGGTGGTGAGGGGAACTGTGACCGCGGCCAGCAGGTCGTCCCCCTGCCTCTCCAAGAAGCGGTGCGGCAGGATGTGCACCTTCAGGTAGAGGTCCCCTCGCGCGCCAGCCGGACCGCTCTCCCCCTCTCCCACCACCCGAACCCGCGAGCCTTCGCGCACGCCCTTGGGGATCTTGACCTCGACCCGCCGTGGCCGTGCTCCCTCGCCCACCTGGACCGTGCGCGTGGTTCCCTGCAGGATCTCCTCCAGCGTCAGGTCCACGCTGCCCTCCAGGTGGGGCCCGCGAGCCTGGCCGCCGCGTTCCCTCCCGAAGAGGTCCTCGATGCCCCCCATGCCGCCCTCGCGCCCGCTTCCGAAACCGCCGCCAAAGAAGGTGCGGAAGAAATCGGAGAACCCCCCCATGTCTCCTGAGCCGCCGAAGTCCGCGTGCACCCGCCCCGCACCGGGGTGCGGGGCCGTGCGCATGCTGTCCCAGTTGGCGCCCAGCGTGTCGTAGCGGTTCCGCTTCTGGGGGTCGGAGAGGACCTCGTTGGCTTCGTTGATCTCCTTGAACCGGGCCTCCGCCTTGGCCGCTCCCTTGTTCATGTCGGGGTGGAACTTGCGAGCCAGCTTGCGGTAGGCGGCCTTGATCTCCTTCTCGCTGGCGCCGCGCGGCACCCCGAGGATCGCGTAGTAGTCCTTGTACTCGATGGCCATCGGCGAAAGGTCCCCCCCCGGCATTGATACGGCCACCGCGTCCCCGCGTCAAGTGGCGAAGCGGATTCCCCATCCCCGCGTCCTTCGCGGTCCAAGCGTCAGGCATCGCGGCCGGGCGTATACTGTGCGCCATGGACCTCGATGGAGCCTCCGCCCTGGTGACCGGCGCCGGGCGCGGCATTGGCCGCGCCATCGCCTTGAGCCTGGCCGGCGCCGGCGTGCGGGTGACCCTGACCTCCCGCACCGCGGCCGAGCTTCAGGCGCTGGCCGAGGAGATCAAGCGGGCCGGTGGCCAGGCCATCGCGGTGCCCGGCGACCTCTGCCAGCGCGGCTTTCCCCGCACAGTGGTGGCTGCGGCGGTCGAAGCCCACGGCGGCCTGCAAGTTCTGGTGAACAACGCCGGAGCCGCGCACCAGGCCAGCGTCGCGGAGACCAGCGACCAGGACTGGGACCGCCTGATCGAGACCAACCTCACTGCCGTCTTCCGCCTAACCCGAGAGGCGCTGCCGCATCTGGCCAGGCAGGGAGGCCACGTCTTCATGGTCTCCTCGCTGGCCGGCAGCAACCCCATCGCCGGCCTGGCCGCCTACTGCGCCAGCAAGGCCGCGCTTGACCACTTTAGCCGCTGCCTCATGCTCGAGGTGCGGGGGCAGGGAATCAAGGTCACCACCCTGGCCCCGGGCTCGGTCGACACCGGCTTCGGCGCCTCCGCTGGCCTCCCCAAGGAGGACGGCTCCTGGAAGCTGAGGCCGGAGGACATCGCCGACGCCGTCCTCAACCTCTTGCGAACCCGGGACCAGGCCCACTTGAGTCGCCTCGAGCTGCGGCCCAGCCGGCCTCCGAAGCCCGCGTGATCCAGGCCCTGCGCGCGACGGGACGGGTGGCGTGGCGTGCCTTCCTGCGCTTCCAGGAGCACCATGGCCCCGACCGCGCCGCGGCCGTCGCCTACTACACGCTGCTGTCGCTCTTACCCCTGCTGATCTTCCTGATCTCCATCGGCGGCGCGGTCATGGGCTCCAAGGACAAGGCCTACGACACCAGCCTGCTGCTGATCCGCGGGGTGGTGGTCCACCTCAGCCCCCCGGCCCTGGAGGCCCTGCGCTCGTTCGTGGAGCACGCCGCGCGCTTCCAGTGGCCCGGCCTCATCCTCCTGGCCTGGACCGCCAGGCGCATCTTCGGGTCGCTGTTCTCGGCCCTGGAACTGGTGTTCGGCTCTCCAGGTCGCCACTTCGCCAAGCACAACATCATCGCCTTCTCCATGGTGTTGATCACCGGCGTCGCCGTGCTCCTCACCATGGCCATGACCACCTTCCTGGCCACCTTCGAGGGTTTGGTGCTCCGCTTTCGCGCCTCGGGCGAGCTCCAGGGCCTGGGCTTCCTGTTCTCGATCCTGCTCCCCGGTCTGGTGACCTTCAGCTTCCTCTTCGTCGTCTACCGCTTCGTTCCGCGCGGCGTCAGCACTGCCCGACACGCCGCTCTGGGGGCCCTGCTCGCCACCCTCCTTTGGGAGCTGGCGAAGGGTGGCTTCGCCTACTACGTTCGCCACGTCGCCCGCTACTCCGGCGTCTACGGCACCCTCGAGGGCATCATCGTGCTCGCCCTCTGGCTGGAGCTCTCGGTCTCCATCATTCTGTACTGCGGCGAGGTGGTGGCCCTGCTCGTCCACCAGAAAGCCGCGGCCAAGACCGCCTCGCTGATGGCCGTGGTTTCTCATTGACACCCTGCGGCCCGCAGGAGTAGCCTCCGAGCAGAACCCCCAGGAGACGAGATCCGATGCCCCAGAGCCGCCTGTTCGTGGGCAACATCCCCTACACCGCGACCGAAGAGGACCTGCGCGGCCTCTTCGAGGGAGCCGGCAAGGTGGCCAGCATTCGCATCATCACCGATTTCGACACCGGCCGGTCGAAGGGCTACGCCTTCGTCGAGATGGCGAGCCCCGCGGATGCTGAGCAGGCGGTCAAGAACCTGAACGGCACCACCCTGAGCGAACGCAAGATCGTCGTCAACGAGGCCCGGCCACGGGCCTCCGGCGGACCTTCCGGCGGCCACCGGCGCAGGCCGTAGGCCAGGTTCTTTTCCCGAAGCGAAAAACAGGCGAAGGCTGGACCTCTCCGAGCACCCCCCTGCCCTAAGCTGCGGGCGTGGGGAGGAATCCTGTGAGCCTGCTGGAAGTGATCGCTGCCGTCCTGCTGCTGCTGGGCAGCTACCTGGTTCTGCACACCGTCATCGAAGCCGACACCTGGGGCACCCAGGCGCCCCCCTCTGCGGCCGAGGGTGAAGAAGATGTCCCCTACCGCCGTGCCGCCTGACGTGGCCTGGGTAGAGCGCTTCGGCCCGCCACCTGGGTGACGTAGGCAACAGCGAGGCGCAGGTCAGCGCGTGCGCGACCCGACCACCTTACCGGCCAAGCCACTGCGCAAGGTCCCTCGGTAGTGAAAGTGCGACCCTCGCGCAGATCGCGGCGCCCGTCCTCGATGAGCTCGCGGACGCGGATGTGGTACTCAATGTCGGCGAAGGTGGAATCGTCGGGGAGCTGGTCCAGGACTTCAAGAGCCAGCTGCTTTGCGCTCGCCATCGCCCCTCCTGCTGGGGCATTGTGCCCTGCCGTCCTTGGCCTTCACTTCGCTGCTGGCGCGATTCGGGCAGCGCAAGCGTCGACGAAGGGATCGAGGCGCACTGGGTCACTTCTGACGTGCTCGGCCGGCTGCGCCACGCTGGCGAGCCCATGCTAGACTTGCGCTTCCGGCCCCCCCCGACCCTGTGGTGCAGAGGCCCAGCACGCCACCCTTTCAAGGTGGAGATCGAGGGTTCGAATCCCTCCAGGGTCGCCAGAACCAACAACGCAAGGACGTACCGTCCAGGGATAGCCGTGGGGCCGGGGCGGGGCGCCCCCTTGGCCCCCAGTGCGGCTCCACTCCACCGCGCCCCCTGCCGCCCCCAACACGTCTCCCGGAGCGCGAGGCGTGGGCGACCGCGCCCGCCAAACGACCCACCTTCCGGCTGCGGGTCCGGCCTGGGGACAAGTCCGCGACGGGGTCTTTCGCTGGCCTACGAAACCGAAGCTACTTGCCGACCTCGAAGCCAGCGGACAGCTTGGTCGCACCCCAGCTCAGGCCCAAGTCGCCGCCCTTCGGGGCCGCCTTCAGGTCCATGGTGAAGGTCTCCACCGGAGCCGGCAGCGGCTCCTGCTTCAACACCACGCTGCAGACGTCCTTGGCCGGGTCGTGCTGGGTCCCCCACTGGCCGGTCTGGGAGTTGAAGACCAGCTCGAACTTGTCGCCGGCCTTCTTGAGCCAGAGGCTGTAGCTCCCCTGGACGAGCTTGGTCGCGCCAAACGTGAGGTCTACGGGCGTGGTGAGCACCGTGGCCTGGTTCATGCCCATTCGCCACAGGGAGTCCGGCTTCAGCTCGGAGAGCATGTCTCTGCCTTTGAGCGACGGCCGTCCGTAGTCGAGGGTGATGGCTCCGGATCCCGTCTTCAGCTCCGCCTTGCCTCGTTCGGTCTGCGCCCCGGCAGGTGCCACCAGGAGCGCGGCGACCACTGCGAAGCCCATCGAGCCCAGGGCCTTCTTGAACGTCCTCTGAAGCACCATTCTCCCTCCCGCTTGAAGCCCCCCGACCTCAGTGTTTCACAAGCCGCCCGGCGCGGTCCACCTCCCCCACTCCGCTTGAGACACGCCCTCGGCTGGGGTACAAACCCCGGATGATCATCAACGTGACGGAACTGAAGCGGGGCGACATCCTGGAGCTGGGCGGGGATCCATGGCAGGTGACGGAGGTGGTCTCGCAGACTCCCTCGGCGCGGGGAGCCAGCCTGATGGTCAAGGGCAAGCTCAAGAACCTGCGGACCGGCCAGACCCTGGCCAAGAACTGGCGCGGCGGCGACACCGAGACAACGGCGGAAGTGGAGACCCGCCCGGTGCAGTACCTCTATCGCCAGGCTGACGACTTCTTCTTCATGGACCTGGGCAGCTACGAGCAGATCACTCTCGACGCCGACCACGTCGGCGAGGCCGCCGGCTACATGGTGGAGAACCTGGAGCTGCGCACGCTGCTCTTCCAGGAGCGGGTGATCGCGCTCAACCTCCCCCTGACGGTCGAGCTAGCCGTCACCGACACCGCTCCCGCGATCAAGGGCTCCACCGCACAGGCCCAGCTCAAGCCCGCCCAGATGGAGACCGGGCTGCAGGTGATGGTCCCTTCCTACATCGAGTCGGGAGAACGTATCCGCGTGGATACCAGGGACGGGCGATTCGTTGAACGCGTCCGTTAGCCTAGAAGGCGATCACCCTCACTCCGGCCGCTGGGTGCGCACCCGCCGCCCCGGCCCGTAGAGGGGCCGGCCGGGCCGAGCCTCCGTGATGCGCCCTCCGTCGACCACCAACTGCCCGTTCACGGCCACGTAGGGAATCCCCTCGCTATAGTGGAGAGGGTCCGCGTAGGTGGACCGCTCGCGGACGGTGGCGGGGTCGAAGGCGACCAGATCGGCGGCCATCCCGGGCCGCACGATCCCGCGATCGTGGAGCCGCATTCGTGAGGCGGGGAGCGATGTCATCTTGCGCACCGCCTCCTCGAGGCTCAGCAGCTTCTCCTCGCGGACGTACTTGCCCAGGATGCGCGCGGCCGAGCCCCAGGCGCGCGGGTGCGACTTCTGGCGCGCGAAGATGCCATCCTCGGCCTGGGCCCCGGAGTCGGTGCACATGGAGACCAGCGGGTGGGCGAGCGCCGCCTTGACGTCGCCCTCGCCCATGGAGAAGGTCACGCGGCCGGTGTTGGCGCGGTCCGCGATCACCAGGTCGATGAGCGCGTCCAACGGGTCTTTCCCCTCAGCCTTCGCAATCTCCTCGATGGTCTTCCCCTCGTTCCCCTTCAAGCTGGGATCCAGAGCGTTCGTGATCAGGATGCGGCTGGGCCCGCCGTCCGCCCAGTCGGGATGCTCCTTCAGGAAGTCCGCGCGGACTCGAGCCCGGGTCGCCGGGTCGCCCAGCCGCGCCACCAGCTTCTGGCGCCCACCCTCCCGCACCCAGGCCGGCAAGCTCGCATCCAGACTGTTCGAGCTTGCCGTCCACGGGTACTGATCGGCCGAAACGTCGAGGCCCTCCGCCCGCGCAGCTTCGATCCGCTTGAGCACCGCGGGCATCCGCCCCCAGTTCCGTCGCTCCGAGGTCTTGAGATGGTAGATCTCGACCGGCAGAGCGGCCTCGCGGGCGATCCGGAACACTTCGTCGAGGCTCCGATCGATGTCGTCGTCCTCGCTGCGCTGGTGGGTGATGTAGCTCCCGCCGTAGCGCGCCGCGACCCGCGCCAGCGCCAGGATCTCCTCGGTCGAGGCATAACGGTCGGGCACGTAGATGAGCGAGGTGGACAGACCCAGCGCTCCCTCCTCCATGGCCCGCGCCACCGCGGTCTCCATGGCGGTGAGCTCCTCGGCAGTTGCGAGACGGTCCTCCTGGCCGATGACCAGGTCGCGCACGCCACCGGCGCCCACGAAGGTGCCCAGGTTGATGGCGGGCCGTGCCCGGATGAGCGCCTTCCAGTAGCCCTCGAGCGTGGTCCAGTCGGGGGTGACGCCGTAGCGCTCCCAGGTGGCCTTGCCGTCCGCCACCATCCTCGCGTTCAGCGGCGCCAGGGCCGAGCCCTCGCCGGTGATCTCGGTGGTGATGCCCTGGGTGATCTTGCTGGCCGCGCGGTTGTCGACCAGGACGTTGTACTCGGACTGGCCGAGCATGTCGATGAAGCCGGGGGCGACCACCAGACCCCGTGCGTCGATCCGCCGGCGAACGACCGCGCCGGACAGATCGCCGACCGCGGCGATGCGGTCGCCGATGACGCCTACGTCGGCCCGGAACCAGGGGGCACCGGTGCCATCCACCACCCGACCGCCAGCGAAGATCACATCGTAGGTCGGCGCAACCGACCCGGGTGGGCTCGCTGCGCAGGTCACGGCAAGCAGCGAAATGACCGAGCTCAGGTTCAGCGTCATGCCCTCTTCGTCTCCCGGAAAGCGGGCGCGATCCGGCCCGCGCCCGCCATTCTACTCCCCACGGACGGGCTCGCCGCTCAGTACTGCCAGCTCACGTTCACATACCCGACACCGCTGGCCGGTACCGTGTAGGTGTGGTTCGCCCCGTTTTCCCAGGTGACGCTGCCGTCGGAAGCGATCTTGATGAACTTGAATTGGATGGTTTGGCCAGCGGGCATCGAGGCGTTGATGAACCAGTCGGGGTATTCCGGGGTGAGCATGGGGCCCACGGCCCCGTTCCAGGTCGTGCTCCACTGCCCCAGCTCCACCGTGTTCCCGGTGAGGAAGATGTGGTCACCCATGCTGGTCCCGATCGCGTTGTAGACCGTGAAGGTGACGGGGATCAACCGCGCCGTGAGCACGGTGAAGCCAATGGAATTGGCCGACGTCCCCGAGCTGTTCTTCAGTACAACGTTGTGCGACCCGTTCGCCACGCTCGGCACGGTGAAGGTCACCGAGGTGGTCGACCACGAGTTCACGGTGGCCGCGGCCGAACCAAACCAGACCGAGCCGGTCGAGACCCCAAAGCCCTCCCCTGCGATGGTGACGCGCGTCCCGGCCTGTCCCACCGTTGGGCCGATCGAGCCCACCTGGGGCGTCGAAGAGGTGACCGCCCGGCGCCAGACCGAGACTCTGCCGGGCCCGAGGTTGAAGGCGGTCACGGGGTTGTTGCCGCCGCTGCCGCTGGTGACGGTGATCGAGAGACCTCCCAGCAGGCCAGTCAGGTAGTCGGCGTAGGTCCCTGCCGGAAGCGCGGTCAGCAGCCCCGTGATGTTGTAGCTCGCGGTCTGGCTCTTGTTGATCGCCACCAGCACCACGTCGCTGTAGAACTGCCTCTCGTAGATGTAGACGTCGTCATTGAGCCAGCGCTGCCGCCAGGATCCGTAGGGGATGGCGTTGTTGGACCGGCGCAGGTCGGAGAGCTTCTTGATCAGCGTGTAGCCGGTGGTCGAGGTGCTCCAGGAGGCCATCATGGGCCGGTTGTAGGGGTCGCCCCCACCGCCCGTGTCGTCGTGCAGGTACTGCTCGGTGCCGTAGTAGATGCAGGGGATCCCACGGGAGGTGAGGATGAAGGCGAGGGCCTGATGCAGGCGAGTCGAGTTGTTGTTGAGCGTGAGGAAGCGGGCCATGTCGTGGTTGTCCACGAAGGCGACCTGATCTTCCTTCCAGGTGAAGTCGGCGTTCTCCTGTGCCATGGTCGCGTCCAGGTCGCGGAAGCTGCCCGAAGAACCAAAGACGCTGCGGATCTGCGTGTTCAGGGGGAAGTCGAGCAACGACATGCCGCTCTTGTTGGCGAACTTCACCGAGTCGCGGTAGAGCGTGTCGGACGTCCCGTGCTGGAACCACTCCCCAAAGACGAAGCTGGGGGCGCTGCCGAACATGTTGTTGACCATGCTTTGTTGCCAGCCCCAGGTCGCGTGCTTGGGCGCGTCGATGCGGAAGCCGTCGGTGCCGTGCGCGGCAAAGAGCTGGGCCGCGGATTTCAAGTAGGCGTCCACCGGCGCGCTCTCGGGGTTGAGGTCAGCTAAGCCGAAGAGCGAGTAGTACTGCACCTGGTACCGGTCGTTCCAGTCGCTGATGTTGGTGTTGTGGTGGAAGTACCCGCTGGGGTCGAACCCGTAGTCGGCCAGATACGTCCCGTCGTCGTAGAGCGCCCCGAACTCCCCGGCGTCGCCGCTGCTGGTGTGGTTCGGGACCCAGTCCACGATGACCTTGATGCCGTTCGCGTGGGCGGTAGCGATCAGGTTCTCGTAGGGCGCCCAGGAGTTGCTGGTGTCGCCGAAGTGCTCCTCGATCCGCTTGAAGTCACGCGGGTGGTACCCGTGGTAGGGCGCCTGCGCGCCCCCGCCGCCGTCAGGGATGTTGACGTTGAGGTTGTCGACCGGTGGCGAGATCCAGATGGCCGTGACTCCCATGCCCTTCAGGTAGGCGATCTTCTGGCGGATGCCCTCCAGGTCCCCGCCCCAGTAGAGACGCCAGTTGGTGCGGCTCGCGTCGAAGAGGCCCGGGCTCTGCGGTGGGTCATCGTTCGCGGCGGACCCGTTGAAGAAGCGGTCGGTGACGATCTGGTAGATGACCTCTCGCTTGAAGTCCTGGGCCTTCGTAGCCAGGGGCAGGCCCAGGAGCACCAAGGCCAGGGCCGGGAGCCGAGTTGTCGTCCTCATCGAAACCTCCTCAAGGGTTCTGGCGTCGATCCCAGGCGGAACCGTCCCTAGAGTGGCAGGCAGGAGGGACCGGCGTCAGGTTTTCGTCTGGCCGGAATATGGTCCACGGAGACACCGGTGTCACGAGTGCGGGACGAAAAGGCGGCGAGGAAGCGACGAAGAGCGCACGGAATGCAGGTCGACACCGGCCGCTGGCCGGTGAAGCGTAAGAGCCTCAGCGACGGACCGCCCGCTCCTCCCCGGCCTACCACGGACCGAAGTGCGACACCCCGCGCCCCCGGCGCCCCCGCGGCTGCTCTTGACGGACCGGGCCAAGCCCACTGTAGTCGCGCCCAGATGGCCTCCGTCCTCTAGTCGGGACCGCCGGACGAGTTCCGCACAGCAGGCGCTGTGTACCTGCACCGGTCGCTCCCCTTTCTCAATCCCCACAACTAGCTTCGGCACTGGTGCCGCGCTGCAACCCACTCGCAGGCCGCGGCGCGCGGCGCCACCCGTGAAAGGACTCAAGAGATGACTCAGGACAGGATGACCATGCTGTTCTTCGAGATGTTCAGTGGTCTGCCCCGGCAGGGCCCCGGCGACGCCGAGAGCACGCGTCGAGCGCTCGCGCTGGTGCCCGGTATCGGACCGAAGACGCGCCTGCTCGACGTGGGCTGCGGCACCGGCCTGCAGACACGCGTACTCGCCCAGGGCTCGCCAGCGCGTATCGTGGCGGTCGACAACCACCCGCCGTTCGTCGACGAGCTGAACCGCCAGGCGCGGGCCCTCGGGATCGGGGACCGGCTCGAAGCTCGCGTCGGAGACATGCGACAGCTCGCCTTTGCGTTCGGCGCTTTCGACGTCGTCTGGGCCGAGGGCGCGATCTTCGTCATGGGCTTCGAAACCGGCCTCCGCGAGTGGCGCCGGCTGCTCGCGCCGGGCGGGCACCTGGCGGTGACGGAAGTGGCTTGGACGAAGCCGGACCCACCGCCGGACTGCTCGGCCTTCTGGACGCAGGAGTATCCGGCGATCCGTCCGGTTCAGGAGCTCCTGCAAGTCGTCGCGGAGTGTGAGTACGAGACGGTCGGCCATTTCCCGCTGCCACCGTCGTCGTGGTGGGACGACTACTACCGCCCCCTCCAGCACAACGTGACGCACTTCCGCGAGCGGCACGGCGAAGAGAGAGACGCACAGGAGCTGGCCGACCGGGTCCAGCGCGAGATCGACATCTGGCGCGCCTACTCGGAGTTCTACAGCTACGAGTTCTTCGTCATGCGCGTCCCCTGACCACTCGCCCACGGGGCGAGCGCAGCCGCTTTCTCGCCCGCTCTTTCGACGCTGTCGTCGAGTCCCCATGGAGCGGGCGACGCTGCGAGCTGCCTGGGGCTCGAAGCTTGTTGGCCTCGACGCGGGTTGGTGGAGACGCGCCATCCGGAGCCTGATCCGCTGATGGGTCCGGAGCGGGTGGGGGTACAATCGGTGAATGGACATCGTACGCGGCAAGCGCCTGGAGCGTTCGGACCAGTAACTCCGTGAGGCCCTCGCCCGCTTCGACGGGCGAGCCGCCATCGACATCGGAACCGGCGACGGCCTCTTGCCGTTCACGCTGGCGAGACGGAACCCCGAGCGCCTCTTCATCGGCGTCGATGCCAACGCCGAGAACATGCGTCGTTGGTCGGGCCGAGCTGTGCGTGCCCGGCTCGCCAACGTCCTCTACGTGCGGGCGGCCGTCGAGAAGCTGCCGCAGGAGCTCTTAGGCGTCGCGGACCGCGTGACCGTCGTCCTGCCCTGGGGCAGCCTGCTGGCGGCGGTGGCAGGCCCGTCGGCCGACATCCTGCGCGGTGTGCGCGCGCTGTGCCGCACCGGCGCGACGCTCTCGGTCGTCCTCGGGCACGATCCGGTGCGCGATCGCGTGGCGCTTCGCCGTCTGGGACTGCCCGGACTCGATGAGGCCGCACGCGCCCATCACTTCGCCCACGACTACGCCTGCGCCGGGTTTCGGCTCAGTTCCATCCGAGCGGTAGCAGCCAGCGAGGTCGCAGGCCTTCCGTCCACCTGGGCGAAGCACTTGGCGCAAGGCCGCGAGCGCCGCTTCCTCGAGATCGCCGCCACTGCGGACCATACGTAGCGTCCGAGGTCCCTGCGTTTCGTGTCCGGCGGCTCGGGGGGCGGGAGCCCCCGCCTTGGAGTGGCGACCGAGCTCACTTCGGACGCCGCGCACAGAAGCCCAGTACGCCCCACCCTGGAGCAGGGCTCGCGGCCTCCCGCCGCCGATCTCAGAAGACGCTGATCTTCAGGTACTTCCTGGGGTTCTTGCGGATGTCGTCCACCAAACGGCTGATGTTGGCGCTGGTCTGGTTCATGGTGGCCGCCGCCTCGCTCAGGTTCTTGTAGAGAACCTCATCCTTGCTCAGTTTGCCTAACGTTCCCTCTCCACGGTCGATCCGCCCCAACACGCCCTCCATGGACTTCGAGGAGCGATCGAGGGATGCGGCTACGGTGTCGGCCTTCTCGGCCACCGCGTCCAGGCGCTTCACGATGCGATCGAGCTCGGGGCCGGCCGCCGTCTTCTCCAGACCCTCGGCGGAGCGCTTGAGGCTCGCGGTCAGGCTCCCGATTTCCGTCCGCTGTTCCTTGACGGCGGCGGAGAGCGTCAGCAAGAGCGCCTTGAGCTCCGAACTGGAGCCGTGCACCTGGGCGATCATCTCCTTCGAGAGCAGGCTGTCGACGCGACCCAGCGTGGCCTCGGCTTGCCCGGCAATGCGAGTGGCCATGGCCCCCATGCCCTCTTCGGAGCTGCCGGCCAGGGTGTCGCCGGTGCGCAGCCGCCGGTCGGAGGTGCCGGGCACCACCTCGGCCACCATGCCGCCCAGGATCCCGCTCGACTTCAGCTCGACGTGGGAGTCCGCCGGCACCCCGTACTCGCCTTCGATCTCGAGCTGCACCGCCACCGAGCCCTCCTTGCCGATCTGGAAGCGCAGCACGCGTCCGATGTTCACACCTCGCATCTGCACCGGATCCCCACGACGGATGCCCCCGGCGTCCTTCACCTGGGTGGTGACGATGTAGCGACCGCGGAACATGGCGGCGTCGGTCAGCACGAACAAGGCGGAGAGGATGGAGACCACCGCCACGATCAGGAACAAGCCGACCCACACCGTCTGATCGACGGCCCGGGTCGGAGGCGCCTGGGGCAGGGGCGACCGGGGACTGGCTCCATTCTCACTCATGTCCTACTCCTGATACGGGTCCAAGAAGGCTGGTTCATTAGGCGGGTGCGCCCAACCCCTGGCGGGCCAGGGCGGCGGCCGCCTCCCGGTCGGCGAAGGCCTGCACCAGGGGGTTAGGGCTCGATCGGAACTCGGCCGGCGAGCCCACGAATTGGAGCACGCCGTCCTCCAACAGGGCGATGCGATCGCAGAAGCCCAGGGCGCCGGGGACGTCGTGGGTGACCACCAGGGAGGTCACCCCGGTCCGGGCCGCGATGGCGGTGATGAGCTGGTCCACGGCCGCCGTGTTCACCGGATCAAGGCCGGTCACCGGCTCGTCGTAGAGGAGGATGTCGGGCTCGCCCACGATGGCGCGGGCCAGGCCGACCCGCTTGCGCATGCCCCCGGACAGCTCGGCAGGCAGCTTGCGCAAGACCACCGAGGGGTCGAGGTTCACCTCCTCTAGGGCCTTCACCACCCGCCGCACCACCTCCTCGCGGCCGATCTCCTTGGCCTCCCCGTCGCGCAGGCCGAAAGCCACGTTCTCGAACACGGTCATGGAATCGAAGAGGGCGGCGTTCTGAAAGACGTAGCCCACCTTCTTGCGGACCTCGCGCAAGGCCTCGCGCCGGCCGAAGTACACCGACTCGCCCTCCACCAGCACGTCACCCCGGTCCGGCACGATGAGACCGATGGTGGTCTTGAGCAGCACGCTCTTGCCGGTGCCCGAGGGGCCGACGATGGCCACGATCTCCCCCTGGGGGATGGACAGGGTGACCCCGGAGAGCACCGGCACATCGAACGCCTTGTACACGTCGCGGTACTCGATGACCGTCTCCTGGCTTCGTCCCTTGGCCATGGTCAGTTGAGGAAGAGCGGCGGGAAGAGCGCGTCCGCCACCAGGACCGCGATGATCATGAACACCACCGACGAGGTGGTGGCCCGGCCCACTCCCTCGGCTCCCCCCCGCGTCAGGAGCCCCATGTGGCAGGAGATGAGGGGGATGATGACGCCGAAGGCGAGCGCCTTCATCATCGAGTAGAAGAAGTCGTAGCTGTGCCAGTACATGCGAGCGCCGTAGAGGAACGACTCCGAGCCCAGATTGACGGTGAGCCGGGCGGCGATCATGCCCGCCACGAAGCCCACCGCGTTGGCGATGCCCACCAGCGCCGGCATGGCGATCATGCCCGCGAAGATGCGGGGGGCCGCCAGCACCGGAATCGGGTCGCGTCCCAACGAGTACAGGGCGTCGATCTGCTCCGAGACCTGCATGGTTCCGATCTCAGCCGTTATGCGGGCGCCCACCCGCCCGATGAGTACGATGGCGGTGAGCACCGGCCCCAGCTCCAAGACCACGCTCGAGGTCACCACACTGCCCAGCACGTAGAGGGGGATGGCGCCCGTGAACTGGTAGCCCCCCTGTTGGGAGGTGACCACACCCGAGAGGGTGGCGGTCACCAGCACCAGCGGGATGCTCTGCACGCCGATGGAATGGGCCTGAGCTATGAAGTCCTTGAAGGCGACGCTCCCCGAGAGCACGGCGGTCAGCGAGCGCCAGGCCAGAAGCCCCATGCCCCCGGCGTGGCCGGCTACACCCGAACCCACGCGGCCAATGGCCCGAACGCCATCGGTCAAGAGCCCCAACATGCTTCCCATCCGCGGCTTTCCTCCCGAGACAAGCCCTCCATCATAGCGGCAACCGGCGGCCACGTCATGCCGCGGTGTCCTGTGGTCCTGCGGTCCGGCGGTCCGGCGGAGCCCTTGGCCCTCGCCGCCGCTGGCCCTCGGGCCTGGGGCTGCTGAACGATCGGGCCCGGGATCGCGGCCGTGCACGTGAACGTGTCCCGTCCGTTCCGCGTGCCACCGCGCGCGGCGCGTGTCGGGGCATGGCCCGGGTTTAGTTCCGGGTTGATCCCGCCTTCCCGATTCCCGCCAAGGGCGTAGGGCGGTCCTGGTCCCGCAGGAGACGCTCCCCTGGCGAGCTCAGCTTCTCTCTTGACACGTTCTGGCATGTGCGTATAGTCCAGCATCATCAACTGCCGCTGGCCACCCCGAAACCCGTCCCACGCGAATCACCGGAGGAATCGGATGAGAGAGAGAGAGAGCAAACCCCAGGCCCGGACGGCTGGCTTCACAGGGCTGAGGCGGGCCCTCGATAGCGGCCTCGCCTTCTTCGCCCTTTGCGCCCTGCTGGTAGGCGTCGTCTGGGCCGTCAACGCCCCGACCGTCAAGGCCAGCGACCCGCCGCCGGGTGCGTGCAGCGAGGTCTGCACCGTCAATGCGGCCTGCACCCAGTCGTGCGTGGGGGAAGTCCCGATGACGTGCGGCGAG